>NZ_JBVIIM010000001.1:132028-334887 GCF_055569765.1 Streptomyces sp. NPDC031365 | reverse complement strand
GGGGAGGGGGGAGGACAAAGAAGAGCCACCCTTCGTGCCGGGGTTCGTTTCTTCCCCCCCCCCCCCCCGCCCCCGGGGGGGGGGGGGGGAGGACCCCCCCCCCCCCCCCCCCCCCCCCCGGACAGTGGTTCCCGTGACCGGGTCTGCGCTGCCGTGGATCCGTGGTTGCCGTGCCGTGCGGCCCTGGGGGACGTACGACTCAGTGGGCCACGGCGCGTGCCATGGATCCTCGGAGTGGTTGCGCCGGAACACCTCGGGCGGGTTCCGGTGCGCCCCTGCCACCGGCGGTGGCCTGCCGGCCGGCCGGTGCGGAGTTGCGGCGCGGCTGGGCCGCGGCACCGTTCTGGACGTCCATCACCGCGTGCGCGACGAGTCCGCCCATCGGGTCGTGCCGGATCAGATCCCGCAACCGGGAACGTGAGGAGCGCCCCTCGTTCCCCGGATACAGGTGCTTGCCGAGACCGACCGCGTGCGCCAGTGCGGCGAGCGCCGCGGTCCGCGGGTCCGGCGGAACGCCGGTGCGGATCGCGGAGTCCAGCCGGGCCCTGATCTCCCGGCTGATCTCGGTGTCCGTCGCCTGGTAGCGAGTCGTCGGCAGCACCCCGCACATCTGTCCGGCCACGGCATGCACCATGCCGCACCGCTCCAGATGCGAGAGGTAGGTCTGGCGCAGCCCGAGACGCGGCCCGCCGATCCAGTGGACCGCCCGTACGGGAGCGCCACGCCTTCGCAGCAACTCCAACGCGCAGTCCAGTGTTGGGTCTCCAGTCGGCCGTGGTACCACCACGGCGATACGATCCCCGTCTGGGGCTATCCGTCCGGCCAGCGCCAGCTCCACTAGCTGTGCTCCGGCCAGACCGAGGTCGAGCGACTGCGGCTGTGCAGTGGTACCCGTGGTCGGGTCCAGTGCCAGCAGCAGAAGCTCCTCCGGAATTGTTCTGCGGCTCCTGCCCATCCATGCCTCCCCGCGTGGATGTCTGACAGGGTGACCCCTCTCACATTGGTCTGTCGAGGGTGCGTGACCAGTTCGTAAGGGAACCGGTAGGTATGTCGTTCTCGTCTACCGCGTGGGGTAAGCCCGCACACAGGACACTGGTACATGGTTCGGACAGCGCTGCGGAGCGTTGTCGTGAGCGGGCGGTTCACGGTTTCACGGTTCGGATGGCGCACGCGAGGCGTGCGGCGCATGGAGGAGGCATCGGTGGCGGGCGAGTCCCCCGACAGGTCGAAGCAGCGCGAGTCGTCGGCAGAACCGACGTCGGGGAGCGCGGGTCCGGTTCCCGGGAAGCGGGATCCCCGGTTGGCGGTGGCGCGCGATGCCGCCCCCTCGGAAACCCGCGGGACCGCCGACACGGCCACCCGGGTCCTGTCGGTGCCCGACGACGTGTCCTCTCCTGCGGAGGGCGAGGGCGAGTCTCCGGCGGAGGGCGACGGCAGACTGCGCGAGGCGGTCGCCGCGTGGGTCCGCTCGGCGGAGCCGGCCGAGGACCTGAACAGCGACGCCGGGCGGGAGGCCGACGGGGAGGTGCGCGACGCGGAACCCGTCTCGGCGGACACGGATACGGATACCGACACGGATACGGATACCGACACGGATACGGACACGGATACGGATACGGCGGGCGACGCCTCCGACGACGCCGGTACGGTCCCGGTGACGGACGGTGCTTCCGACGACACCGGTGCGGGTGCCGGTACGGTCCCGGCCGCGCGCAGCACCTCCGACGGCGGCGGCGAGAAGGAGGCATCCGCCGCCTCCGCCGACGACGCGTCCCGCGACGGGGACGTGGACGAGGACGGGGACGGGCCCGAGGACGCCGCGAACGAGGCATCCGCCGCCTCCGCGGCCGACGAGGACGTCGAGCCCCGTGACAGCGGCGCCCCCACGGACACCCGCACGGACGACAGCCCCCGGGCGGCGTCACCCGACCCCGAGGACGACACCCCGTCCGAACCCAGGGCCCAGGACACCCAGAACGCCCGGCCCACCAGCGCCCCCACGGACACGGACGACTCAGTCGCCGTCTCCGACGACACCGGCACCCGGACCGCCCGCGAGGACGGCGTCCAGGGCGCCGGCCACGCACCCGCGGAGGCCGCGGAGGCCGGGGAGGCCGGGGAGGCCGCGGAGGCCGCGGAGGCCGGGGAGGGCCAGGACACCAGGACCGGCAGCGACCCCGCAGCGGCGGACGACGAGGCCCCCGGGCCGGAGTCGGCCGAGCGGGGCGGCGACCCCGACTCGGGCCCCGCCCCGGGACCGTCGAAGGGCGACAGCGAGGGCGGGCCCGCCGCCTCCGGCAAGTCCGCCCCCGGAGCGGACGACGGGCCCTCGGATGCCGGCTCCGGGCCAGGCGCCGGGGCCAAGGGGCCCGGCGATCAGCCCACCGCCGTCTTCCGCACCCGGCCGCCCTCCGTCGATCAGCCCACCACCATGCTCAAGCTGGGCGACACGGGCGACACGGGCGCCAAGGACGAATCCGAGGGCGGCGACGCGAAGAGCACCGCGGAAGCCGAGCGGACCAGCAGGTTCGTCGCGCTGAGGGAACTCGACGACCCCGCCGCCCGTAAGCCCCCGCGCACCACCGGCGCCACCACCGCGCCGCGCGCCGTGCCACCCGCCGAGGCCACCACCTCGCTCCCGCAGATCGGGCCGGAGCGGACGACGCAGCAGCCGCTGCCGCCGAAGCCGCCGCTGGATCTGCTGGCCGAGCTGACCAACACCCCGCCGCCCCCGCAGACCCCTCTGCGTACGGCCGTGCGGCGGGTCAAGATCTGGACGCCGCTGGTCCTGCTGCTGGTGATCGTCTTCGCGGTCGCGCAGAACGTCCGTCCGCTCCCGGTGCCCACGCTGGAGCTCACCGCCGAAGACAGCTACACCTTCGAGGGCGGCAAGCCCGACATCCCGTGGCCGGCCAAGGGGCAGGCCGCGCTGAGCGTCGACGGCATCGGCACCTTCGGCTCCTCCGGTGAGCAGAAGCCCGTACCGATCGCCAGTGTCGCCAAGGTCATGACGGCGTACGTGATCCTGCGTGACCACCCGCTCAAGAGCGGCGCCGAGGGTCCGCCGATCAAGATCGACGAGCTTGCCGAGAAGCAGTCCGACGCCGGGCAGGAGTCGACCGTCGATGTCACCGAGGGCGACGAGATCTCCCAGCGGGAGGCGATCGAGGCCATTCTGATCGCGTCCGCGAACAACGTGGCGCGGCTGCTCGCACGCTGGGACGCCGGCTCCGAGAAGGCGTTCGTCGAGAAGATGAACGACGCCGCGAAGGACCTCGGTATGACCAACACGACGTACACCGATCCGTCGGGCCTGAACAACACCACCGTGAGCACCGCCGTGGACCAGGTGAAGCTGGCCGGGGCCGCGATGAAGCAGCCCGCGTTCCGCGAGGTGGCCGCGATGATGGAGTACATCGACTACAAGGGCGTCAAGCACGGCAACTGGAACCGGCTGGTCGGCCACAACGACGTCGTCGGCATCAAGACCGGTACGACCACCTCCGCGCTCGGCAACCTCTCCTTCGCCGCCAAGAAGGACGTCGCCGGCGAGACCCACCGGATCATCGGGGCGGTGGTGCGCCAGCCCGAGGGCGGCGCGGACAACACCATCCTGGGCGGTGCCCTGTCCGCGGGCGACCAGCTGATGCGGGCCGCCCAGGAGGCGCTGGAGTCGGCGACGATCCTGAAGAAGGGCGACGTCGTCGGCTACGCGGACGACGGTCTCGGCGGCCGTACGCCCGTCGTCGTCACCGAGGACGTCAAGGCCGTCGGCTGGGCGGGCCTGTCGGTGAAGCTGACGTTCGCCGGTGAGGAGCTGCCGCACACGGCGAAGGCCGGTACGACGGTGGGCACGCTCACCGTGGGCGACGGTACGAGCGGTGCCGTCAAGGTGCCGGTCGCGCTCCAGGAAGACCTCGTGGAGCCGGGCTTCGCGGACAAGCTGACCCGTCTCCTCTGAGACGGCCCCGGCGCAGTACACCCGCACCCCGCGGGCCCACGCCTACCCGGGCGACGGCCGGCGGGGTGCGTGCTAGCGTCACGAAACGGGCAGGGAACGGGCAGGGAACGGGACACGGGGAGTGCCTTCAGGTGGCCACAGCGGAGCCGACACGCGCCGACGACGCCGACCCGGATCCGGGATCCGGTCCGCGAATACCCGTGTCCGGAACACAGGGCCCCGCCCAGGACGCCGAGGACACTCCCGGCTCCCCGAGCTCCCCGAGCTCCCCGGACCGCACCGGTGACACCCCCGGCGCCCCCATGGCCGCCGTCCTCGCCGTGCGCGCCCGCATGCTGCGGCACCCCGTACTGTCCGTCACCGCTCTCGCCGGCCTGCTGCACATCGTCTGGTTCTTCACGTTCGCCAACAGCGGCGGCGACCTGGCGGCACAGGACGCGTGGGCGGAGTTCGTCGGCCGCCACCCGGACTCCGCGTACAACCTCGCCTGGTACGGCGGGATGCATCCGGTGTCGTACAGCGTGGTGTCGCCGTATCTGATGTCCGTGCTCGGGGTGCGGACGACGATGATGATCGCGGGGACGGTGTCGGCCGGGCTGCTGACGCTGGTGCTGATGCGCAGCCGGGTCGTGCGCAACCCCCTGTGGGCGGCGCTCGCGGGGGTGTTCGCGCTGCTGTGCAACGCCGCTTCGGGGCGGGTGACGTACGGGCTCGGCACGATGTTCGCGCTCGGCGCGGTCGCCGTCGTCTTCTGCTGGCCCTACCGGTGGCGCTACAGGCGCTGGGCGAAGGCCCTGTGCGCGGCCCCGCTGGCGGCGCTGGCCACCATGGCCTCGCCGGTCGCGGGGCTGTTCGTGGGCCTGGTGGCGATGGCGCTGTTTCTGCAGAAGCGCCTGCCGGGGGCGTGGGCGCTGGGGCTGGCACCGACCGCGGTGGTGGCGGTGTCGGCGTGGCTGTTCCCGTTCTCGGGGACGCAGCCGATGGGCATCGGTTCGGTGATCCTGCCGCTGCTGTACTCGGTCCTGGTGTACCTCCTGGTGCCGCGGGAGTGGAGGACCGTACGGATCACGGCCGCGGTGTACGGGCTCGGGATCGTGCTGGTCTGGCTGATCAGTTCGCAGATCGGCTCGAACATGACGCGGCTGGCGATGCTGTTCGGCGGTGTGGCGCTGGTGGCGGCGCTGCCGTTCGCGGTGCCGAAGTCCCGCACGTGGTACCTGCTGGTCGTCGCCGTTGTCGGCTTCAACGGCTGGATCGGCTTCAAGTCGGTCGACGACGTCGTGCACACCACGCCGCGCGCGTCCTGGGCGCGCGAGCTGGCGCCGCTGGTGAACGAGCTTCAGGAGGTCGGGGCCGAGCGGGGCCGGGTGGAGGTCGTCCCGGCCCGCTCGCACCGTGAGGCGTCCGCCCTCGCCCCGTACGTCAACCTGGCCCGGGGCTGGAACCGGCAGGCCGACATGGAGCGCAACCCGCTCTTCTACGACGACACCCTCAACTCGGCGAACTACCGCGAGTGGCTGAAGCGCTGGGGCGTGCACTTCGTGGTGCTGCCGAAGGACGAGCCGGACGGTGACGGCGGCCAGCGGGAGCGGGAGCTGGTGCAGCGCGGGCTGCCGTATCTGGAGCAGATCTGGGGCGACGCGAACTGGCAGCTGTTCGCGGTGGACGGGCCGACCCCGCTGGCGGAGCCGAACACGGTCGTGGAGCGGGCCGAGCAGGGTGAGTGGACCCTGCGGGTGGAGAAGGCGGGCCGGATCCTGGTCCGTGTCCCGTACTCGCCGTGGCTGGGCCTCGTCGACGCCGAGGGCACGGCGCTGGACCCTCCGCAGGAGACGGAGGAGTCCGAGAACCGCCCGGAGGGCGAGCCGCGGTCGTACGAGAACGTCCACGGCTGTCTGATGGAGACGGAGGAGGACGCGAACGGCGACCGGTGGACGACGCTGCTCGCGCCGGAGCCGGGGACGTACCGCCTGGCGGCTCCCTACAAGTGGGGGGAGCGGGGTACGCCCTGCCCCGACGAGCTGCGCTGACCCGGCCGGCCCGGGTCATCCGACCACACTCCCGGAGCGGGATCCCGCACACCTCCCGCCAGTTCATGAACATGAACGCGATTCAGCCAAACCAGCGTTCTTCGCGGCCGGCGGCACGATGCCCTGGTGGCTCTCCGGCATCTCCCTTCGTCGCCCCTGGGATTCCTCGCCCCCGCCGCCCCTTCCCGTCCCGTCCCGGGGCTGCGCCCCGGACCCCCTTCGCGCAGTTCCCCGCGCCCCTTCGGGCACAACCCCGGACCGCGCCCACGCGGCGGAGCCGCACGACGGCACAGCGCCGCGCCTCCTTCGGGCACGGACCGCCGGGAAGGTCAGGCTCCTCGTGGGTAGCGGGCCAGCCACGCCGGGGAGGATCCCGCGGGTCCGTGGAGCGCGGGGCCCTGGGTCATCTCCATCGCGAAGTCGTCGGCGAGTTCCAGGATCGTGGGACGGCCCTCCAGCTCGGCCAGCCAGGCCGGCGGCAGGGCCGTCTCGCCGTGCAGGGCCCCGAGCAGCCCGCCGGTCAGGGCGCCGGCGGCGGCGCTGGGCCCGTCCTGGTTGACGGCGAGGCACAGCCCGTGCCGTACGTCCTCCCCCACCAGCGCGCAGTACACGGCGGCGGCGAGCAGACCTTCGGCGGTGGCGTTCCCGACCAGCTCCGTCACCCGCTCGGGACTGGGCATCCCCTGCCGTACCGCGCCCAGCGCGTGCTGGAGTGCGTCCGACACCGGCTGGTGTCCCGGCCGCGCGGCCAGCAGCGCGAGCGTGCGCTGGACCGCCGTGTCCAGGCTCTCGCCCCGGGCCAGCGCGTGCACGATCACGGCGTACCCGCCCGCCGCGAGGCAGGCGACCGGATGGCCGTGGGTCTGCGCCGCGCACTCCACGGCGAGCTGGGCGACGAGCTGCGGCTCCCAGCCGACGAGCAGTCCGAAGGGCGCGGACCGCACGGCGGCCTCCGGCCCTGCCCCACCGGGGTTCTTCGGCGCCTCGAGCGTCCCCATGGTCTCGTCCCCGAGCCCGAGCAGCAGCGTCCGGGCGGGGTCACGGCGGGCGTACAGCCACTCCTCCCGCGCCAGCCAGCCGTCGTCCTTGCGCCGCTCGTCGGGGCCCCAGTCCCGCTGGGTGGCGGCCCAGCGCAGATACGCGCGGTGCAGGTCGGTCGGCGGATGCCAGGCGCCGGTGTCGCGCCGCACCTGGGCGCGGATCAGGCCGTCCACGGTGAACAGGGTGAGCTGGGTGTGGTGGGTGACGGCACCGCGCCGCCCGTAGGCGGGGGTGAGTTCGGCGACGCCCTCCGCGCCGTGCGCCTCCCGGATCCCCTCGATCGCCATGCCGTCCACGGGCGCGCCCAGCGCGTCCCCGACGGCCACCCCGAGCATCGTCCCGCGCACCCGGCTGCGGAAGTCCTGCTGCTCAGGGCGCCCCCACACGGGCCCGGCAGTACCAGCCACCAAGACCTCCCGGGGACCGCCCGTACGTACGACGCCCAGCACTGTAGTCGAACGCGGACGGTCGGTTCAGAGGGCCGATCGGTATGCGGAATGTGACCCGAGTGATCGGATGTGGTCGATATCAACCGTCACGGTGGCGTACGACCGTGTCGCGCTGGGTGCGCGCCCAGGCGTAGGACGGGTCGATCTCCAGGGCACGGTCCAGGTCGGCCAGGGCTTCCCCGGACCGGCCGAGGCTGAAGCGGGAGACCCCCCGGCTCGCGTACGCCGACGCGTACCCGGGGTCGAGGGTGAGGGCGAGGTCGTAGGCGGCGAGGGCCTCCTCGTCCAGCCCGGCGGTGTGGAGCGCGTCGCCGCGTTCGCAGTGGGCCCACGGGGAGTCGGGGTCCAGGGCGACGGCCCGGTCGAGGTCGGCGAGCCGGCGTCCGGCGTCGCCCAGCTCGCGCCACACGCGGGCGCGGCGGATCAGCGCCCAGGGGTAGTCGGGCTTCAGCTCCAGCGCACGGTTCAGTGCGGTGAGCGACGCCTGCGGGTCGCCGTGGACGAGGCGGGTGGCCCCGAGGGAGGCCCAGGCGTACTCGTCGGCGGGGTTGAGGGCCACGGCCCGCTCCAGATCCACCGCCGCCTGTGCGTGGCGTCCGAGGACGCGCCCGTACTCGCCGCGCAGGGCACGTGTTCCGGCGTCGTCCGGGGTCAGCGTGAGTGCCCGGCCCAGCTCGGTGACGGCGGCCTCGTACTCGCTCCGGGCGGCGTGGGAGAGGGCGCGGTCGCGGTGGATCCGCGCCAGGAGGTGCGGGGGAAGTGTCACGTCCCAGTCGCCGGGTTCCCGGAGCCGTTCGTCGGGCTGCCACGTGTCCGGCCCGGGGGGCGGGGCGTCCCAGCGCGGCGGGTCGTGCGGGTCACCGGCGGGGACGGCCCGGGGCAGGGCGGTTCCCGGCGCGGTCGACGGTACGGGGGCGGTCGCGGCGAGCAGCTCCGTCAGGACCGCCCGGGTGCCGCCGGCCGCGAGCGCTCCCGACAGCTGCCGCCCCCACGAGGCCAGGCCCGGCACGTCGGCGTCCCGTCCGGCGTCCTCCAGGACCCCGACCCAGCGCGCCGCGGCGGCCTCCCCCTGGTCGCACGCCTCCACCAGGTCGTGCATCACCTCGGACAGCGCCTCCCGGTCCCGGGCGCACAGGCGGTGGTACAGCTCCGCCGTCCGCAGCTCCCACCACTCCTCGTCGGCCCACAGCCTCCCCGCGTCCCGTCCGGCCTCGGACTCCTCGCGCCACCGCCGGAAGACGTCCGCCAGCCGCCGCTGGCGTTCCGCCCAGCCGCGCGGGGAGCGGCCGCGCTGGAGCCGCAGCATCGGGGCGCGGACGACGTCGTGGTAGCGGAGCCGACCCCCGTGATCGTCGGCGAACGGCAGGCCGGCCACCCACGCGTACAGCTCGTCGAGCTGTTCCTCCTCGCAGGCGGCCACCTCGCGGAACACGTCCGCGTCCAGTCGGCGCGGCAGCGCGCCCGCGAGGGCGGCGGCCCTGCGGACCGGGTGCGGCTCCCACTTCAGGAACCGCTCCACGGCCGTGGCGCTGGGGTCGGCCACGTCGTCGGGACCGGTGGGGCCGGTTCCGGCGAGCATGGAGACGAGCACCGGCAGACCGCCGGTCAGCCGCAGCACCTCGGCGACGACCGGTTCCGCCGTGACGCCCCGGTCGGCGAGGAGCCCCCGCGACTCCGCCTCGGTGAAAGGCTGGAGCGGGAGGGTGGTCATGAAGTCCGCGAAGGCCCCCCAGCGGGCCGTGTCGACCGGACGCTGACCGGCGGTGACGACGACGACCGCGGCGGGGAAGGGCCCGTACCGTTCGCTGGTCATGACGTCGTGCAGCCACGCGTCGAGGAGGGGGCCGGTGCGCTCGTAGGTGTCGAAGAACAGGACGATCCAGGGGACGTCGGCGGCGGCACCGTTGAGCTCGTCCGCCAGTACCGGGGTGAGGACGCTCTCCGGGGAGAGCACCAGCTGTACGTCCTCGTACGTGCGGAAGCGGGCGCTGAGGCCGGTGCGCAGACGGTCGGCGCCCTGGGCGAGTCGGGTGGGGTCGAGGACCCCGGCGAAGGCACCGGCGCCCGGGATGAGTCCCAGCCCGGCCAGCCCGGCCCGCGCGACCGCCATGCTGCCGGCGGACGGGCCGCTGTCGGGTCCGGGTTCCAGCGCGGCGAGGGCGGCCAGCTCCGCCTCGTGGCGCCGCTCACGGTGTGCGGCCAGCAGCCGCTCCAGGTTCTTGAACCGGTGTCCCCGCGCGGCGAACTGGCGGCACATCACTTCCAGCGCCTCGGGGACGCCGCCCACGCTCTCGTCGACGTACGAGGTCAACGCGCCCTGCTCCCGGGCGATGTGCTCGAACTCCCTGAGCAGGCGGGTTTTTCCGACACCGGCGTTGCCGTGCACGTGGAACAGGAAACGGTGGCCCGCGTCCCCGGGCGGGATGTCGAAGTTCGCCCGGAAGGACTCGCGTTCGGCACTGCGGGCCACGAGTCCGGCGCGTCGGCGCTGCTGGACGATCTGCTGCATCGACAGCCGTGCCTGCGCCACGCGTACGTCCCCTCGTCCGTGTCCGACCGACCTCATTCTGGCTCACCCCGTACGGGATACGGGCCCCGGCAAAGGGAATTGAACCGCCATGACCTCCACGACACCACGCGGCGCGCTGTCCCTCGCCGCCACCCTCCTCACCGCCTCCGTCGCCCTGTACATGGCGCTGGTCTCCTTGGGGAACATCACGGACTTCGGGACGAACCAGGAGTTCGTACGGCATGTCCTCGCCATGGACACCACGTTCAAGGACGACGACCTGATGTGGCGCGCGATCACGAACGAGGGCGTGCAGGACGCCGCGTACGTCCTGATCATCGTCTGGGAGACGGCCGCCGCGCTGGTCCTCATGTACGGCACCTGGCTCTGGGCCCGCCACGACCACCCGCGCGCCCGCCGCTTCTCCACCTACGGTCTGCTGATGGTCATGCTCCTGTTCGGCGCCGGCTTCATGGCGATCGGCGGCGAGTGGTTCGCGATGTGGCAGTCGCAGGACTGGAACGGCCTGGACGCGGCCCTCCGCGTCTTCGTCCTCAGTGGCGTGGTTCTGCTGGTCGTCCACCTGCCGGGGACGCATACCGATCAGCGGGGCGCCCGCTGAGGGCCGCGGCGCCTCCCCACCATGACGTTATGGCATTCGCAATGCCATAATCGACCCATGGCTGACGACGACACCGCGTTCCCTCCCGGCGACGGCCCCAGCAGTGGCGTCTCCATCACCCTCACCGCGGGAACCCTGCACGCGATTCGTGAGCGGGTGGGCAAGCGGGGCGTCTCGGCGTATCTGGAGCGGGCTGCTCAACGGCAGATCGAACGGGACCGGTTGGACGAGTTGATCGCCGCTTTCGACGAGGTCCACGGGCCGGCGGACCCGGAGGCCGTCGCGGCCAAGCGTGCCCGGCTCACCGGTGAGGGCCCGGACGCGGGGGCCGCTGCGTGAGCGGAGCTCTGGTCCTGGACAGCGACGGCCTGGCCAAGGCCGTCCAGCGGGACCGTGCGGTGCACGAGTGGCTGACGGCTGCCCGGGAGGCGGATCTGCCGGTGATCACCTCGGCCTCGGCGCTGGTCGCGGTGATCCATCCGAGGATCAACGATGCCGCACTGCGATGGACCCTCTCGCGGCTGCGCGTGGAGCCGGTCACCCAGGCGCTCGCCCAGTCCGCTGCCACCCTGCTGCGTTCCGCCGGCCTGCACGGCCACAAGTACGCCATCGATGCCATGCTCTGTGCGACCGCCCTGCACTGCCCGGGCAGGGTGACCGTCCTGACCTCCGACGTGGAGGACATCGGCCTGCTCACGGCCGGGCATCCACGGGTGACGGCCGAGAAGGTCTGAGTTCGCGGCTACCCGACCACCCGTACCGTCGTGCCCGCCGCACCGAAGTCCCACAGGGCCCTGCCGTCTGCCTTGGTCACGCGGATGCCGCCGGTCTTCGCGTCCGGGGCCGCGGGCGGGGGCGAGGAGCCGTCGACCGCGTTGGAGAACGCCACGGAGATACCGGACTTGGCGGCGAAGTACACGATGTGCTCGACCTCCACGCCGTCGCTGCCGGTGGTGGCCTCCGTGCGGGTGCCGATCGTGTAGGAGCCGGGGTCCGGGGAGACCGTGCCCGGCCAGACCGTGAAGGAGCGGCGGGCGGCGTCGCTGGCGTCGACCAGCCAGACACGCTTCTGGCCGAGGGAGTAGACGATCCGGCGGCCCGTGCCCGAGTCGGCCGGCACCGCCACCGGTTTCTTCTTCTCCGGTGCGGCGGACGGCTTCGCGTCCGCCGTCGCCGACGTGCCCGGCCGGCTCGTGGCGGCGGTGGGCTTCGGGCCCTGGTCC
Source organism: Streptomyces sp. NPDC031365 (assembly GCF_055569765.1). Classification (NCBI taxonomy): domain Bacteria; kingdom Bacillati; phylum Actinomycetota; class Actinomycetes; order Kitasatosporales; family Streptomycetaceae; genus Streptomyces; species Streptomyces sp. NPDC031365. Next base: position 323,052 of record NZ_JBVIIM010000001.1, on the reverse strand, counting down.
GCCTGGACGGTCAGGACCGCCACCACGGCTATCGCGCCCGTGGTCAGCCCGGTCACCCAGGCCCACGAAGGAAGACGGGCAGACACCGGTACGCATCTCCTCAGCTACGGGTCCCGAACGCGCGTCGGATCATCCTACTGCCAGCGCCCGCCCTTCCCCGGCCGTCTCCCTCCGGGGGCCGCGCTCGCCCGGGGCTCCGGCCGATGCGGAAGTCGCACTGCTCCGGGGGCCTCGCTCCCGGGCCCCGCGCCACCGCACTCCCCGGGCCCCGCGCTCGCCCGGGGCTCCGGCCGATGCGGAAGTCGCACTGCTCCGGGGGCCTCGCTCCCGGGCCCCGCGCCACCGCACTCCCGGCCCGGCGCCACCGCACTCCCCGGGCCCCGCGCTCCCCGGGTCTTCTCTCAGTCCAGCACCGGCAGCAGCTCCGGCAGGTGGCCGTCCGACGTCTCCGCCGCGCGGCGGCGTTCCTCCGGGACCTCGCCGTACAGCGTGGTGCGGGGCCTCGACGGGCGCCCGGCCGCCTCCGCCACCGCTGTCAGATCCCTGACCGACTTGTAGGAGCCGTAGGACGAACCCGCCATCCGGGAGATGGTCTCCTCCATCAGCGTGCCGCCGAGGTCGTTCGCACCCGAGCGGAGCATCTCCGCCGCGCCCTCCGCGCCCAGTTTCACCCAGCTCGTCTGGATGTTCGGGATCCAGGGGTGCAGCAGCAGCCTCGCCATCGCCGTGACGGCGCGGTTGTCCCGGACCGTCGGGCCCGGGCGGGCGATGCCGGCCAGGTAGACCGGGGCGTTGGTGTGCACGAACGGAAGCGTCACGAACTCCGTGAAGCCGCCGGTCCGCTGCTGGATGCCCGCCAGGGTCCGCAGGTGCCCGAGCCAGTGGCGGGGCTGGTCGACATGGCCGTACATCATCGTCGAGGAGGAGCGGATACCCAGCTCGTGCGCCGTGGTCACCACCTCCGTCCAGGTCGCCGCGGGCAGTTTTCCCTTGGTCAGGATCCAGCGGACCTCGTCGTCGAGGATCTCCGCCGCCGTGCCGGGGATCGTGTCCAGGCCGGCTTCCTTCGCCGCCGTCAGCCACTCCCGGATCGACAGGCCGGTGCGGCTCGCGCCGTTCACCACTTCCATCGGGGAGAAGGCGTGCACATGCATGCCGGGGACGCGTTCCTTCACCGCCCGCGCGATGTCGAAGTACGCGGTGCCCGGCAGGTCGGGGTGGATCCCGCCCTGCATGCACACCTCCACCGCACCCACGTCCCACGCCTGCTGCGCCCGGTCGGCGACCTGGTCCAGGGACAGCGTGTACGCGTCGGCGTCCGTACGGCGCTGGGCGAAGGCGCAGAAGCGGCAGCCCGTGTAACAGACGTTGGTGAAGTTGATGTTGCGGGTCACGATGTAGGTGACCTCGTCGCCCACCGCCGACCGGCGCACGTCGTCCGCCACCCGGCACAGCGCGTCCAGTGCCGCACCGTCCGCGTGCAGCAGGGCGAGGGCCTCCGCGTCGGTCAGCCGCGTCGGGTCGTCGGCCGCCGTGCGCAGCGCCTCGCGCACATCGGTGTCGACGCGCTCCGGGACCATCCCGGGGGCGGCCGCCTCACGCAGGGCCTCCCAGTCGCCGTACACCTCGTCGAAGTCGTCACGGCGGTCGCCCGTACGGCCCTCGGTGTCGATAGTGCGGTGCAGATCGGTGCGGCCGGTCGCGGTGAACGCCTCGTCCGGCTCCTGCCAGGGCAGCCCCTCCGGGAGGGCGTCGGGACGTGCCAGACCGGTCTCCGGATCGGCGAGCGCGGCCACGTGCGGGCGCAGCCGGGGGTCCAGCCAGGGTTCGCCGCGCCGGACGAACTCCGGGTAGACGCAGAGGCGTTCACGCAGTTCGAAGCCGGCCGCCCGGGACGTCTCGGCCAGTTCCTCGATGCGCGGCCACGGGCGCTCGGGGTTGACGTGGTCGATGGTGAGCGGGGAGACCCCGCCCCAGTCGTCGATACCGGCCGCGATCAGCCTCCCGTACGCGGAGTCGACGAGGTTCGGCGGCGCCTGGAGGCAGGCGGAGGGGCCGAGGACGTGCCGGGCGACGGCGACCGTGGCGACCAGCTCGTCCAGTTCGGCGTCCGGCATGCCGCGCATCGCGGTGTCCGGCTTGGCGCGGAAGTTCTGGATGATCAGTTCCTGGATGCCGTGGTGGGCGCGGGAGACCTTGCGCAGCGCGAACAGTGACTCCGCGCGCTCCTCGTACGTCTCGCCGATGCCGATGAGGATCCCGGAGGTGAAGGGGACCGAGGAGCGGCCCGCGTCCTGGAGGACCCGCAGCCGTACGGCCGGTTCCTTGTCCGGGGAGCCGTGGTGGGGGCCGCCCGGCTCGGACCACAGACGGGTCGCGGTGGTCTCCAGCATCATGCCCATGGAGGGCGCCACCGGCTTCAGGCGCTGGAAGTCCGTCCAGGTCATGACGCCCGGGTTGAGGTGCGGGAGGAGTCCCGTCTCCTCCAGGATGCGGATCGAGATGGCACGGACGTACGCGATCGTGTCGTCGTAACCGTGCGCGTCGAGCCACTCACGCGCCTCCGGCCAGCGGTCCTCGGGCTTGTCGCCGAGGGTGATGAGGGCTTCCTTGCAGCCGGCCGCGGCCCCCTTGCGGGCGATGTCCAGCACCTCGTCCGGCGACATGAACATCCCGTGCCCGGCCCGGCGCAGCTTGCCGGGCACGGTGACGAACGTGCAGTAGTGGCACGTGTCCCGGCACAGCCGGGTCAGCGGGACGAAGACACTCTTCGAGTACGTGATGACGCCGGGCCGCCCCGCCGCCTCCAGCCCCGCGTCCCGGACCCTGGCGGCCGACGCCGAGAGGTCCTGCAGATGCTCACCGCGCGCCTGGAGCAGGACCGCCGCCTCGGCGGCGTCCAGGGAGACGCCGTCCCGGGCGCGTCTGAGGGCGCGGCGCAGGGAGTTCTCGGTCGGGCCGCCCGTTCCGGAGGTCGCGGAAGTCGTCATCCTGTGAGCATACGTTCGGGGTGATCAGAACCCCTGGCCGTCCACGAACGGCTGGTAGGCGTCCAGCGCCCGCAGCACCTCCGCCTCCCCCGCCGCCGGGAGCTGCACCACGGTCTCCTCGATGCCCAGCTCGGCGAAGTGGGCCAGCTTGCCGGCGCTGGGAAGGACGGCGTACGGCACGACCTGCAGGGCTTCCGGGTCCCGGCCCGCGTCGGCCCAGGCCGTGCGCAGCAGCGGCAGCGACTCCGTCAGCCCCCGCCCGCCGATCGGCAGCCAGCCGTCGGCGTACTCGCAGATGTGCGCCAGCAGCTTCGGCCCGGCCGCCCCGCCGACCAGCGTGCGCGGACCGACCACGGGACCGCGCGGCTTCTGCACCGGCTTGGGGTGCGCGGAGCTCGCCCTTACGCTCGCGAACCGCCCCTCGTAGGCGGTCGGTTCCTCCGACCACAGGGCCCGCATCAGCCCCATGCGGTCGCGTACCAGGTCACGCCGGGTACGCCACTCCACCCCGTGGTCGGCGGCCTCCTCGACGTTCCAGCCGAAGCCGAGCCCCAGCGTGAACCGGCCGCCGGAGAGATGGTCCAGGGTCGCGATCTGCTTGGCCAGGTCGATCGGGTCGTGCTGCGCGGCGAGCGTGATGCCGGTGCCGAGCCCCAGCCGCTCGGTGACGGCGGCGGCCTGCCCGAGCGCGACGAAGGGGTCGAGGGTGCGGCCGTACTCCCGCGGCAGCTCCCCGCCCGCCGGGTAGGGGCTGGTCCGCTCGACGGGGATGTGCGTGTGCTCCGGCAGGTACAGCCCGGCGAACCCGCGCTGCTCCAGCTCTCGGGCGAGCCGGACCGGGGTGATCGTCTCGTCGGTGAGGAAGATCGTGACGGCGATACGCATGAGCGGCCTTTCGTACGCGGACGATCACCCATCAATACCCGGACACACCCCGCCTGTCCATACCGACCGGTCGGCACCGGACAGGCGTCCTCCTGCACGCACTGCCGACTCCCCTGCCTCCCGCGACAGTTCACCGTCCGATACGGAGGTCGCCCCACCACCACCCCGCAGGGACCCTCACCCCGGACCCGGCCGCCTTCACCGGCCCGGTCCTCCCGGGCCGCCGGTAGGCTCGACGCACGATGACTTCTCGTGCCGCACGCAAGTACCGGACCGCCACCGCCTTTCAGCGCCGGATCAATCCCGTCCTGCGCCGGCTGCCGCTCCAGACGGTTCTGGAGACCACGGGCCGGGTCTCCGGTCTGCCACGCCGCACTCCGGTGGGCGGGCGACGGGTGGGCGACTCCTTCTGGCTGGTGTCGGAGTTCGGCGAACGGTCGCAGTACGTCCGCAACATCAGGGCGGACGCCCGGGTGCGGGTGCGCGTCCGGGGCCGCTGGCACACCGGCACCGCCCATCTCCTGCCCGACGACGACCCCGCCGCCCGGCTGCGCCTCCTGCCCCGTCTCAACAGCGCCGCCGTACGGGCCTTCGGAGCGGAACTGCTCACGGTGCGGGTGGATCTGGACGACTGAGGACGAAGATGTGTGGGCTCGGTGGTGGCCGGCCGCTCCCCGTGTGATCGGTGTCTCGCAAGGCTGACGCAGTCGTCATGAGAAGGCAAACTGGCGTAGTTGCTCAGGATGCATGAGGGGGACTGCATGGACGGTGTGCCGCGGGGACCGGAGCAGCGGCGCCCCGGCTCCTCGACGGAGCTCGCGGCGCTGCGCTTCAGCATGCTCGGTCCGGTGCGCGCCTGGCGGGACGACGAGCCGGTCTCCACCGGAAGCCCTCAGCAGCGCGCCCTCCTCGCGGCCCTGCTGCTGCGCGAGGGCCGTACCGCCACCGCGGCCGAGCTGATCGACGCCCTGTGGGGCGAGGCGCCGCCGTCCCAGGCGCTGGCGGCCGTGCGCACCTACGCCTCCCGGCTGCGGAAGGTGCTGGACCCCGGGATCCTGGTCAGCGAGTCCGGTGGCTACGCGGTGCGCGGGCTCGGCGAGGGGGCGCTGGACCTCGCGGTGGCGCAGGAGTTGGCGACGGAGGCGGAGAAGGCGCGTGGCGCCCGGGACCTGGGTCACGCGCGGGACGTACTGAACCGCGCCCTGTCCCTGTGGGACGGCGAGACACTGGCCGGGGTACCGGGCCCGTACGCGGAGACCCAGCGGGTCCGCCTGGAGGAATGGCGGCTGCAACTCCTCGAAACGCGCCTGGACCTGGATCTGGAGCAGGGCTGCCACGCGGAGGCGGTCTCGGAGCTGACCGCTCTGACGGCGGCGCATCCGCTGCGGGAGCGGCTGCGCGAGTTGCTGATGCTGGCGCTGTACCGCAGCGGCCGCCAGGCGGAGGCCCTCGCGGTGTACGCCGACACGCGCCGCCTGCTCGCCGACGAGCTCGGCGTGGACCCGCGCCCCGGCCTGCAGGACCTTCAGCACCGCATCCTCCGGGCCGATCCGAACCTGGCGGAACCCTCCGCCCCCACGGCGGAACCGGTGGCCGTCCCCGTCCGCCCGGCCCAGCTCCCGGCGACGGTGCCGGACTTCACGGGCCGCGCGTCCTTCGTGAGGGAGCTGAGCGAGGTGCTGGGCTCGGCCTCCGGCTCCGAGGGCCGGGTGATGGCGGTGTCGGCGCTCGCCGGGATCGGTGGCGTGGGCAAGACGACCCTCGCGGTCCACGTGGCCCACCAGGCCCGCACGGCCTTCCCCGACGGCCAGCTGTACGTCGACCTCCAGGGTGCCGGAGGGCGTGCGGCCGAGCCGGTGACGGTCCTGGGCTCCTTCCTGCGCGCCCTCGGCACGACGGACTCGGCGATCCCGGACTCCCTGGAGGAACGGGCGGCGCTGTACCGCTCCGTCCTGGACGGCCGCAGGGTCCTGCTCATGCTGGACAACGCGCGCGACGCGGCGCAGGTACGCCCCCTGCTCCCCGGCACGCCGGGCTGCGCGGCCCTGGTGACCTCCCGCGTCCGGATGGTGGACCTGGCCGGCGCGCATCTGGTCGACCTGGACGTGATGTCACCGGAGGAGGCACTGGCGCTCTTCACGAAGATCGTGGGCGAGGAACGGGTCGGGTCGGAGCGCGAAGCCGCCCTGGACGTGGTGGCGGCGTGCGGCTTCCTGCCGCTGGCCATCAGGATCGCGGCGTCCCGCCTGGCGGCCCGGCGCACGTGGACCGTGTCGGTCCTGGCGGCCAAACTGGCCGACGAACGCCGCCGCCTGGACGAACTCCAGGCGGGCGACCTGGCGGTCAAGGCGACGTTCGAGCTGGGCTACGGCCAGCTGGAACCCGCCCAGGCCCGGGCCTTCCGTCTGCTGGGCCTGGCGGACGGCCCGGACATCTCGCTCGCGGCGGCGGCGGCGGTACTGGACATGCCGCCGGAGAACACGGAGGACCTCCTGGAGTCGCTGGTCGACACGTCCCTGCTGGAGTCGGCGGCACCGGGCCGCTACCGCTTCCACGACCTGGTCCGGCTCTACGCGCGTGCGTGCGCGGAACGGGACGAACAGCCGGCCGGCGAACGGGAGGCGGCACTCTCACGGCTGCTGGACTTCTACCTGGCCACGGCGGCGGGGGTGTACGCGATCGAGCGGCCGGGAGACCGGACCGTGGATCACCTGGAGTCCACTGGGCATCCGGGAAAGGAGTTCAGCGACGACGTCAACGCGCTGGACTGGCTCCACTCCGAGTCCGCCTGCATCCTGGCATGCGTCCGGCAGTCCCTGAGGCCGGGCGCGTTGCGGCGTGGTGTCGATCTCCTGGTCGCTTCGAAGGACCTGGCGGAATCCGGGGCGAGTTCACTCGGCTACGAGGCGGCCGCGTTCGCCGCGAGGGATGCCACGGCAGCAGCCGGAGACGCTCACGCGGAAGCACGCGCGCGCACGACGCTGGCCCAGGTCCTCAGCAGGGCCGGGCGCTTCGACGAGGCGGGTGCGGAGGCCGACATCGCCATCGAACTCGGGATCCGGACCGGGGACCCCTGGACGCGGGGCAACGCCCACAACGAGCAGGGCATCATCGCCAACTGCAAGAACCAGCGCGCCGTCAGTGAGGCCCACCTCCTCGAAGCCATCAGGGCCTTCCGGTCCGACGGCAACCGGCCCGGTGAAGCGAGCGCGCTCTGCAACCTCTCGCGTGTCCTGGTGTCGGTGGGCCGCACCACCTCGGCAATCGATCTGGTGCGCCAGGGAATCACGATCTACGACGAGCTCGGGCTGACCTTCCGCCTGGCCAACGCCAGGTACGCCCTGGGCATCGCGCTCAGCCACGCGGCGCGTCAGACCGAGGCCTTGGACGAACTGTCCAGCGCGCTGCGGACCTTCGTGGAGAACCGGCAGCGTCTGTGGGAAGGAGCCACTCACTTCCGCATCGCCCAGGTCCACCTCTCGGCCCGCCGGCCGGCTCAGGCGGCACAGCACGCCGAACTGGCGCTGACCACGGGAAGCATCGGCGGGGACTGGATGCGAGCCAACATCCTCACGCTTCTGGGACGCTCGCTCAGCGCTCTCGGTCAGGCTGATCGTGCGCGTGCGTGCTGGCGTGACGCTCTGACCATCCACGAGAAGTCCGAGGCACCCGAAGCGGACGAACTGCGGATGCTGCTCCGACCCGTTGAGGCCGCGTGAGCCGGCCAGGACGTTCATCGAACGTTTATGGGCGGCTGCCACTCTCATGACATCGATCCATCGCGTCGGGGGGCAGATGGGTCGCCGGGGGTTCGCCTGGGGGGGTGAACGACCCCGCAACGCCTGTTCGGCGACCTGAGGGGGAGTCGCCGAACAGGCCTCATCTGTCCGTCTCTCCGTCAATTCCATGGGGGATTTCAGCTATGAGCAACACCGGCAACAGCAACGCAGAAGCCGAGAACGACGCCATCACGACGCTCGACAGCCACATGCCGGCCCCGCCGAAGGACGGCACGGCCACCACTCAGGACAGCCACATGCCGGCCCCGCCGAAGGACGACGCGATCACCACCCTCGACAGCCACATGCCGGCCCCGCCCGCCCTGGACCTCGACGGCGGCAGGTAGCCGTCCTTCCGCACGGGGATCGGCCGCGGCGGCGCGGAGGGGGAGCCGTCGCGGCCGACGTGCGTCCGCACGGTTCCGCAACGGCACGCGACGTTGGTCGAGCGGGTGCTCGAGGGGAGCGGCGCGCGGACGTCATCAGGGGGCGCCCGACGGTCCTCCCCGGACCGCTCCTGACCGGCCGGTACGCCCGTGCCGCCGTACGGGAGCCGGCGGCACGACGGACGAGAGGGCGGGACCGCCGCGGGCACGGCCCGCGTGGTACCCGCACGCGGCTCGAAGCAGTCCCGGGCCGGGGCCGGGCGACGGGCCGTCCCCGGGCGCCGGAGTTTCCCTCCGGGCGTCGGGCCGTCGGGGCGTCGGGCCCTCCGGCCGTCCGGGCGGCCCGACGGTTACCGGTGGGCCTGACGGTTACCGGTGGGCCCGACGGTCACCGGTGGGCCCCGGTCGGATCAGCGCACGGCCGGGGCGTACGCGTCGGGGGCACAGTCGGCGACCCGGCGCACGACCGCACGGTCCCCCACGCTCACCCGGGCCGTCGCCGTTCCGCCGGCCGGCACATCGACGTCCTGGGACCGGGAGACGAGTTCCCCGCCCGCCCTGTCCTCGAAGACGACCGTGACCGTGAAGACCCCGGCGACCGCGTTGGGGTTGGTGACCTCGACCGTGGCGTACGGTGTCTTCACCGAGGCGCAGCTCACCGGTTCCACCGTGGCATCACGCCGGGACACCGAGGCGTCGCCGCCGCTCCCGCCGCTGCCCGAGGTGTCGTAGTCGTCGTCATCGTCGTAGTCCCGGTGGGAGCCTCCCCCGGAGCCCGCCGACGAGTCGTGGTTCTGGGACGAACTGCTGCAGCCGCCCCCTCCCCCGTCGCCGCTGCTGCCTCCGTGGCCGCGGCCGGTCGAGAAACCGGTGAGGGCGAGGACGACGAGTGCCGAGACGGCCGTGAGCCTGAGTGTGTTCCCCCGTTGCTGCATGCCCGTCAGGATAGCGATGCCTGTGTCACGAGCATGTCACTGTCCGTCAACCGTCGCGTACCCGGCTGTCCCGCACCGCCCGCCTACGTCGTACGGGCCGTCCCCGTCCCCTTCTCCGCGTCCAGCGCGTACACGCAGCGGTCCTTGCTGCACGCGTACACCACGCCGTCCCGGACCACCGGTGAGCCGGTGATCTCGCCGCCGGTCGCGAGCTTCCATCTCAGACGGCCGTCGTCGGCCTTGAGGGTGTACAGCAGGTGGTCGCTGGAGCCGAAGTGGATACGGCCCTCGGCGACCGCGGGGGCGCCCACGATCTCGCCGCCCGACTGGAAGCGCCACTTGGGTGTGCCGGTGACCGCGTCCAGGGTGTACAGGCCCTTGCCGCTGCCCACGTGGACGTGGCCGGCGGCGACCAGGACCGGTTCGGCCGAGGCGCGGGACTCGGTGGCGATGCGCCAGCGGTCACGGCCGTCGGTGGCGTCGAGGGCGTAGACCGTGCCGAGGTAGTCGGCGAGGTAGACCCCGCCGCCGGTCACCGCCGGGCCCGGGACGAAGGCGGGCGGGCAGAGGAAGACCGCCGGGGCCTCGAAGTGCCAGCGGACGTGACCGCCGGTGACCTCGATGGCGAGGACGCGGGTGCCGGCGGAGACGTAGACGTAGCCGTCGGGGGCGTGGGTGAGGCGGACCGGGACTCCGCCGCAGGAGGCCGCGTCGCCGATGGGGTACGACCAGCGCTCGTCGCCGGTGCGGGCGTCGAGGGCGCGCAGGCGGGCGTCCTGCCAGACGTAGACGGTGCCGTCGTGGACGGACGGTCCGGCCTCCGGGGACTCGAAGTCGGTCTGGCAGCCGGTGACCTCCCACAGCTTCTGGCCGGTGGCCGCCTCCCAGGCCTGGACGCCACCGCCGCGCGTGCCGGTGACGACGGTGCCGCGGTCGGCCTGGAGCGAGTACACCCAGGCCTCTGTGGACAGCCGCCACAGATCGCCGCCCTCGCGGGCGTCGAGGGCGAAGAGGGTGGGGCCGTCGGAGGCGTGGATACGGCCGTCGGCGACCGCCATCGACCACGCGACGTCCCGGGTCTTGAAGCGGCGCCGGCCGGTGGCGACATCGAGGGCGTGCACCTCGAAGGAGGTGACGTAGACGAGGTCGCCGTCGACGGCCGGAGTGCCCCAGACGTCGTTGGACATGCGGAAGCGCCACGGGCGCCAGCCGCCGGGGGGCTCCGGTGCGGCGGTGGGCGCCGGTACGGCCGGGTCGGCGCCGTTGACGCCGGGGCGGGGCTTGGACCAGGTGGCGGCGAGGGCGGCCTCCGGCGGGGGTGCCTTGACGGCGGCCGCGCGTGTGTGGGCGACGCGCGGGCCGGGGCCGATGGGGACCACCGCGCCCGCCAGCCGCACGGGACCGGTGTCGGGTGCGCCCACCGGGACGCCCACGGCCGGACCGGCGTGCGCACCCGCGTGTCCGCCGCCGTGGCCGCCGGCATGCGCCCCCGCGTGCGCGCCCACCGGGGCCGGCCTGGACGGGGGCGGCGGGACGACGGGGTCGTGCGGGGGCGGGGGCGGTACGTGGTGACGGGCGCCGCCGGCACTGCGGCCGGATCCGTGCGGGGGCCTGGGCACCGGGCGGCCGCCCCGGCGGGTCTCGATCAGGCTCACCGCCCGCTCGGGCAGCCAGGCCGACGCCGTACCGCTGTCGTCGGAGCCGGAGCCGAAGAGGTGCGGGGCGAGCTGCGCCTGGAGGTCGGCGGGGTTGGGCCGGGCCGTGGCCTCCATCTGCATGCACGCCTCGATGAGCGGGCGCAGCTCGTCCGGGAGGCCGTCGAGGTCCGGGCCCTCGCGCAGCAGCATGAAGACGGTCTCGACGGGGTTGGCGCCGTGGAAGGGCGGGTGACCGGTGGCGGCGAAGACGAGCATCGAGCCCAGCGAGAAGACATCGCTCGCGCCGGTGACGCTGCGGGAGTCCTTGGCCTGCTCCGGGGACATGTAGGCGGGGGTGCCGACGGCGACGTTCGTCATCGTCAGCCGGGTGTTCGAGACGCCGGACGCGATACCGAAGTCGATCACCCGGGGGCCGTCCTCGACGACGAGGACGTTGGACGGCTTGAGGTCGCGGTGGACGAGCCCGGCGCCGTGGATCGACTGGAGCGCCTCCGCGACGCCCGCCGCGAGCCAGCGCACCGCCTGGGCCGGCATCGGCCCGCACTCGTTCACTATCTCCTCGAGGGAGGGCGCGGGAACGTAGGCGGTGGCCAGCCACGGCACCGCGGCGCGCGGATCGGCGTCCACCACGGCAGCCGTGTAGAAACCGGAGACCGCGCGGGCCGCCTCCACCTCGCGCGTGAAGCGGACCCGGAACAGCTGGTCCTCGGCCAGCTCCGTGCGGACCGTCTTGATCGCCACGCGCCGGCCGGACGCCGAGCGCGCGAGATAGACCAGCCCCATGCCGCCGGCTCCCAGCCGTCCCAGCACCTCGAACGGCCCGATACGCCGCGGATCGTGCTGCGTCAGCTGATCCACCACTTGCCTGCCACCTCCCCGTACGAGTCGCGCCACCGCCTGTGCGCGACCGTAGTGCAGCGTCTCACCACCCCACCTCCGTGGCGGCACGCACCCCGATTCTTCCTGTCCGGACCCTCGGTTGCGAACCGGCCGACAAATCGGGTGTCCAGGTTTACATATGACACCGGGGACGGAAACGGCTCAGCGGTACAGCAGCGCGAAGGACGCCCCCTGATTGTCGGTGACCACGGCCGCCACGCCGTAGGACGTCTCGAAGGGCGGGACCTGGAGACGCCCGCCGAGCCGGGCCACCTCCGCCAGAGCCGCCTCGAGGTCCTCGACGGCGAAGTGCACGAGGAAGTGGGGCGGCATCTCGGCGTGGAAGACGTCGGAGACCGGTGCGCGGCCGAAGTCGGGGTCGGCGTCCGGGCCGAACAGGGCGTCGTGGAAGAGATCGCCGTAGAAGGCGTTGGCGGTCCCGGTGTCCCGCGTGTACAGCTGCACCCAGGCGAAGGTGCCCGGCTCGTGCCGACGGCCGAAGCCGGGGGTCCGCGCACCCTGCCAGAGGGAGAAAACGGCGCCCTCGGGGTCGGTGACGAGCGCGGTGGAGCCCAGGTCGCCGAAGGGCAGCGGCGGGGAGACGATCTGCCCGCCGCCCGCGCGGATCCGCCCGCACAGCGCCTCGGCGTCGGGGGTGGCGAAGGAGACCGTCCACACGGTGGGCAGCCGGCCGTCCGTCTTGTGCGCGAGGGAGGCCACGGGCTCCCCTTCCTTCAGCGCCCGGACGGTTTCCCGGAGCTGCTCCTCGAAGGTCCACCCGAAGAGCTCACCGTAGAACCTCTTGCCCGCCGCCACGTCGGGAAGCTGCGCGTCCACCCAGCACGGGGTGCCCTCCGTGTACTCCGATGCCCTGTTTTCGGCCATACCGCCAAACTAGTCGCGCCGCCCGCACCCCGCAGACCAGGCACACCAGCGTCCGCGCGGTCGCGCACCCCATTTGCAGTCGGCCGAATCGCGCTCCCCCCACCCGTCGGTAAGCTGACGGCATGACAGGACAAGTGCGTACCGTCGACGGCCGCGTGGCCGGCCGGCGTGGGCAGGCGACCCGGCAGAAGCTGCTCGACTGCCTCAGCGAGATGCTCAGCTCCTCCCCCTACCGGGATGTCAAAGTCATCGATGTCGCCCGCCGCGCGGGGACTTCGCCGGCCACGTTCTACCAGTACTTCCCGGACGTCGAGGGCGCCGTTCTGGAGCTCGCCGACGAAATGGCCGCCGCAAGCGGCGGGTTGACCGAGCTGGTGGAGGGCCGGTCATGGGCCGGGCGGGCCGGGTGGCAGACGGCACAGGAACTCGTCGACGGCTTCCTGGAGTTCTGGCGGAGGAACGAGGCGATCCTGCGGGTCGTGGATCTCGGCGCCGCCGAGGGCGACAAACGTTTCTACAAGATCCGTATGAAGATCCTGAACTCGGTGAACACCTCACTGGCCGACTCCGTCGCCGAGTTGCAGTCCAAGGGGCGGATCGACAAGGACGTGAACCCGGGGGCGGTCGCCGGCTCCCTGGTGGCCATGCTCGCAGCCGTGGCCTCGCACCAGAAAGGTTTCTCCTCCTGGGGTGTGAAGCAGGCCGAACTCAAGCCCAACCTCGCCCTGCTGGTGCACCTGGGGGTCACCGGCAGGAAGCCGACGAGGTAGCCGACCAGCTGAATCCACCCCGCGCTATCCCGCGAGTCCTGTCATCCAGGCGGCGTTTCACTCCGGTGGACCGCCGCCTGTCGCGTGGTACGCGGCGAACCGGTTCCCCGGGATGGGGACCGGACGTACGGAGGAACACATCCCCGCGCGGCCGGTGTTGTCACCGGGGAGCCCGGCCGCACGCCGAGCAGGTACCCCGGCACACACGTCGCAGGAGGAACCCGGAATGGCCCTGACTCGCGAAGAGCGTGAACAGTTCCTGGCCGAACCCCATGTCGCCGCGCTCGCGGTCGACGCCGGGGACGGCCGCGCCCCGCTGACCGTGCCGATCTGGTACCAGTACGCGCCCGGCGGCGACGTATGGATCATGACCGGCCTCGACTCGCGCAAGAACCGGCTGATCGGCGCGGCGGGGCGGTTCTCGCTCCTGGTGGACCGCCTCGAGCCCACCATCCGTTACGTCTCCGTCGAGGGCCCCGTCGTCGACACCACCCCGGCCACCATCGAGCGGCTCCGGGAGATCTCCGCCCGCTACCTTCCGGCCGACAAGGTCGAGGGATACGTCGACTTCGCCTGGAAGGACCACGGCGAGCAGGTCATCGTGCGGATGCGGCCGGAGCGGTGGGTCTCCTCGGACCTCGGGTCGGTGTGAGCGAGCGGGCCGGACGCCCGACAATCGGGGCATGGAACCCGATCTTCACGAGCTGCTGAGGTCACTGCGGGTGTGGGACCCGGCGGTCACCGCGCTGCCGCCGCTCAACCCGGACGCCGCGCCCGCCGCACCGCTGCCGCTGTTCGCGCGGTGGCTGGCCCAGGCGGCGGCGGCCGGGCAGGCCGAGCCGCACACGATGTCACTGGCCACGGCGGACGCGGAGGGCCTGCCCGACGTACGGACAGTGATGCTGCACGGCGCGGACGACGACGGCTGGTCCTTCGCGACCCACGCGCACAGCCGCAAGGGCGGCCAGCTCGCCGGCCGCCCGTATGCCGCGCTGGCCTTCTACTGGCCGGTGCTGGGCCGTCAGGTACGGGTGCGCGGGCCCGTCTCGGCCGCCCCTCCCGAGGAGGCGCAGGCGGATCTGCACGCCCGTTCCACGGGGGCGCTGGCGGCCGCACTGACCGGCAGGCAGAGCGGGGTGCTCGGATCGGCGCGGGAGCTGGCCCGGGCCTCGGAGGAGGCGTGGGAGCGGGCTCGGCGGAAGCCGGAGACGCCGGCGCCGTCCTGGACGTTGTACCGCCTGCGGCCGGACGAGGTGGAGTTCTTCCAGGGCGACGCCCGGCGCCGGCACACCCGGCTGCGTTACCGCCGGGAGGCCGAGGAGTGGGTCAGGGAGTTGCTGTGGCCGTGAGGCCGGGAGGGTCCGGATCCGTGGCCAGGCGGGCGTGCCCATGGGCGTCGCGGAAGGCGTCGTGGCGGCCCGCGGCGAAGACCGCCCCGCGCAGGGTCCCCTCGTGGCGGAACCCGCACCGCTCGGCGATCCGGCAGGACGCCTCGTGCCCGACGACATGGTCCAGCCCCAACCGGTGCAGGGCGAGTTCGGTGAACGCCCAGTGGGCGGTGAGGAGCAGCGCCCGGGTGGCGACGCCCCGCCCACGTGCCTCGGGGAGCACCCAGTAGCCGACCGTGCCGCGCCGCAGCACCGGGTGGATCTCGTTGACGCCGATGTGGCCCAGCACGGTGCCGGTGGCGGCGTCGGCGATCCGGAAGGACGCGGCCGTGCCCTCCGCGTCGCGCTGCGCGCCCCGGCGCAGCGACTCCCGGGCACCGTCACCATCGGTGATCGGCCGGAACGGAGTGTTCCAGCGCCGGAACTCCGGGTCCGTGAGGCCGCGCAACCACACCTCCACGTCGGCCCGGGACTCCGGGTCCCAGGCGCGCAGGTGCAGACCGTGGCCGCGGACCTCGGGGAGAGACCGGGGCGGGATGTGTTCGGGTGAGGAGGACATGAGGGCATTCAAGCGCGTGATCCCCACAGTCGTGATCGATCCGCAACCAATTCCGGCCTTGACCGAGACCCATCAACCATGAGCGGGATTACGCTCGCGCTCATGACCGACTCCTCCGCCCCCTCCCCGTCCGCGCAGCCCACCGCGCCGAACCCGGCGGACCGTCCCGTCTATGTCATAGGCGGCGGACCGGGCGGGCTCTCCGCCGCGTACGCCCTGCGCTCCCGGGGGATACGGGCCGTCGTCCTGGAGCGGTCCGACCGCGTGGGCGACTCGTGGCGGCGCCACTACGACCGGCTGCGCCTGCACACCACCCGGCGGCTGTCCGCCCTGCCCGGGCTGCCGATGCCGCGCCGGTTCGGGCGGTGGCCGGCCCGGGACGACGTGGTCCGGTACCTGGAGAAGTACGCCGAGCACCACCGTCTGGAGATCGTCACCGGAGTCGAGGTCTCACGGATCGAGCGCACCCCGGACGGCACCGGCTGGCTGCTGCACGCCACCGGGGGCCGGGAACTGACGGGGGCGGCGGTCGTCGTCGCCACGGGCTACAACCACACCCCGCGCGTCCCGGACTGGCCCGGGCGGGACACCTACACCGGCGAGTTCCTGCACGCCTCCGCGTACCGCGAGCCGAAGCCCTTCGCCGGCCGGGACGTGCTCGTCGTGGGCGTCGGCAACACGGGGGCCGAGATCGCCGTGGACCTGGCGGAGGGGGGCGCCTCCCGGGTGCGGCTCGCGGTGCGCACCCCGCCGCACATCGTGCGCCGCTCGACCGCGGGCTGGCCCGCGCAGTACTCGGGGGTCCTGGTACGGCGGCTGCCGGTCGGCCTCGTCGACCGGCTGTGCCGGGTGCAGGCGCGGGTGGCACTGCCGGACCTGTCGGGCCAGGGCCTGCCGCGGCCCGACTCCGGTCTCTACAGCCGGGTGCTGGAGGGGGCCATCCCGGTGCAGGATGTCGGGCTGGTCGACGCCGTGCGCACGGGGGCGGTGGAGATCGTGGCCGCGGTGGAGGGGTTCGAGGAGGGCGAGGCCGTCCTCGCCGACGGGGACCGCATCGGCCCGGACGCGGTCATCGCGGCGACCGGTTACACCCGCGGTCTGGAGACGCTGGTCGGCGGCCTCGACGTCCTCGACGAGCGCGGCAGACCGGTCGTTCACGGTCCCCGCACCGCGCCCCATGCCCCTGGGCTCCACTTCACGGGCTACACCAACCCGATCAGCGGCAACCTCCGCGAACTGGCCCTGGACGCGCAGCGCACGGCGAAGGCGATCGCCCGCACGGGGGGAGCCTCCCGCCTCCCCACCACCTGATCCGGAGTGGGGGTGGGCGGGGACCCGGCCCGGCGATTGCGAGGTGGGGTGCCTCCCTCACTCGCGGCTGCGCGAGCCGTCGCCTGCCATGAACATGCGATCAACGTTGCAGCCACCCGAGCCACGCTTGCCGTGTTCTGGCGTGACGGAGGGAAGGTCTTCACCGCCGATGGTGGGGAAGTCCACCAGGACGACCCTGACGACCCGATGCGCACGGCCATGCGACAGGTCAACGGCGTGTCTGCCGAACTCGATCGGCGCATGGTGGTCAAGCGTCTCCGGGAGGAGCGTAAGGCCAAGGCAGCATCCGGACGGAAGGCCGTCGGGGCCTACGCCTACGACTTCCACGGGGAGGGAGAGGGGCGAGAGCGCGACGCGGCACACAACCCCGCGGAGCAGGCCGCACAGGCCCGCATACTCGAACTGAGGGCGGAGGGATGAGCTACCGGGCCATCGGCGCGCAGCTCGACACCGAGGGCCTGCCCCCGCGCAGAGCCGCCAAGTGGAGCGCCATGACGGTTCGTTCTGTCCGCCATAAGGCCGGGATGTGGAGCGACAGGCACACAGCCGCGCGGTCAGGCCGCCAAGGCTCGGACGAGCATCGTGCCCACGGCCCTGCCCTCTGGCGGGTCGATCAGAGACACGCGCACGTCAGAGAAGCCGTGCCCCGTCAGGATGCACCCCCACTCATCCGGGGTGCGGTCGTGCCGCAGTCCGGCTTTGGCAGGCTTCGGTCCCTGACTGGCTGGAGGCAAATGCGAGAAGGCCAGGATGCCGCCCGGTGCCATACGCGAGCGGATCAGCGGGAGCAGGGTGTCAGGATCGACGAACCACACGGCACCAAAGATCGAGAGCACGACATCGAACGTCTCGCCCGTCTCGTTCAAGAACGCCGTCGCCTCCGCCGTACGGAACTCAAGGCCCGGCAGATTGCCCCAGCGCTCCCGCGCGACTGTCTCGCGGGCTGGAGCAATGTCTACCCCTTGACCTGTCGCGCCAAGCGTCACGAGGTGCGCGAGGTTACTACCGCTCCCCGACCCGAGTTCCAGCACCCGCCGTCCGGCGACGGGACCCAGAACGCTCTCGTTCGGCCCGTGATCGGCGTACTGGGTCCAGTTCAGCCAGGTCGTATCACCCTTGGCGTTCACGGTCCTGCGTGGCTTGCTCCCGACCGCGTACCTGTCCCAGGACTCAGCCATTGACATGCGGTGATCCTTTCCGGCAGGAGGGGCCCACCCCTCAACGTACGGGGATGGGCCCCAGCTCACATGCTGCTCATTACTACTTGGGCGAGTCGTGACACCCGGCGTGGCACTGGTTGCAGTCGGCCACGTCCTCCATGCCCCACAGGTCGGGGTCGATCTCGAACCCGGCCGCCTTGATGGCCTTGATCGTCTGTTCCAGGACGAGCGGGCCGCCGGTTTTGAGGTCGTGGCCGTCCAGCGTCGCCTCGTCGTCGCTGACGCGCTGGACACCAACTGCCGTCCCCGGACGTTCCGGCACGTGGTGGATGTACCGGCCGAAGTGCCGGCGCCGACACGGTGATCATCCCGGCCTCCTACGAACTCGGACCGGTCTACGAGCGCGGTGAGCTCACCGGCGAACTGGCCGCCGCCCTGGCCCTGATCCGGCCGGGCACGCGGATCGCGTCCATCTGCACCGGCGTCTACGTCCTTGCCGCCGCCGGGCACCTCGACGGGCGCACCGCGACCACGCACTGGGCCGACGCCGAGCGCCTCCAGCGGCTCTTCCCCCCGGGTCCGGGTGGATCCGGACGTGTTGTTCATCGACGACGGCGACATCCTGACCTCGGCAGGCGTCGCGGCCGGCATCGACCTGTGCCTGCACATGGTGCGGCGCGACCACGGCGCGGCCGTCGCCAACGACGTGGCCCGGCGCACGGTCGTACCGCCGCACCGGTACGGCGGGCAGGCCCAGTACATCCGGCGGCCGGTGCCCGACCCGCAGCAGGCGTCGACCAGCGGGGCCCGCGCATGGGCGCTGGGCCGGCTGCACGAGCCGATCCAACTGCGGGACATGGCCGCGCGGGAGGCGATGTCGGTACGTACCTTCACCCGCCGCTTCCGGGAGGAGACCGGGGTCAGCCCCGGCCAGTGGCTGACCCAGCAGCGGGTGGAGCGGGCCCGGCACCTGCTGGAGTCCACGGGTCTGGCCGTGGACCAGGTGGCGCGCGACGCCGGTTTCGGTACGGCCCAGTCGATGCGGCAGCACCTCCAGGCGGCTCTCGGGGTCACGCCCACCGCGTACCGGCGGACCTTCCGGGCCGGCGGGCGGCACGAGGGGGCGGCCGTGTCCGTCGCCGGGTGAACGAAAAGTTGTTCACAGCCTGTGGAAAACTTTGGTGATTCCGCCACCGCTGCGGTGCGGTGGGGTCATCGGGCGCGGTGCGGCGCTCTCCGCCCCGAGCCCGGCAGCGCCGCACCGCTCTCCGGTTCGGCGCTCCCTCACGGGTCCCCCTCGGCCCGGGGGGAACCGACGCCGAACCACGACCCACACTCGTCGAGGGCCCCCGTCGTCGGACCCTCGCCGTCCCCTCGCGGCGAATCGCTGACGACCAGCGTGATCACACCGTCACAGCACGTCAATACCGGTTCGGGCGAAAGGCAACCGGCGCCGCTTCATGCCTGGTCAGAGGATCAGCGCACGGAAGCACACCCGGCGCATCGGCCCGCACACCGGCCCGTACGGCCGGCCCACCGTGCGCCAGTGCCCCTCCAAGGAGCGGGGAGCCGTTCGGCAGGGGCGCGGGAGCCTCGCGACCGGCACGGGGAACCGCGCGACCTGCACGGGGAACCGCGCGACCGGACGCGCACGGTCCGCACCCGCGCCACGCGCGCTCACCCGGTCCCGCGCGACGCGGAACGCCGCCGCATCCGCCTCCGTTGAGGCGCGGAGCACGCCGGCGGCCGCCCGGGCCGGAGCCGGGTCGGACGTGAACACGCGCACCCACGTTCACCGGTGGAGGTGCTCGGTCACACCACTTCGTACGCCAGCCCCTCGTACGTCGCCGCCGCGGCACCCCCGCCACAGGGCCGCTCGGCCCCGGACTCCTGCGCACAGCGGTCCAGTTCGCACCAGATGCGCTTGCCGGCGCCCTCGGCGCTCCAGCCCCAGCGGTCGGCCAGACCGTCCACGAGGGCGAGTCCGCGTCCGCCGGTCGACTCGCCGTCCACACAGCGCGGCACCGGCGCCCGGTCGCTGCGATCGGCCACCTCCAGGCGGACGATGGCCTCCTCGGCCGCCTCTGCGCCCGGCAGGGACAGCCGCAGCACCGCGGGACACCCGGTGTGCACCACGGCGTTGGTGACCAGCTCCGAGACGAGCAGGATCAGCGTCTCCGCCAGCGGTTCGTCGGCCTCTATGGCGGACCCGGCCAGCCGAGAGCGGGCCCACCGCCGCGCCCGCCCCACCTCAGCGGGGTCGGGCCGGATTTCCAGCTGCACTTGAAGCACCTGCACCGCTCACACCATCCGAACCGGCGGACACTTGGACTCGCGCCTCACGAGGGCCACGATCGTAGCCATTTTCTGCATGGCCGGGACAACGGCCGGGACAGGGGTCACAGAACGTGACTCCCTTACAGGACAGCATGGTTGACGTACAGTCACGTCAACAAGCGCTTCGGGCATATTCCAGCGCGAAGGAGTACACGTGCGGCATACTGTGCGACGCCCGCCGCGGGGTGTCGCACAGACGGCGGCAACCTGCCCTGCCGCACGGCGAGCAACCGCAGGCACCGGCGGAGACGGAGTCGCCTCGGGGGCGACTCCGGCGCGGTGCGTGCTCACAACGACTCGCATCCCACACAAGGTACCGGAGCGGACATCCGACTCCGGGCCGTGACGAGTCACGCAGAGGACACAAGCCGGTCTCGACGCTCCGTGATCACGGAAATGCCACGATCCGCGACATCCGCGCGGGGCACGTCACTCGGGAACGGTGAAGTAGCGGGCGAAGGCCCGCACGATCTCTTCCTCGCCGATCCTGTCGTCGCCGTCCGTGTCCAGCGCGGCGGCGACCGAACGGGCGAGGTCCTCGGCGACACCGAGCGCCTTGAGCACACGCGCGGTGTTCTCCACGCCGGCCGCGCCGTCGCCTTCGGTGTCGGCGACGGCGAGTGCCGCGTGCAGGAAGGGGCGGGCGATCTCGGCGAAGCGCTCGGGGGTGTCCCGCAGCCGCTTCACCGCGCCGTTCACGAACTCCTCGCGCGTGATGCGCTGATCGCCGTCCCGGTCCGCGATCCCCGCCATGCCCTGCCAGAACGCCTCGGCGCCGATGTACAGGGCCTGGCCCCGGTCGGAGCGGGCGGCGGTGCCGAACTCGGCAAGCAGCGCCTTGGCCGCTCCACTGAAGTCCTCGCGGTCGATGTAGCCGTTGCCGTCCTGGTCGAAGGTGGCGAACCGGGCCGCGATCCTGCGCTCGTACTCGCTGGTGACCATGTCTCTTTCAGGCCGCCTTAGTCAGTGGGGTCGTCTCGCAGGGAGCGTACGTGGTCACGGCCCGTCCGGGAGCCCGAAAGCGGCGCCTGGGCCAAGACCGGGGGAATAACGGAACAAGCGTGTGACAGGTGTGAGCGGTTCCGCGGCGGACGCCGGCGGGATCGCGCGGCTCACGCCGACAGCGGACGGGAGTCCTCGTCGACCGCGGACGGGACGTCCGGGTGGATATCGAAGAGGCGGCGGACACCGAGGGCGCCGAGCACCTTGTTGACGTGACTGCCGTCGGCGGCTCCCCGCGCGGGCAGGATCAGCCGCAGACTGCCCTGGCAGGAGCGCAGCAGCCGGCGGGAGGCTATGAGCACGCCCACCCCGCTGGAGTCGCAGAACCACACCTCGGAGAGATCGAGGACGAGGCTGTGCCGGCCGTCGGCCACCGCGTCGTGCACCCGCTGGCGCAGCACCGGCGACGTCACCAGGTCCAGTTCGCCCGACACCCGGAGCACGGCCCATTCGCCGTGCTCCCGGTCGGTCACTTTGAAGGTCACCACCACGCCCCTCGCTCGCCAAAACGGAAGCAGTGCCTACGCTTCCTTGCAGCGCGGCTGCCCACCGGCTGTTCCCTGAAACACGGCCCGAGAAACGGTGGCCGAACAGAAAGGGCTTGTTCCAGTCATCTTCGATCTCATTCGATCGGTTCCGATCGGCGCGGGACGGGGTAGTCACATCCCGCACGGCGTCCGACATGCCCAGGCGGCCCCTTACCACCTACGGCCCTGCCGGGGGCGCACATTGCCACAAAGGGGCGTGCGCCCTCGTTCATGCCGACTACATTCATGGGGTCACCGGCCACACGCCGGCCCCGGGCACCGACCGGCCCGGGAGCCTGGGGGAGAAACAGGGGGTGAGGGGCCGCATGTCCAAGAGCGACGTTCCGCCCCGCTGGGACCGCACGATGCAACAACGGCTCGCGCGCGGGGAGGCGGCGGCCCTGGGCGAGCTCTACGACCGGTTCGCCTCCCTCGTCCACGGACTCGCCCACCGCGTCGTCGGTGACGAACGCACGGCCGACACCGTCACCCGCGACGTCTTCGCCCACGTCTGGCAGCACCCGGACTCCTACGACCCCCGGCAGGGCTCCCTGCGCAGCTGGCTCGCCGCGCTGACCAACCGGCTGGCCGTGCAGCGGCTGCGCACCACCGAGACCGCCGCCCTCGCCCGGGGCGGCCCCGGCACCCCCGAGGACCTGGAGCGCAGGCTGCGGCACGCCTCGGTGGCCGCCCGCGCCGACTACATCGTCCAGTCCATGCCGGCGCCGCTGCGGGCCGCCCTGGAGCTGGCCTACTTCCAGCGCCGGGACTACCACCGGACCGCCGTCGACCTGGGCGTCACCGACGACGAGGCCCGCCGTCGGCTCCGACTGGGCCTGCAACTGCTGGCCACCGCCCATGACGTCGAGGCACCGGGCGCCACGCCCGGCATCGGCGGTGCCGCGTGAGCGAGCACCGCCCCGGCCCGTACGACGGCGGATCCGAGTCGTACACCGGCGAACGGACCGGTGGGCGGCACGAGCGGACGGCCGCCGGCCCGCTCGCCGCGAACGGGCCGGACGACATGAGCTCCGAGCCGGCGCACCACGTACTGAAGTCGCTGCTGGGCGCCTGGGCACTGGCCGCCTGCGGGCCCGCGGAGGCGGAGGCCGTCGAGGAGCACCTTGGCGACTGCGGGTCCTGCGCGGACGAGGCACTGCGGCTGCGGGAGGCGGTCGGCCTGCTCCAGCGGCCCGAGAGCCTCGATCCGGACCCGGGGCTGCGCACCCGCGTCCTGCAGTCCTGCCTGGAGCGGCGCCCGCCGCGCGTCCCGGTACCGGAGTGGGCCGCGGCCTACGACGCCGAGACCGCGCGCCTGGACGCGCTGCTGCAGGACTTCGGGGACTCCGAGTGGCACGCGCCGGTGCGGCTGCGCTGGTACGAGGCCGACGAGGCGAGCAGCCGCCGCACCACCGTCGCCGGGGTGATCGCGCATCTGCTGACGGTCGACGGGCTGGTCGCGGTGGCCCTCGGCCTGGACGACCCGCTCGGCGACGTCACGGCCGCCCGGCCCACGCCGTCGGACCGTACCGAGACCTACTGGCGGGCCGCCCACTTCCCGCCCAACCGCTCCGTCCGCGCGCCCTGGCGGGAGCAGAGCCACGCCCTGGTGCGGACGGTGTCCTGCACCGGCGACGGCCAGGGGCGGGCGGCGGTTCCGTACGGCGATTTCGAACTGCCGCTGCACGACGCGATGCTGGACCGGGCCTTCGAGTGCTGGGTGCACGCGGAGGACATCGCCGACGCGGTGGACTACCCCTACGACCCGCCCTCCGGACGGCACCTGCACCGCATGGCCGACCTGGCCGCGCGGATGCTCCCGGCCGTGCTGGAGCACCGCCGGCTGCACGGGCTGGCCTCCCCCGTCGAACGGCGGCTGGTCGCCGCCGGGGAGCCGGGGCGCAGCCTGCGGCTGGAGATCGAGGGGTCCGGCGGCGGGGAGTGGCTGATCCCGCTGGATTCGTCTGCCGCGAAGGGCTCCGCCGAGCATGAGGTGGCCCATGTGGCGCTGGACGGCGCGGAGTTCTGCAGGCTGGCGGCGGGGCATGTGCCACCGCGGGAGGCTGCCGTCGGGCAGGAGGGGGATCGCGTGGCCATCAAGGACGTGCTGTTCGCTGCCGCGAGCCTGAGCAGAATGTAGGGCGGGCGCGCAGGATGTAGGCGGGTGCGTGGGATGTAGGGCGCGTGCGCGAGGTGGGGCCGGTTGCGGTACGTCGGGCCGGTTGCGGTACGTGGGCGGCCGCGGGTGCGCGGAGGGCTGTTCGCGCGGTTCCCCGCGCCCCTTCGGGCGCGTCCACCGCATCACCTCATACGCGGGGAACCACGCGAGCGGCCACGGACCCACCTACGGCCGCGCGCGAGACGGAAACCCCCGGGTTCCTAGGCGAACACGACCGTCCGGCGGCCGTTCAGGAGAATCCTCCGCTCCGCATGCCACTTCACCGCCCGCGCCAGCGCCTGACACTCCACGTCCCGACCGATGGCGACGAGCCCTTCGGGGGTGACGTCGTGGCCCACCCGCTCGACCTCCTGCTCGATGATCGGGCCCTCGTCGAGGTCGGCGGTGACGTAGTGCGCCGTGGCACCGATGAGCTTCACGCCCCGGGCATGCGCCTGGTGGTAGGGCTTCGCGCCCTTGAAGCTCGGCAGGAAGGAGTGGTGGATGTTGATGATCCGCCCGGAGAGCTGCTTGCACAGGTCGTCGGAGAGCACCTGCATGTAACGGGCGAGGACGACGAGTTCGACCTTCTCCTCGCGCACGATCTCCAGCAGCCTGGCCTCGGCCTCCGGCTTGCCGTCCTTCGGCACCGGGAGGTGATGGAAGGGAATGTTGTACGAAGACACCAGCTCAGCGAAATCGGTGTGATTGGACACCACTCCGGCGATCTCCACGGGCAGCGCGCCGGTCCTCGCGCGGAACAGCAGGTCGTTCAGGCAGTGCCCAAACCTGCTGACCATGATCAGGATGCGCATCTTCTCGTCGGCCCGGTTGATCTGCCAGTCCATCCGGAAGGAGTCACCGATCGCCGCGAAACTCGCCCGCAGCTTCTCCACGGTCACCGGGGCTTCCGCGGAGAAGTGCACGCGCATGAAGAACAGTCCCGTGTCGTGGTCGCCGAACTGCTGGCTGTCCTCGATGTTGCAGCCCGTCATGAACAGATAGCTGGACACGGCGTGCACAATGCCCTGCTTGTCGGGGCAGAACAGGGTGAGGACGTACTGGTCGGCCGGGGCCGTGGCTCGGGTGGACTGCTCGCTCATGCGGAGAAGGGTCCCACACGCGGGGTCGCGCCCGGCCGGCCGTTCCGCTACGCGGACCGCGTCAGGATCCGCAGCACCTCGAGGGTGCTCGGCGGGACGTCGGGGTCCTCGCCGTCGGCGGACGCCATCCGCACATGCGCGTCCCGCGCGGCCCGCACCGCCTCCGGCCATCCCTCGTTCTCGAGATAGGCGGTCACCGGTGCGTCCGGCCCGACCTGGTGCATGATCCGCAGCACCCGCAGCACCGCGGAGTCGACGAGCGCCGCCTCCTGGGAGTCGCGGAAGATCGTGCCGACGTACTTCTCGGCGGACCAGTTGTCCAGCCAGGTGTCCTCGACCAACCGGTAGACGGCGTCGGTGACGTCCCCGTAGCCGGGCACACCGGCCAGCCAGACGTCCCGCTGGAAGCCGGGGTCGGAGAGCATGTGCAGCGCGGAGCGCACATTGCTGCGCCAGCGCCACCACGGCATGTCGTTGAGTGGCATGCCGCCCATGGTGGAGGAGCGACGGCCGCGACGGGAAGAGTTCTCCGAACCTTGCACGGTCGTCGATCGTACGTTTCCGCGCTTCAGGGGTCGCACGGGACCCCGTAATTCACCTCCCCGTCACCGACTGTTGACCAAGGGTCACTCCCGGGTTGGCCATGTGGCGGAATCGTGCGGGAGCATGACCGGCAGGCGCCAGATCCGCAGCACCTTCTTCCCCCACCTCCTGACCCGGCCCTTCAGAGGCGGCGCCCTGACCACGGGCGCGATGGTGGCGTGCGTGTCACTCGCCGCCGGGTGCGGGGTCGTCCCCGGTGCCACGGGGGGCTCCGGGGACGGCACCGTCACCGTGATGACCTGGGCGCCCGAGGGCACCGACGCCACGAACAAACCCGGGATGCCCGCGCTCGCCGAGGCCTATGCCCGCTGGATCAACACACAGGGCGGTATCAACGGCCGCCGGCTCGAGGTACTGACCTGCAACGAGCGGAACGACGCCGTGGACGCCGCGCGGTGCGCCCGGCGCGCGGTCGAGGAGAAGGCCGTCGCGGTCGTCGGCTCCTACAGCCAGTACGCCGACGCCTTCCTGCCCACCCTGGAGGCCGCAGGCATCCCGTACATCGGCGGCTACGGCATCACCAACGACGAGTTCACCAGTCCCCTGTCCTACCCCGTCAACGGCGGCCAGCCGGCGCTGCTGGCCGGTCTCGGCCGCACCCTCGCCGACAGTTGCGGCCCGGTCACCCTGGTCCGGCCCGACAGCATCACGGGCGACCAGCTGCCCCCGCTGCTCGGCTCGGGCCTGAACGCGGGCGGCCACGAGCTCGCCGGTGACCAGCGCGCCGCGGAGGCCGCCACCTCGTACGACAGCCAGGCGAAGCGGGCCCTGGAGCGCGTCACCACCGACCCCGCGGTACCGGGCTGTGTCGTGCCCGCCCTCGGCGACCGCACGGGCACCTTCATGGACTCCTTCCGGCGGGCCCGCGGTGACTACCCCGAGGTGCGCACCGCGACCGTGCTGGGCAGCGTCGACCAGTCGGTCATCGACGCGTCCGGCGGGGCGTCGGGGCCGTACGAGGGGTCGTACGTCACCGGCTGGTACCCGGCGGCGAGCGATGCCCGCTGGGACACCATGAAGAAAGTGATCAAGAAGGAGGCGTTCGGCGACAACCGGATCGACGCGGCGGACGCCGGGGTGCAGACCACCTGGATCGCCTACACCGTGTTCCAGCAGGCCGTGGAGTCGCTCGGCGGCGGCGAGGTCGACGCCGACGCCGTGAGCGGGGCGCTGGACGGCGGGCTGAAGGTCACCACGGGCGACCTCACCCCCACCCTGCGGTGGAAGTTCCAGGACGAGCTGGCCGCCGTCGGCTTCCCGCGCCTGGTCAACGCGAACGTGACCCTCCAGGTGGTCGAGAACGGCCGGCTGGTGGCCGCCCGCAAGGGCTTCACCGACGTGACGCAGACACTGCGGGACGCGGACCTCTGACCGGCTGAGGTCCGGTCCTAGCCGGGCCGGCCGAGGTCCGGACAGAGCCGGGCCGGCCGACGTCCGGTCAGAGCTGGGCCGGCCGACGTCCGGTCAGAGCTGGGTCGGCTGGCGTTCGGTCAGGCCGTACTGCTTGGCGATCGTGTTCCACAGCCCGGCCGCCTTGCCCTTCTCGGCGGTCGCGGTGCCGCTGGCCCGGTTACCGGCCTGGGTCTGCTTGGTCGTGCGGGCCTTGCCGTTCTTGCAGCCCTTCTTGCCGGCGACCTGGTCGGCCCAGGCCGCGTAGTGGTTGTCGGCCGAGGCCGATGCCTGCCAGGCCTTCATGAGCGCGGTGGTCAGTGCCTGGTGGTTCGGAAGCTTGTCGACCGACAGGCCGGAGAGGTCGGTCACCAGCTTGCTGCGCTGGCCGGCCGCGTCCCGCAGGTCCTTGGCCGCCTGGCCGAGGTCGCGGCATGCCTTCACATCGGCCACCGCGTTGATCACGGCGGTCCGGCTGTCGCCGCTGTCGGCCAGCAGCTTGTCCAGCTCGACGGCCTGCTCACGGGCGGGGTCGACGGACGGAGAGGGAGAGGCCTCCTGGCCGGTGGAGGCGGAGGCGGACACCGTCTGGTTGTCACCACTGTCGTCATCGCCCCCGCTGCCGAGCAGGGCGCCCGCGCCGACGCCCAGGACGGCGATACCGACACCGAGCGCCGCGATGACCGGCAGGCGTGAACCGGTGCGGCCACCGCCGCGGCCACCCCGGCCGCCGCCGGCCGGGCCGGCAGGCCGCGGAGTGTGCGCGGCGGGTGCGGACCCGCCGTACTCGACGCGCGGGAGCTGCTGGGTGGATCCGGCCGGGCCGGCGTCGTCGCTGCGGAAGAGGTTGTCGAACTCGGCGGGCGGCTGCCGGTTGCCGTCACCGGGCGGCGGGGCCGGGGCGCCGAAGGGCTGCCCGGGAGGCTGGTCGGTGACGGGGGCGATGTACTGGGTGGCCTCGGCGTCGGGCCCGCCGGCGGGCGGCAGGTGCCCGGTGCCGGGTGCGTTCTGCTGGGGAAGGCCGAGGTACCGGGTCTCCTCGGAGTTGTGTGCGGCGGGCATCTCGGGCGGCAGCGCGCCCGGGCCCACCGGGGGTATGTACTGCGTCGCCCCCTCGTCGGTGCCGTCCGCGGGCACCGGCGGCAGGAACTGGGTCGCCCCCTCGGACCCGTCGGGCGCCGCGGGAGGCAGGGGCGCGGCACCGCCCGGGGAGACGCCGTAGGCGTGGTGGGCGGGGGCCCCGTGGGCGGAGCCGTAGGCGTCGGCGGAGCCGTTCGGCCCGGGATGGGCACCGAATCCGGCCGCGTGCCCGGCGGACGAGCCGTCCGGGCCCCCATGACCGCCGTACCCGGCCCCCGGCTGCGACACCGGCGCGGCACCGTACCCGGCCCCTCCGGCAGCGGCACCGTATCCGTCACCGCCGGCGGCACCGTACCCGTCACCGGCCGCGTGGCCGGCGGACGAGCCGTCCGGGCCCCCCTGACCGCCGTACCCCGCGTCGGTGCCCGGGAACGCCGGCCGGGCGCCCTCGGGGGGCAGCGGGCCGGGACCCTGGGCGCCCGGGGGCGGGTTCCGGGTGCCCCAGGGGGACTGCTCCGGCGCGCTCCACTGTCCGTCGGACGAGGGCTGCCAGTCCTGGCCCGGCGGCGGGCCGGGGTCCGTCCGGCCGGGGCCCCAGGGTGTGCCCCAGGTCTGGCCGCCGGGCGGTGCCGAGGCGGGGAAACCGCCGGCGGGGGGCCGGCCGTCCGCGCTGCCGCCGGGGGCGACCGGTCCGGCCGTCGTGCCCGGCAGCAGGGGTTCACCACCGTCGGAGGGCAGCACGATGCCTTCGCGCGCGGGGCGCGCCGAGGGCTCCTCGCCCTGTCCACTCTGCGTCACCGGGACTCCTACCAATGGGGGACCTTGTGAATCGTCGACTCACGCTACCGGGTTCCCCGAGCCCGGTGCCACGCAGCACAGAACCTGACCTCTTGCCCTGTGAGCGCGGTAACAAAACCAGGTCACCGCACGCTGACTACGTCACCTCCTCCCCATCCTCCCTCCCGGTAACGGGCGTCACGCCGCCGCCTGGAGCTCCATGCGCGCTCCGAACTCCCGCACCACCGGCTCCTCCCGGTACGGCTCAAGGCGCTGCTGGAGGTCCTCCAGATACTCGGCGCCCCGGTTGGAGCGGAGCCCGCCCAGCAGCCCCGCCGCCTTCAGGCCCGTACTGCAGGCCTGTTCGATCTCGCGTTGCTGCACCTGCGCCGTGGCGAGCAGCACATAGCCGATCGCCCGCCGCCGGGCCCGCGACTCGGGGTGCCCCTCCAGCGACTGGCGGGCGCACCGCGCGGCGGCCTCGGCGTGACCGAGGTCCCGGTGACAATGCGCCAACTCATCGGCCAGATAAGCCTCGTCGAAGTGCGCGATCCACACCGGGTCGTCACCGGAGCCCGGATCGGCGGCCTCCATGGCGCTCACGGCGCGCCCCGCCGCCGCCTGAGCGGCGTGCGTGTCGCCCATCAGCGCGTGCCCGCGCGCCTCCGCTGCGAGGAACATCGCCTCGGCGCGGGGTGTCACCCGCCCCCGCGCGCCCTCCTGCGCCGCCCGCGCCAACTGCGCGATCTCACGCGGGTTTCCGAGCTGCGCGGCCAGATGACTCATGGAGGCGGCGAGCACATACCCGCCGTAGCCGCGGTCGCCTGCCGCCTGCGCCAGCCGCAGTGCCTGGATGTAATAGCGCTGGGCGAGGCCCGGCTGTCCGGTGTCGACGGCCATGTACCCGGCGAGTTCGGTCAGCCGCGCCACCGCCGCGAACAGGTCCCGGCCCACCGCCTCGCGGTACGACCCCGCCAGCATCCCCGAGACGACGCTGTTGAGGTAGTGCACCACGACCGGCCGGACATGCCCGCTGCCGTACTGGTGGTCCAGGTCGACCAGGGCCTGCGTCATGGACCGTACGGCCTGCACGTCGGACTGCCCCACGCGCGGACCGGCGGAGCGCGACACCTGCCCGTCGGGAGCGGAGATCAGCCAGTCACGGCTCGGTTCCACCAGCGCGGAGGAGGCGACGGAGGAGCCGGACAGGAAATCCCGCCGCCCCACGTCGCTGCGCCACAGCTCGCAGACCTGCTCGATGGCCCCCAGTACCGTCGGCGAGAACTGGAGACCGACACCCGACGCGAGGTTCTTGCCGTTGGCCATGCCGATCTCGTCGATCGTGACCGTCCGGCCCAGTTTGCGGCCCAGGGCCTCCGCGATGATCGCCGGTGCCCGGCCCCTCGGCTGCTGTCCGCGCAGCCAGCGCGCCACCGACGTCTTGTCGTAGCGCAGATCGAGGCCGTGCTCCGCTCCGCACATGTTGACCCTGCGGGCCAGTCCGGCGTTGGAGCATCCGGCTTCCTGGATGAGCGCCTGCAGCCGTTCGTTCGGCTGCCGCGCGACGAGAGGCCTTGCGGCCATGGCGTACCCCCTCAGGCTGCGGTGCCTGCCCACGCACCGGGTTGACGTTCTTCCGCGGCCGTACTTCTCACGTCCCGGCGAGAAGAACCGGCCGTGAAGATCAATGCCCCGCCGAAGTGCCGACAATGCGAAGCATGTGAGGATTGCCGGGGTAACGGCAGTCGCCGGCCCCCCTCGTGGCTACCCATCCGCGGATGCGGATCCTCCCGCGCGCCCCCACGGATGCACCCATGCGCCCCGATCGGAGAAACGGTGCCCCTCCCCCGCGCATGCGCACGGGCGTAACCCCTGGTGACGGCCGTAGTTGTGTTCATCGTGGAAGAGACGATCGCGGGCACCGACGCCGTAGAGATCCCGAAGCAGCGCGGAGAATCGCTGCTGGACACCGCAGTCCGCTACGCGGAGGAGCGACACTGGGACGTGTTCCCGGGCACCTGGCTGGAGGCCCCGGAGGGGGTGCAGGGCTGCTCGTGCGGTGACGCGGCGTGCCCGGCGCCCGGCGCGCACCCGGCTCGCGCGGACTGGGCGACCGAGGCGACCGGCAGCGCCACCGTCGTCCGGCGGATGTGGCAGACGCGGCCGGCCGCCTCGGTCCTGCTGCCCACCGGGCGGACGTTCGACGCGATCTCCGTTCCGGACACGGCCGGATTCCTGGCGCTGGCGCGGATGGAGCGGATGGACCTGACGCCGGGGCCGGTGACGCTGACGCCGGACCGGCGGATGGAGTTCTTCGTGCTGCCGGGGGCGGCGGCGAAGGCGCCGGGCCTGCTGCGCAGGCTGGGGTGGTCGTTGTCGTCGATCGACCTGGCGATCCTGGGTGAGGGCGCGTATGTGGCCGCGCCGCCCACGCGGTTCGGGTGTCGGGGGGCCGTGCAGTGGGCCCGCCGGCCCACGTCGGCGAATCGGTGGCTGCCGGATGTGGAGGAGTTGATTCCGGCGTTGGCCTATGCGTGCGGTCGGGATCGGTAGGGCTCCTTCTGTCCTGCGGTCGGGCACGACGTGTGGCGGGACCCGGTGCAGGTCAGGGGCCCGGACCGGAGTACTGCCGGAAGGGCCGCGGCCGTTCCGGCGGCCGTCGGGGCGTGAACCGCCCGCCCGCACCGGACGGCTGCGGGGGCTGACCGGTGGTGTGGTCGACAAGCGGGCCGCGCGGTTGCTCGACGCTCTCGATCCGGCCGGTGCCCAACACCGGCTCGTCATCGACCACTCGACCGGCGCGAGAAGACCGGCCTCGCCGCCGCCCTCCGCACGAACCCCGAAGTCCTCTTCCCGGACGAGCCGTTCGAGGGCGTCACCCCGGGAGAGGTCGGGCCGGCCCGGATCCTCGCGGCGGAGATCAGCTGAGGGTGTCCAGAAAGGGTTCGATCGCGGCCAGCCAGGTCTCCGGCTGGTCGTAGTGGACGAGGTGGCCCGCGTCGGCCACCTCCGCGTACTGGCCGTGGGGCAGGACGCGCACCATCTCCTGGGCCTCCGCGCGGCCCAGTTCACCGTCGAGGCCGCGGACCACCAGGGCGGGGGACCGCACCTGGGCCAGTTCCTCCCAGTGGGCGTCGAACACCCAGGTCTCGCGGGAGCGGAGCATCTGGTCCGGGTCGAAGACGGGGCGCCAGCCGTCGGGGGACTCGGCCATCACCTCGGCGTAGAACTCGCCCCGGGCGGGGTTGGGGCGCTCCACCCAGGGGTCGTCCTCGCCGAACCACTTGCGTACGTCGGCGAGCGTGGCGAAGGGGACCGGCCATGCCGTGAACCACTCCGCCCACTCGCGCTGCGAGGCGGCTCCGAGGGCGGAGGCCCGCATATCGCAGATGACCAGGCCACGGACCAGATCGGGGCGTTTGGCGGCGAGCTGCCAGGCGGTCAGCGCGCCCATCGCATGGCCAATGAGGACGGTGGGGCCGAGGCCGAGCTGGTCGAGGGCGGCCTCGGCGTCGTCGACGTAGGCGTCCCGGGTGAAAGAAGCCTGCGGGGGCTTGTCGCTGCGGCCGTGGCCGCGCTGGTCGAGGGCGACCGCGCGGTACCGCGCGGAGAGCCGGCGGGCGGTCGACGCCCAGTGCGAGGCACGGCCCATGAGGCCGTGCAGTAACAGCACGCCTGGCGCGTTCTGCGCGCCGGTCTCCGCGGGGTCGGCCGCGTTCTTGGGCGGGTCGCCGAACTCCCAGGCGGCGAGTCGTACGCCGTCCGCCCCGGTCACCTCGATGCGTCGCGCCATGATCCTGGCACCCCCAAGCTCGCTGCCTGCCCACTGCCTGCGTTCTGGCCCTTCCGGCCGCACTGTTCCGCAGATTATCGAATGCACATTCGAGAATGCCGTCCTGCCCGGCAACACCCCTCGTTCGAGTGACACCCGGCGGGGATTGATCGTCGTGGTCCAGGGGAGATCTTCAACGGGAGGCGGACCGCTCGGGGAAACCGGTCCGAGGGGAATGACCCTGAGAGCTCGGGGCTCCGGGTCAGCACAGGGGAGGACAGGCCCCGGCGCCGTACGGCGCCGGGGCTCCTCACGTGGTCACGGCACATCGTCCCGCCCCTCCCCGGCCGGGGTGACATCGCTGTCGGCCCGGCCAAGAGCCCCTCAGGTCATATGCCTCACTCGACAGCCTTGCACGCGATTCCGGCGAGCGCTGCGATTCGCCGTACTGGATCTTCGATTCGGCGCGTTCACACCGGCGGGCGCGACCCGTTCGCCCGGTGGGCGCGGCGCACCGCCGCGGATCCCGTCGTGCCGGTCACCCTGTCCCTCCGCTGCCTCCCGTCCGTCCGCCCGCTGCCGCCACCCGCCGGGGCCCGTGCGTCCTGGCCGGTCAGGGCTTGGCGACGAACACGTGGGAGGCGACCTCCGTCTCCAGCTCGGCCGCCTCGCCGCTGCTGCCCACCAGCACCCCGCCGGGCGACTCCGTCACGCTCACCACCGAGCCGGGCTGTACGCCCGCCCGGCGCAGCGTGTACATCAGCTGCGCGTCCGTCTGGATCGGCTCGCCGATCCGGCGCACCACGACCGTCTTGCCCTCCGTGCCCGGGTCGAGATCGGCCAGCGACACCATGCCCTCGTCCAGGAACGGGTCGGCACCGTCCTTCTCGCCCAGCTCCTCCAGGCCCGGGATCGGGTTGCCGTACGGCGACTCGGTCGGGTGCCGCAGCAGTTCCAGCACGCGGCGCTCGACGGCCTCGCTCATCACGTGCTCCCAGCGGCACGCCTCGGCGTGCACCTGCTCCCACTCCAGGCCGATCACGTCGACGAGCAGGCACTCCGCGAGACGGTGCTTGCGCATCACGCGCGTGGCCAGCCGACGGCCCTCCTCCGTGAAGTCCAGATGCCGGTCGGGGGCGACGGACACCAGGCCGTCGCGCTCCATGCGCGCCACCGTCTGGCTGACCGTCGGCCCGCTCTGGTCGAGCCGCTCGGCGATCCGGGCGCGCATGGGGACCACACCTTCCTCTTCCAGCTCGAGGATGGTGCGGAGATACATCTCCGTCGTGTCGATCAGTCCGGACATACATGCCCCTCGATGAGATCTGTGCGAATTGGCTCTGCCGGAAGCCGGGCTGCTCACCGGCGCGTGCGCCGGCCCAGGACTCAATTCTGACGCATACGGCCGACAACCGGGTCGCGCCGCGGGAACGAGGGGTTTCGGGGTCGGGAAACCGGGCTTCCCGATGCCGTATTGACACGGCACTGGTCCAGACCGCACGGTGATCCGCAACACTCCCACCCGCGAAGGGACGCCGGATGAGCGACCGCACCCCGGCCGGTCAGTTCCTCGACGCCGCGATCGGCCTGCTGCGGCGGATCCGCGACGAGGAGGCCGAGTCCGTGGCGGCCGCGGGCACGCTGCTCGCCGACTCGGTCGCGGACGGCGGCCGGCTCTTCGCCTTCGGCGCCGGGCACTCCTCGCTCGCCGCACAGGACCTCGTCTACCGCGCGGGCGGACTCGCGCTGATGAACCTGCTCACCGTGCCGGGTGTCGTCGGCGTCGACGTGATGCCGGCCACGCTGGGCTCCGCGCTGGAGCGCGTCGACGGGCTGGCGACCGTCGTGCTCGAGTCCTCGCCGCTCCGGGCGGGCGACGCACTGGTGATCATCTCGCTGTCCGGGCGCAACGCGCTGCCCGTGGAGATGGCCATGAAGGCCCGGGAGAGGGGCGTGAAGGTCATCGGTGTGACGTCGGTGGCGTACGCGACGCAGACGTCCTCCCGGCACTCCTCCGGGACGTTCCTGAGGGACCACTGCGACATCGTGCTGGACTCCGGGATCGCGGTCGGTGACGCGGAGCTCACCCATCACAGCGTTCCCGCGCCCTTCGCCCCCGCGTCCACGGTGGTCACCACGGCGCTGCTCCAGGCTGTCATGGCCACTGCGGCGGCGGCGCTCGCCGATCGCGGGATCGAGCCGCCGTTGCTGCGCTCGGGCAACGTGGACGGTGGCCACGAGTGGAACGCGCGCGTCTTCGAGGAGTACGCCGACCGCATCTTCTACCGCTGGTGACTCCCGCCCGCCGCCGCCCCTTCCCGTCCCGGGACCGGGGCGGCGGCGGGCGGGGATCAGTGGTCCGGAGGGACGAGGGACGCCAGATCCAGAGACGTGGCAATGCGAACCGCCACATCCTCCGCGTACATCGCGTCGGAGCGCTCGAACGCGTTCCGCCCCGCCCCCCGCAGAAACGTCACAGCACCGAGCGTGCGCCCCCGGCACCGCAGTACCGTGCACAACGCGTACACCGCGTCCGCCGGCCACTGCCGCGCCAGCGCCCACGCCCGCGCGTCCTCGGCGGGCAGGGAACCCGCCCCGGCCCGCACGGACCCGACCCGCTCCACACACTGCACCGCCGGATGCCCCTCCCCGTACCGCACCGGCAGCCCCGCCCGCCCGTCGAGCCTGCTGGGCCCCGGCGCGCCGGACGGTGTGGCGGCGATCCGCACCAGCCGCACCCGGTCGGCGCCCTCCGCGCCGGCCGGGCCCTCCGCGCCTTCTACCACGCGGTCAATCAGCGCATGGTCGGCGAATCCGGCGAGCGCGAAGTCCAGGTGGACCGTCGCCGCCTCCGCCGGATCCTCGCACTCCGCCGCCGCGCGCGCCGCGCGGTGCAACTGCTGCGCGCGGAACCGCAGCAGCGACGCCTCCTGCTCGCCCTGCCGGTACTCGGTCACGTCCTGGAACAGCCAGCCGACCCCGAGCGGCACCGGCTCCTCCGCGAGCGGCGAGGCCAGCCGCACGAACCCGCTGCGCCAGCACCGCCGCCGTTCGCCCTCCGGCGTCCGTACGCTCACCCACAGCTCGGCCGGCGCGGGCGGCGCGCCCTCCGCGAGGACATGGGTGAGCGCGCTCTCCACTTCCTCCACACCCTGTGCCAGCAGCTCCCCGAGCGGCCGTCCCAGGACGGACGTACGCCCCGCGCCCAGCGCCCGCGCGGCGTGCGCGTTCACCACCGCGGGCCGCAGGTCGGCGTCGACCAGGACGACGCCCCAGCTGGCGTCCTCCAGCAGTGCCTCGCTCAGCGCGATCGACCGCTCCAGATCGATCTGCGCGTGCACCTCGCTGAACGCGCAGTACACCCCCGCCGGCTTCCCGGCCGGCCCGCGCACGGCCGCGGACTGCGTCCGCACCAGCACCCGGCCGCCGTCCTTGGTCAGCAGCGCGAACTCGTTGACCTGCCGGCCCGGCGCGTCCATGGCCGACATCAGCCGCGCCTCGACCTCCTCGGCGTCCGCGCTGCGCACGGCCCACCCGGCGAACCCGCTGCGGCCCACCGCCTCGGCCGCGGTCCAGCCGAGGATCCGCTCCGCCTCGCGGTTCCAGTGCGTGACCGTGCCGTCCGCGTCGAGGGCGCACAGGGCGGCGTCCATACCGTCGAGCAGCGCGGCGAGGAGGTCGGAGCCGTCCGAGCCCTCCCGCGCGGGCTCGGGCTCGTCCGGCCCCAGCTCGTCGGTGGTCCCACTACGCCGGGAAGCACTCACCTGGACCCCCTGCAGGCTGCGTCCGCACGTACGGCACGACGGTTCGCTCACTGGCCATCATTCAACTTGAACGTGACTCAGCGCACACCGGGTTCCCGACAAGATTGAGAGAATCGTTGTACGACACGGCCGTATGTGCCCGTTCACGAGGGGAAAGACGCCGGCCTCAGCGTGAGCCACAGCTCGCTCTCCCCCGGCAGAACATACCGCTCGACCTCATCGAAGCCCCGCGAGCGAGCGAACCGGACGCCGTCCCCGAGGGTGGCGGTCCGGCTCGGGACGCTGGACGGGGCGCGGGCTTCAGCGGTTGTGCAGCAGGGTCCAGAAGCGGTCGACGATCCCGTCGAGATAGCGCCGCCCGTCGTCTCCGGCGGAGGCGCCGCCGGCCCGGCTGAGGGTGACGGCCATGAGGGCCTGGTACTCGCCGTGCATGGTACGCAGCACGCTCTTCAGATCGCGGCGTTCCATGGAGAGCAGCCGGGCGATGTCGTGGATGTGGGCCTGCCAGCGGGTGGAGACGGCTTCGGTGAGGAGGTCGGCGAGCTCCCCGTCGCCCCCTGTGAGGGTGAGCAGGTCTCCTGGGGGGAGTTGGAGAACGGCCCCGAGGTTGGCCGACTGCATGCGGTCACCGGTCCATCGGCCGGTCTCCTCCATGGCGAGGTAGGCGTCGAGGCCGAGACCGACGGCGCGGGCGACGTCCTCGGGCGCGACCCCGCGGGCGATGCGGTGCTCCCGCAGGGTGCGGGGGGCACCCATGAGATCCCGGGGCGAGCACCACAGGGCGGCGGCCAGGGCGGTGAGTTCGTTGGCGGTGGGTACGGCGAGGCCGCGCTCCCAGGCGGTGATGTGATCGGGCGAGACGTACGTCATGCCGTAGGAGGCGCGCATGCCGTAGGCGACATGGCCGGGGGCCATTCCGAGCTTCTCGCGCAGGATGCGTGCGGCGCGTGCACTGAAGGGGAGGGGAGGATGCACGGGGCGAGAGTAGGGAGCGACGCATCGTGATCACCATGCCCGCTGTCGCCTGCATCCCGTTATGGCGGGAAGGTCGTCGTCGATTCATAGGAAATGACATAGACCAGCGGGACGGCAACCACCCTTTGCTTCCCAGATGTTGACTCGGCGGCCATGCTCGACAAGGTTCCCGCGCAAGCCGTTCGGGCTGGGATCTCGTAGCAACCTCCATCCCCGCCCCTCGGCGGCATCGCCATGCCCCCCCGCTCCACGCAGGCCAGGAGAGACCACGTGCACACCATCACCACCGATCCGGAGAGCCCCACGCCCGACAGAACCGGCGGCTCCCTCGACCGGCTCTTCCGCATCAGCGAGCGCGGCTCGACGTACAGCCGGGAGATACGCGGCGGATTCGCCACGTTCTTCACCATGGCGTACATCCTCGTGCTCAACCCGATCATCCTCGGCAGCGCCGAGGACAAGTTCGGCGACAAGCTGGACCCCGCCCAGCTGGCCACCGCCACCACCCTGGTGGCCGCCGTGATGACGGTGATCATGGGCGTGGCCGGCAACCTGCCGCTCGCCCTGGCCGCGGGCCTGGGCCTCAACGCCGTCGTCGCCTTCCAGATCGCCCCGCTGATGAGCTGGGACGACGCGATGGGCCTCGTGGTGCTCGAGGGTCTGCTCATCTGCGTGCTGGTGCTGACCGGTCTGCGCGAGGCCGTCATGCACGCCATCCCGCAACCCCTCAAGCAGGCGATCAGCGTCGGCATCGGCATGTTCATCGCCTTCATCGGCTTCGTGGACGCCGGGTTCGTCACGCGCATCCCCGACGCCGCGAACACCACCGTCCCCGTCCAGCTCGGCACCGGCACCCTGTCCGGCTGGCCCATGCTCGTGTTCTGCCTCGGCGTCCTGCTGACGGTCGTCCTCATGGCCCGCAGGGTGAAGGGCGCCATCCTCATCAGCATCGTGGCGATGACCATCCTGTCCGTCGTCATCAACGCGATCGCCGACATCAAGACCTGGGGCCTGACCGAGCCCGAGCTGCCCGGCAACCCCGTCGCGGCGCCCGACTTCGGGCTCCTGGGGCAGTTCGACCTGCTCGGCTCGTTCGGTCAGATCAGCGTGCTCACCGTGGTCCTGCTGATCTTCACGCTGATCCTGTCCGACTTCTTCGACACCATGGGCACCGTCGTCGGTGTCACCGCCGAGGCCGGGCTGCTCGACGAGCACGGCAAGGTTCCCGGTCTGGGCCGGGTCCTGTTCATCGACAGCGCGGCGGCCGTCGCGGGCGGTGCGACCTCCTCGTCGTCCGCCACCACCTACATCGAGTCCGCCGCCGGTGTCGGAGAGGGCGCCAGGACCGGCTTCGCCAACCTCGTCACCGGTGGCCTGTTCGCCCTCGCCCTCTTCTTCACCCCGCTGCTGACCATCGTGCCGATGCAGGCCGCCTCCCCCGCCCTCATCGCGGTGGGCTTCCTGATGATGACGCAGGTCAGGCACATCGACTGGGACCGCTACGAGCTCGCCGTCCCCGCCTTCCTGACCATCGTCGTCATGCCGTTCACCTACTCGATCAGCAACGGCATCGGCGTCGGCTTCATCTCCTACGTGGTCATCAAGGCCTGCCTGGGCAAGGCCCGCGAGGTGCACTGGCTGCTGTGGGCCACCGCGGCGCTCTTCCTCGCCTACTTCGCCATCGAGCCGGTCAAGCAGCTCATCGGCGTCTGAACGCGCCGGCCCGCCTCCGGAGCTTCCGCCGCTTCCGTGCTCCGGGAGAAAAACGGTTGATCCGACGCCGAGCACTTCCTAGGCTTTCGGATACACAGAAGGGAGGTGGTTCGGCAGATGTATGAATACCGGACGCGTGAGGTGGCTGCGGGCTAGCGGCCCGTCACCACATTCCGTGCGGTGCCGGACCAGCGCGTGAGCGAAGCGCGCAGTCGGCCCAATCCCGAGCGGTCACCCGACCCGCGAGTCGCCGGTACGTCCGGCCGGCTTCTCCTCGAGGAGAAACCCGACTCGCGGGTCGTCCGCGTTCTCGACGCTTCCGGCCGGGATCAGCGGGCGATGTCCCCGTAGCCCTCGATCTCGCGCGGGTCGCGGGTTCCCGGGCCGACGTAGCGGGCCGAGGGGCGGATCAGGCGGCCGGTGCGCTTCTGCTCCAGGATGTGGGCCGACCAGCCCGCGGTACGGGCGCAGCTGAACATCGAGGTGAACATGTGCGCCGGAACCTCGGCGAAGTCCAGCACGATCGCCGCCCAGAACTCGACGTTGGTGGCCAGCACCCGGTCCGGCCGGCGGGCGTGCAGCTCGGCCAGGGCGGCCTTCTCCAGCGCCTCGGCGACCTCGAAGCGCGGGGCGCCCAGCTCGCGGGCGGTGCGGCGCAGCACGCGGGCGCGGGGGTCCTCCGCGCGGTAGACGCGGTGGCCGAAGCCCATCAGACGCTCGCCCTTGTCGAGGGTCTGCCTGACGTACGCGTCGGCGTCCCCGGTGCGCTCGATCTCCTCGATCATGTGCAGCACGCGCGAGGGCGCGCCGCCATGCAGCGGTCCCGACATGGCGCCGACCGCTCCGGAGAGTGCCGCCGCTACGTCGGCGCCCGTCGAGGCGATGACCCGCGCGGTGAACGTGGAGGCGTTCATGCCGTGCTCGGCGGCCGACGTCCAGTACGCGTCGACGGCGGCGACGTGCTTGGGGTCCGGCTCGCCGCGCCAGCGGATCATGAAGCGTTCGACGACGGACTCGGCCTTGTCGATCTCGCGCTGCGGCACCATGGGCAGACCTTGGCCGCGCGCGGACTGGGCGACGTAGGACAGCGCCATGACGGCAGCGCGCGCGAGGTCGTCGCGGGCCTGCTCGGCATCGATGTCGAGGAGCGGCTTGAGGCCCCATACGGGGGCCAGCATGGCGAGCGCCGACTGCACGTCCACGCGGATGTCACCCGAGTGCACGGGGATCGGGAAGGGCTCGGCCGGCGGCAGTCCGGGGTTGAACGCCCCGTCGACGAGCAGCCCCCAGACATTGCCGAAGGAGACGTGCCCGACCAGATCCTCGATGTCGACGCCCCGGTACCGGAGGGCGCCGCCCTCCTTGTCCGGTTCGGCGATCTCCGTCTCGAACGCGACGACTCCTTCGAGCCCGGGTACGAAGTCGGACATCTGGCGGCTCCTTGTGAGGTGGGTGACAGATGGTGTTGTGGGTGGGACGACCATGTGTCGGTCAAAGTCGGGGCGGGTGCGTCCGGTGGATCCGCGGTCACGCTGTGTCGACTCGCGGTCCGGGACGTCAACCCTGTGATTCCCGGCTGGCGGTCACCCAACCGGATCAGTGCCAGCACGATATCCCCGAGTGCCATCTTTGGGGAGAGTTCGCGGCACTCAGTGCCATCGGGTGGCGAAGGACACCGCTCCCCCAGGGCCCGCTCATACGGCAGGATGACGGCGTGACCGACCGAGACGCCGTTCCCTTCGATCCCGCCGCGATGCGCAAGCAGTACCGGACCGAAGGGCTCTCCGAGACCGACCTGGCCGCCACTCCCGTGGAGCAGTTCGCGCGCTGGTTCAAACAGGCCGCGACGGAGGGCGGACTGTTCGAGCCGAACGCCATGATCGTCTCGACGGCCGACGCGGAGGGACGGCCCGGTTCCCGCACGGTGCTGCTGAAGCACTTCGACGACGACGGGTTCGTCTTCTACACGAACTACGACTCCCGCAAGGGCCGGGACCTGGCGGAGAACCCGCACGTCTCCCTGCTGTTCCCGTGGCACCCGGTGGCCCGCCAGGTCATCATCACCGGCACCGCGCGGCGCACCGGGCGCGACGAGACGGCGGCCTACTTCCGTAGCCGTCCCCACGGCTCCCAGCTGGGCGCGTGGGCCAGCGGCCAGTCGTCCGTGATCGCCGGCCGGGCGGAGCTGGACGCGTCGTACGCCGCGCTCGCGGCCCGCTACCCGGAGGGCGAGCAGGTACCGGTGCCGCCCCACTGGGGCGGATTCCGGGTGACCCCGCGGTCGGTGGAGTTCTGGCAGGGCAGGGAGAACCGCCTGCACGACCGCCTGCGGTACGTCGCGGAGGCGGGCGGGGGCTGGCGGGTGGAAAGGCTGAGCCCGTGACCGGGCGGGAGTCCCGCGCGCGGGACGAGGAGACGGCGCTGTCGCCGGACGAGGCGGCGGTCGAGGCCCGCGCCCTCGCCGCGCGAGGCGATGTCACGGCGGACGACATCTACGACGCACTCCGCGCGGTGCGCGAGGAGCGCGAGCGGGCGTGATCGCGCGGGTTCCTACAGTTTGCCCCAGACGTACGCGGTGCGGTGCCCGTGCAGTACCTCGGCCGTCCGCGCACAAAACTCCCCGGTGAGCTCGGGCCAGTTGCA
Source organism: Streptomyces sp. NPDC031365 (assembly GCF_055569765.1). NCBI lineage: Bacteria > Bacillati > Actinomycetota > Actinomycetes > Kitasatosporales > Streptomycetaceae > Streptomyces > Streptomyces sp. NPDC031365. The sequence goes on along the minus strand of NZ_JBVIIM010000001.1, from coordinate 281,603 downwards.
GAACTCCAGGCCCAGTGTCCCGAAGGCGAGTGGCGCCTCGTCCCAGGTCCAGTCCGCAAGGGGTACGGTCGCGGAGCAGGCGGGGCAGCCGACACCGGCGGCGCCCTCGTCGTACCAGGTCCGCATGGCGTGGGTGAAGCGCTCCCAGTTCGCGTGATCCAGCGCGGTGGCCGCCGCACAGCGCGGGCAGAGGGCCGCACCGGGCATGTCCGCGCCGCTGGTGAAGCCGGTGCGGCCGGTGTGGACGGCGAGACCGTCGCCAGGGGGCAGGTCCCAGTCGTCGGTCACCGCCCGCTGCCAGTGGGGGCCCGGCGGGTACCCCAAGGCCTGTCCCGGCACGCACGGCGTGCGCTCGGCGAGCACCACGCCCTCGGCCACCAGCCACGTGACCGCGCGGTCCGCGAGCCGTTCCGCCTCCGCCCCGGTCGCGTCGAGGTCGACGATCACCTGCAGAAGGTCACCCACGGCTCAGCCCAGCGCCTCGTCCAGCAGCACCGCCCACTGCGTCACCACCCGCTCCCGGCGGGCCGTGTCGTCGCTGAGGAGGTTGGCCAGGCCCAGGCCCCGGGCCATGTCGAGGAGGCCCTGGACGGTTTCGCGGACGCCGGGGCGGGACTCGTCGGCGCCGAGGAGTTCGACGGCGGTGCGGTGGGACTCGCGGCCGACGCGCAGCTCCAGCTCGGTCACGCGCGGGCGCAGTTGTTCCTCGTTGGAGGCGGCGACCCAGAGGTGGAGCGCCGCGCGGAAGACGGGGCCGGTGTAGAGGTCGACCAGCGCCGCGATCACCGCGCGGCGGTCGCTCGCCGCGGCACCCTCCGGGAAGAGGGCGCGCAGGGCGGTGGAGCGTTCTTCGGCGACGTATTCGACAGCGGCCGTGAACAGGTCCTCGCGGGTCGGGAAGTGGTGCTGGGCGGCTCCCCGGGAGACGCCCGCGCGTTCGGCGACCACGGAGACCGTGGAGCCCGCCCAGCCGTGTTCGGCGAGACAGGACACGGCGGCCTCCAGGAGCCGCTGCCGGGTGGCCCGGCTGCGGTCCTGCTTGGGAACACGTTCCGCACGGTCGGCCGTGCTCACACCACCCATTGCGGATCCCGTCGTTCGAGGAAGGCCGTCATTCCCTCGCGCGCGTGGGCGGAGGCGAAGAGTCGGGCCGAGAGCGCGGTCAGGTCGGCCGCGTCCCGGTCGAAGGTCTCCAGCACCCTAGCCGTGAGCAGCCGCTTCGTCTCGGCCAGGGCTTCGGGGGCGGACCTGCGCAGGCCGTCGAGGATCGGGGCGAGGATGTCGTCCACGTCCGCACCGGCCGCCGTGAGCAGGCCGATACGGGCCGCCTCCGCGGTGTCGAGGCGTTCACCGGTGAGGTAGTAGCGGGCCAGCGCCCGCGGGTCGGTACGGGGCAGCAGCGGCAGCGAGATGACGGCAGGGGCGACCCCGATGCGGACCTCGGTGAAGGCGAACGTCGCCGCGTGGGAGGCGACGGAGATGTCGCAGGCGGCGAGCAGCCCCAGCCCGCCCGCGCGGACGTGTCCGGTGACCCGCGCGACGACCGGTTGGGGAAGCTCGACGATCTGTCGCAACAGGCCCACCAGCGCTTCGGGCGCGGGCGGGTCGCGCAGGTCGGCGCCCGCGCTGAAGGTGTTGCCGGTGTGGGTGAGGACCACGGCTCGGACGCCGGTGTCCTGGCCGGCGTCGGTCAGCGCGTCGGCCAGTTCGCCGACGAGCGCGGCGGACAGGGCGTTGCGGCGCTCCGGGGCGTCGAGGGAGAGCGTTTCGACGCCCCGCGCGCGGGTGCGGCCGATCAGGGTCACGAGGGCTCCTTGTGCGCCGAGCGGAGTTCACGGCGCAGGATCTTTCCGGAGGCGGCGCGCGGCACGCCGTCGATGAAGGTGATGTGCCGGACCCGCTTGTACGGGGCGACGCGCTCGGCGACGTACATCATGACCTCGCCCTCGGAGAGCTCCGGCGCGGACGGCTGGCGGACGACGAAGGCGTGCGGGAGTTCGTTGCCGTCCGCGTTGTAGACGCCGATGACCGCCGCGTCGGCGATCCCGGGATGGGTGAGGAGCAGCGCCTCGAGTTCGGCGGGGGCCACCTGGAAGCCCTTGTACTTGATGAGCTCCTTGACGCGGTCGACGACGAAGAGCCAGCCGTCCTCATCGGTGTGCCCGACGTCTCCGGTGTGCAGCCAGCCGTCCTCGTCGATCATCGCGGCGGTGGCGTCGGGGCGGCCGAGGTAGCCCTTCATGACCTGGGGGCCCCGGATGAGGATCTCGCCGGACTCGCCGGGCCCGAGGTCCTTGCCGGGGTCGTCGAGGGCGACGATGCGCATCTCGGTTCCGGCGATCAGCTTGCCGACGGTGCCGGGCGGCGCCTCGTTCATGGCGTCGAGGGGGACGACATGGGTGCCCGGCGACAGCTCCGTCATGCCGTACGCCTGTCCGACCGGCGGCAGCCCGAGCCGCCGCGAGCAGGCGGCGGCCAGGCTCGCGTCCAGGGGCGCGGCGGCGCTGATGACGTGCTGCAGGGAGGACAGGTCGTACTGGGCGACCAGGGGGTGCTTGGCGAGGGCCAGCACGATCGGCGGGGCCACGTACAGGCCGGTGATGCGGTGGTTCTGGATGGCCGCGAGGAACGTCTCCAGGTCGAAGCGCGGGAGGACGACGACGGTCGCGCCCTGCCGCAGGGGGGCGTTCATCAGGGCGGTGAGCCCGTAGATGTGGAAGAACGGCAGGACGGCGAGGATCCGGTCGCCGGGGCCCGCCGTGATGGACGGCTGGAGCTGGGCGAGGTTGGTGGCGATCTGCCGGTGGGTGAGCATCACGCCCTTGGGGACGCCGGTGGTGCCGGAGGAGTACGGCAGCGCGGCGACGTCCTCGGCCGGGTCGATCGCGACGACCGGCTCAGGGGCCGTGCAGGCCAGCATGTCGATCAGGGAGCGGTGTCCCGGCGCGCTGTCGCAGACGAAGATCTCCTCCACCCCGCCCGCGAGTTCGGCGGCCCTCCGCGCGGTCTCCAACAGGGGTGAGACGGTGACGATCCAGCGGGCCGCGGAGTCCTTCAGCTGCTTGCCGAACTCCTCGGCGGTCGCCAGGGGATGGACGGTGGTGATGGCCGCGCCCGCACGGGTGGCCGCGTAGAACGCGGTCGGGAAGGCGATCGTGTTGGGGCTGTGCAGGGCGAGCACGTCCCCCTTGCGCACGCCCGCCTCGGCGAGGCCGGCGGCGACGCGCCGGTGGAAGCGGTCCACCTGTTCGTAGGTGAGGGTCGTGCCGTCGGTGCCGTCGATCAGCGCCGGGGCACTCCCGAACTCGGCGGCCCGGGCGAGCACCGCGTCATGGATGGGGAGGTCGACCGGGGAGACGTCTGCGTACTCGCTTCGGAACATGGTTCCTCCAAGGCGGCCGGGGGGCCGGGCGGGCCTAATACGACTTGGGCAGGCCCAGGGTCTGGTGGGAGACGTAGTTGAGAATCATCTCCCGGCTCACCGGGGCGATACGAGACACGCGCGCGGCCGTTATCAGCGAGGCGAGCCCGTACTCGCGCGTGAGGCCGTTTCCACCGAGGGTGTGCACGGCCTGGTCGACGGCCTTCACGCAGGCCTCGGCGGCCGCGTACTTGGCCATGTTGGCGGCCTCACCGGCGCCGATGTCGTCACCGGCGTCGCACAGGTGGGCGGCCTTCTGCATCATCAGGCGGGCCATCTCCAGTTCGATGTGCGCCTGGGCGAGGGGGTGGGCGATGGCCTGGTGGGCGCCGATGGGGACCTTCCAGACCGTGCGTTCGCGGGCGTACTCGACGGCCTTGCCGAGGGCGTAGCGGCCCATGCCGATGGCGAAGGCGGCGCCCATGATGCGCTCGGGGTTGAGCCCGGCGAACAGGTGCAGCAGGCCCGCGTCCTCGTCACCGACGAGTGCCCCGGCGGGCAGCCGCACGTCGTCGAGGACCAGCTCGAACTGCCTCTCCGAGGCTTTGAGTTCCATCTCGATGACGTTCCGCTGGAAGCCCTCGGTGTCGCGCGGGACGATGAACAGGCAGGGCTTGAGGTTCCCGGTGCGGGCGTCCTCGGTCCGGCCGACGATGAGTGTCGCGTCGGCGGTGTCCACCCCGGAGACGAACACCTTGCGGCCCGTGAGCAGCCAGTCGCCGGAGCCGGCGTCGCGCCGGGCGGTGGTGGTGATGCGGTGCGAGTTGGAACCGGCATCGGGTTCGGTGATGCCGAAGGCCATGGTGCGGGTGCCGTCGGCCAGGGCGGGCAGCCACTCCCGCTTCTGCTCCTCGGTGCCGAAGCGGGCGATGACGGTGCCGCAGATCGCCGGGGAGACGACCATCATGAGCAGCGGGCAGCCCGCCGCGCCCAGTTCCTCCAGCACGATGGAGAGTTCGGCGATGCCGCCGCCCCCACCGCCGTATGCCTCCGGCAGGTTGACGCCGAGGTAGCCGAGCTTGGCGGCCTCCGACCAGAGTTCCTGGGGGTGTTGGCCGGAGGTGACGGCGTTGGTGAGGTAGTCGCGGCCGTAGCGTGTGCCGAGGGCGGCGACGGCTGCGCGGAGGGCCTTGTGTTCTTCGGATTCGATGACGGGCATGAGCGCTCCTAAGGGGGAAGGGCTTCAGGTCGTCGGGAGAGTGCGGGTTGTGTCGGGCCGGTCGCGCCCACGCGGCGGCAGCCGCCTATCGGGCACAGGCCGCCCGCGCCCCTAGGGGGTTGCTTCCACCACCGCCAGGAGGGCGCCGACCTCCACTTGCTGTCCCGGTGTGGCGTGGAGGGCGCTGAGGGTGCCCGTCGCCGGGGCGGTGATTCTGTGCTGCATCTTCATGGCCTCCAGCCACAGCAGGGGTTGGCCGGCCTCGACCGGCGTTCCCTCGGTCAGGCCCTCCGCGATACGGACGACGGTGCCCGGCATGGGGGCCAGGAGGGAGCCGGGGGCGTGCTGGGCGGTGGGATCGGGGAAGCGGGGCAGGGCGGTGAGGGCGGTGGCGCCTGCGTACACGCGGTCGCCGTAGCGGCTGACCTCGTAGCGGCGCCGTACGCCGTCCACGTCGAGGATCACGAGGCCGGCGTCGGCGTGCACGACCTGCACGCCGTCGGCGGCCAGGCCCTCGCGTGTGTGCCGGTAGCGGACCTCGTGTTCCTCTCCCCCCATGGCGTACCGCTTGACCTGCGGCTGTGAGGCGACGTTGCGCCAGCCGCCGAAGCGGGAGCGGCCGTGGGCGTCGGCGAGGGCGGCGGCGAGCGGGGCGTGCGGGTCGGGGGCGGGTTCGGTGAGGCCGGGCAGGTGGCGGTCGTAGAAGCCGGTGTCCATACGGGCCGACGCGAACTCCTCGTGCCGCAGGGAGCGGACGAGGAGGTCCCGGTTGGTGACGGGGCCGTGGATCACCGCGCGGTCGAGGGCGGTGGCCAGCTTGCGGATCGCCTCCGCCCGGGTGGGCGCGTGGGCGACGACCTTGGCGAGCATGGGGTCGTAGTGGACGCCGATGTCGTCGCCGTCGGTGCAGCCGGTGTCCAGGCGCACGGCGTCGGGGACGACGAGGCGGTGCAGCCGGCCGGTCTGCGGGGCCCACTCCTGGGCCGGGTCCTCGGCGTAGAGGCGGGCCTCCACGGCGTGACCGCGCGCGGTCGGGGGCTCGGTGTCCAGGGCGTGCCCCTCGGCGACGCGGATCTGTTCGGCGACGAGGTCGACGCCGAACACGGCCTCCGTCACCGGGTGTTCCACCTGGAGGCGGGTGTTCATCTCCAGGAAGTGCGCCCGGCCGCCGGCCACGAGGAACTCCACGGTGCCGGCCCCGACGTAGGAGACGGCACGCGCGGCGCGTACGGCGAGCGCGTGGAGCTCCTCGGTGAGCCGCGCGGTCAGCCCGGGTGCCGGTGCCTCCTCGATGACCTTCTGGTGGCGGCGCTGGAGCGAGCAGTCACGCGTGCCGAGCGCCCACACCGTGCCGTGGGTGTCGGCGAGGACCTGTACCTCGACGTGCCGTCCGCCTTCCACGTACGGCTCGGTGAAGACCTCCCCGTCACCGAAGGCGCTCGCGGCCTCCGCACGGGCGGCGGCCAGTTCGCCGTCCAGGTCCGCGAGACGCCGTACGACACGCATCCCCCGTCCGCCGCCGCCCGCCGCCGCCTTCACCAGCACCGGCAGGTCCGCCTCGGTGACCTCGTGCAAGGGCTCGATGCCCATCAGCTCCTTGGCGCGCGTCTTGGACGCCATCGCCTCGATCGCCTCCGGGGGCGGCCCGATCCACACCAGGCCGGCGTCCCGGACGGCACGGGCGAAGCCGGCGTTCTCGGAGAGGAAGCCGTAGCCGGGGTGCACGGCGTCCGCGCCGGCCGCGAGCGCGGCCTTCACGATCAGGTCGCCGCGCAGATACGTGTCGGCGGGCGCCGCTCCCGGGAGTCGTACCGCCGTGTCCGCGACGCGCGCGTGGAGCGCGTTCCCGTCGGCGTCCGAGTGCACGGCGACCGTCCGGATCCCCAGCTCACGGCAGGTGCGGACGATACGGCAGGCGATCTCGCCCCGGTTCGCCACCAGTACGGAAGTAATCATGGGCATCGTGGGCCTCACATCCGGAAGACGCCGAAGCCACCGCGCGCGCCCTCGTAGGGCGCGGTGTGGATGGCCGACAGGCACAGGCCGAGAACGGTGCGGGTGTCGCGCGGGTCGATGACGCCGTCGTCGTACAGCCGCCCGGACAGGAACATCGGCAGCGACTCGGACTCGATCTGCTGCTCCACCATGGCGCGCAGCGCCGCGTCCGCCTCGTCGTCGTACGGCCGCCCCTTCGCCGCCGCCGACTGCCGCGCGACGATGGAGAGCACGCCGGCGAGCTGCTGCGGGCCCATGACGGCGGACTTGGCGCTGGGCCAGGCGAACAGGAAGCGCGGGTCGTAGGCGCGGCCGCACATGCCGTAGTGCCCGGCGCCGTAGGAGGCGCCCATGAGGACGGACAGGTGGGGCACCCGGGAGTTGCTGACCGCGTTGATCATCATCGCGCCGTGCTTGATGATGCCGCCCTGCTCGTACTCCTTGCCGACCATGTAGCCGGTGGTGTTGTGCAGGAACAGCAGCGGGATGTCCCGCTGGTTGGCGAGCTGGATGAACTGGGCGGCCTTCTGGGACTCCTCGCTGAACAGGACCCCCTGGGCGTTGGCGAGGATGCCGACCGGGTAGCCGTGCAGGGCGGCCCAGCCGGTGGTGAGGCTGGTGCCGTAGAGGGGTTTGAACTCGTCGAAGTCGGAGGAGTCGACGATCCGGGCGATGACCTCGCGCGGGTCGAAGGGGATCTTGAGGTCGTCGGGGACGATGCCGAGGAGTTCGTCCTCGTCGTACTTGGGCGGGGCGGCCGGTCCCGGGTCGGTGTACGCCTTGCGGTGGTTGAGGCGGGCCACGACCCGGCGGGCCTGGCGGAGCGCGTCCCGCTCGTCGACGGCGAAGTAGTCGGCGAGGCCCGACACGCGCGCGTGCATCTCGGCGCCGCCCAGGGACTCGTCGTCGCTCTCCTCCCCGGTCGCCATCTTCACCAGCGGCGGCCCGCCGAGGAACACCTTCGCCCGCTCCTTGACCATGATCACGTGATCGGACATGCCGGGGACGTACGCGCCCCCGGCGGTGGAGTTGCCGAAGACGACGGCGACGGTCGGGATGCCGGCCGCCGACAGCCGGGTGAGGTCCCGGAAGATGGCGCCGCCCGGGATGAAGATCTCCTTCTGGGACGGCAGGTCGGCGCCGCCGGACTCGACGAGGCTGATGCAGGGCAGCCGGTTGGCGAGCGCGATGTCGTTGGCGCGCAGGGCCTTCTTCAGGCTCCACGGGTTGCTGGCGCCGCCGCGCACGGTCGGGTCGTTGGCGGTGATCAGGCACTCCACGCCCTCGACGACCCCGATGCCGGTGACGAGGGAGGCGCCGACGGTGTAGTCGCTTCCCCAGGCCGCCAGCGGGGAGAGTTCCAGGAAGGGCGTGTCGGGGTCGAGGAGCAGTTCGATGCGCTCACGGGCGAGCAGCTTGCCGCGTGTGCGGTGCCGCTCGACGTACTTCTCTCCGCCGCCCGCGACGGCCCTGGCGTGCTCGGTGTCGAGTTCGGCGAGCTTGGCGAGCATGGCGTCGCGGTGCTCCCGGTACTCCGGGTCGGTGGTGTCGAGGGCGGATGCGAGGACCGTCACAGCAGGACCTCCGGGATGTCGAGGTGCCGGGACCGCAGCCATTCGCCGAGCGCCTTGGCCTGCGGATCGAATCGGGCCTGCGCGGCGACGCCTTCGCCGAGGATGCCCTCGACGAGGAAGTTCAGGGCGCGCAGGTGGGGCAGGACGTGCCGGGTGACGGGCAGATCGCGGGCCTCGGGGATCAGCGCGCGCAGTCGCTCGACGGTCAGCTCGTGCGCGAGCCACCGCCAGGCGTCGTCGTCGCGCACCCAGACGCCGACGTTGGCGTTCCCGCCCTTGTCGCCGCTGCGGGCGCCGGCGAGGAGGCCCAGGGGCGCTCGTCTCGTCGGTCCCGCGGGCAGCGGCTCGGGGAGCGTGGGCTCCGGTACGTCGTCGAGTACGGCGGTGTCGTGCGGCGCGGCCACGGTGATACGGCGGCCGTCGTGGAGGACGGCCACATGGTCGACCTCACCATGGGGGACGTACACATCCTCGAAGACCCCATACGGGGAGCCCTTCCCCGGTGGTGCCATGACATGGAATCCGGGGTAGCTCGCCAGCGCCAGCTCGATGGCGGCCCCGCTGAGCACCCGCCCGACCTTCTCCTGGGAGGGGTCCCGCACCACGAGCCGCAGCAGCGCGCTCGCGGTCTCCTCGGTGCCGGCGTCGGCCCGGTCGGTGCGCGCCAGTTCCCAGCGCACGTCGGCGGGCGGCGCCTTGGCGAGCGCGTCGCCCATCTGCTCCTTCACGAGGTCGGCCTTGGCCTCGACGTCGAGTCCGGTGAGGACGAACACGACCTCGTTGCGGAAGCCGCCGAGCCGGTTGCGCCCGGCCTTGAGGGTGGGCGGGGGTGCCTCCCCGCGCACTCCCTCGATACGCACCCGGTCGGGCCCGTCCTGCCGCAGCCGTACGGTGTCCAGCCGCGCGGTGACGTCCGGCCCGGCATACCGGGCGCCGCCCGTCTCGTAGAGCAGCTGCGCGGTGACCGTGCCGACGTCGACGAAGCCGCCGGTGCCGGGGTGCTTGGTGATGACGCTGCTGCCGTCGGCGTGGATCTCGGCGAGTGGGAATCCGGGGCGCCGGAGCTCGCCGGGGCGGCGCTCACCGAAGAAGGCGTAGTTCCCGCCGGTCGCCTGCGCCCCGCACTCCAGCACATGTCCGGCGACGACGGCCCCCGCGAGCCGGTCGTGGTCGGTCGCCACCCAGCCGAAGTGCGCGGCGGCAGGGCCGGTGACGAGCGCCGCGTCGGTGACCCGCCCGGTGACGACCACACCGGCACCCGCGCGGAGGCAGTCCGCGATCCCGAAACCGCCGAGGTAGGCGTGGGTGGCGAGGCTGCCGGGATACCGCGCGGTGAGGTCGTCGCCCTCGACATGGGCGACCCGTACGGGGATGCCGAGCCGGTCGGCAAGGGCCCGTACGGCGTCGGCGAGCCCCCCAGGGTTGAGCCCGCCCGCGTTGGTGACGATCCTGACGCCCCGCTCGTGGGCGAGGCCGAGGGTCTCCTCCAGCTGCCGCAGGAAGGTGCGGGCGTATCCGGCCGAGGGGTCCTTCAGCCGGTCGCGGGCGAGGATGAGCATGGTCAGCTCGGCGAGGTAGTCGCCGGTGAGGACGTCGACCTCGCCGCCGGTGAGCATCTCGTGCAGGGCGTCGAAGCGGTCGCCGTAGAAGCCGGAGAAGTTGCCGATGCGCAGGGTCACCGGGCGCCGCCCTTCGGCTCCCGTCCATCGCCGGGCGGCCCGGCGAAGGCCTGGGCGATGTCCAGCCAGCGGTCGGCGTCGGGGCCGTCGGCGGTGAGGGCGAGGTCCGCGCGGTGGGCGCGCTGGGTGACGAGGAGGCAGAAGTCGAGCGCGGGCCCGGTGACCCGCTGGGGCGCGTCCTCGGGACCGTAGGCCCACACCTCACCCCCCGGTCCGACGAGCTCGACGCGGAACGGTGAAGTGGGCGGGGTGAGGCCGTGCGCCCCGTACGCGAAGTCGCGGGTCCGCACCCCGAGCCACGCCACGTGCCGGAGCCGGTCGCTGGGCGGCCGGGTCGCACCGATGGTGTCGGCGATGTCCTGCCCGTGCGCCCAGGTCTCCATGAGACGGGCCGTGGCCAGGGAGGCGGCCGACATGGGCGGCCCGTACCAGGGGAACCGTGTCCCGGCCGGAGCCTCCCGCAGCGCCTTCTCCAGCGCCGCACGCCCTTCCCGCCACCGCGCCAGCAGCTCGCCGGGCGCGGACCGGGCGTAGTCCGCGGCACCGTCGTCCACGAAGGTGTGCGGTGCGTTGAGCGCCCCTTCGACCAACGCCTGAAACCCGTCCGCGTCGGTGACGGCGAGCAGCGCGGAGTGGTCGGTCCAGGCGAGGTGGGCGATCTGATGGGCGACCGTCCAGCCGGCAGCGGGCGTCTGCAGCGCCCATTGCTCGGGACCGAGCCCGGCCACGAGCCGGTCGACCTCCTCGCTCTCCTCACGCAGATCGTCGATCACGGGCGTCGGATCGGACACGAGGCGCTCCCCTCGGGGCACGGACACGGCGGTGTGCGGCGCGTTTGCGTGGAGCATGGCAGTGGAATCAGAAACAAGCAAGCATGCTTGCATGCATTTTCCGGAGCACTGTTCCAGGAGGATCCGATCACCTGGGCGGCCGCCCCGTTCTCCGCTGAGCCCTCAGGCGAGAGGATCCGGCGTCACGTCCTTCGCCTGGTCGTACGCCGCCAACAGGCCGGGGGCGACGACCGTGCAGGCAGCCCACAGAGCGCCAGGTGCTCGCTCCGGGCAGGGGATCAGCGGGTGATCGCCGACGGTCCCGGTGTGCTGCACGCTCATGGCGCTGTTCCCGCCCGGCGATCGTCAGGAGACAGCCTCCGCCCCCTTCACCTTCCCCCGCCCCACCTGCGTCCGCACCGCGCCCATGCTCGCAGCGATGACCAGGGCGATGGCGGCGGCCTCGGCGGTGGAGAGGGCCTGGTCGAGGATGAGGAAGCCGGCGGCGGCCGCGAGGGCCGGTTCCAGGCTCATCAGGATGGCGAAGGTGGAGGCGGGCAGGCGGCGCAGGGCCAGGAGTTCGAGGGTGTACGGCAGTACGGAGGACAGCACCGCGACCGCCGCGCCCAGGCCGAGGACCGCCGGGTCGAGGAGCTTCGTACCGGACTCGGCGATACCCAGCGGCAGGAAGAGCACGGCCGCCACCCCCATGGCGAGGGCGAGCCCGTCCGCCTGCGGGAAGCGGCGCCCCGTACGGGCGCTGAAGACGATGTACGCCGCCCACATGGCACCGGCGCCCAGTGCGAACGCCACCCCCAGTGGGTCGAGGCTGCTGAAGCCTCCGCCGCCGAGGAGGAACACACCCGCGAGGGCGAGGGCGGCCCAGACGACGTTGACCGCCCGCCGGGAGGCCAGCACGGACAGCGCGAGCGGGCCGAGGACCTCCAGCGTGACCGCCGGGCCCAGCGGGATCCGCGCGACGGACTGGTAGAAGAGCCCGTTCATCGCCGCCATGGCGACGCCGAAGACGATCACCGTGCCCCAGTCGGCGCGCGCGTGCCCGCGCAGCTTCGGCCGGCACAGCACCATCAGCACGAGCGCCGCCACCAGCAACCGCAGCGTCACCACGCCGAGCGCACCGGCCCGAGGCATCAGCGTCACCGCCAGCGCCCCGCCGAACTGCACGGAGACCCCACCGGCGAGCACCAGCCCGACCGGGCCCAGGGAGCCGCGCCCTCGCGGGGCACCGGCCGGCGCGGGCGCAGGGGCGTGGCCCGTCCCGGGGGCGGTGGACGGGGTGGCGGCGCTGGGGCTGGTCACGGGACCTTCCAGGGACGTCGGAGCGGGCGGGCACGTGCTGATACCGAGTGTGCGTCCTGATGGACTACTCAGTCCATCCTGTTGAACTCAGTCAGCACCGTAGGGAGCCATATACCTGACGATGACGTCCGCGCCCCGCCCCGGTCAACTCCGTCCACGACGTGGAACCCCACCAGGTACCGTTCCCGGTGGTGACACCCCCGTCCGTTCCCAGCATCCGAGGCCCCGTGCGACGCCTTCTCGTCCGTCTCTGGCGACTTCTGCGCCCGGTACAGAGCCGCATCATGTGGCTGCTGCACGCCAAGTTCGTGGTCGGCGTGACCGGCGTCGTGCGCGACGACGAGGGGCGCGTGCTGATGCTCCGCCACCGCATGTGGCACCCGGCCCGCCAGTGGGGCCTGCCGAGCGGCTTCGCCCGCAAGGGCGAGGACTTCCGGGCGACCGTGGTGCGCGAGGTCAAGGAGGAGACGAACCTCGATGTGGAGGTGGGCCGTCTCGTCATGCTGAACAGCGGCCTGCGCACCCGCATGGAGGTCGCCTACGAGTCCCGCCTGCTCGGCGGCGAACTGCGCCTCGACCCCTTCGAGATCATCGAGGCCCGCTGGTGCCGCCCCGACGACCTCCCCGAAGGCACCCAGCCGGCGTGCGGCCCGCTGGTGCGGGGCGAGACGGCTCTCTGAAGGGCGTCAGCCCGTAGGCGGGGGCACTACGCCCCTGGGCGCTCGGCAACGAAGGAGCCCAGGCCGATCTCGGCGCGGACCAGCCCCTCCGCCTTCAGGTGGGCCGGCGCCTTCTGGGCGGTCGATGCGGCGATACCGAACTCGGCCAACGACCTATCGGCGGCCTCCGCGCGTGGGTGGATCTGCTCTTGAACCCGCGCGGAGTTCACCGTTGTACCGGCCCTCGCGCGGTGTTCCCGTCCGCACCGGCCTCGCCTCGCCCGGCAGGGACCTGGCCGGCCCTTCCCTCGCACCGCAGCCCTTACGGCCTCCATCCCCTCCTCGACGGAGCCGAGACCGTCGCCGTACGCCCGTACGTCCCGGTCTCCTGGTTCCCGGAGAGGCAGGCGGCATGAGTGAACCGCGCGAGGCGCGTCTGCTGCCCTGGGCCGGGAGTGCGGGCAAGGCGTGCTACCTGATCACCGGTGATCATGGCGGCCCGGTGTCGCGGCTCGCCGACGCCACCGAGGCCGTGCAGCTGGGGATGGGGCGGGAGTTGCTCGCCCATGCGCGGGAACTCCTGCCGGACGCACCGCGCGCTGAGCTGCGCCACCTCGCCGGGTGCCCCACCCACGCCCTCACCGACGCGCTGCGGGTGGCGAAGAGCCGGGGCGAAGGTTGGAGCAGCTCCACTGAACGCCGCTGGAGCACACAACGCAGGAGATCGCTCACTCGTCCAGCGCCTCCGCCAGCACCTCCGCCAGGTGTCGGCCCCGGACACCCGCCAGTTGTTCCAGTTGCGTCCGGCAGGAGAAGCCGTCCGCCAGGACGATCGCCCCGTCCGGGGACTCCCTCACCGACGGGAGCAACTGCTCCTCGGCGCAGGCGGCCGAGACCTCGTAGTGGCCCTTCTCGAAGCCGAAGTTGCCTGCCAGGCCGCAGCAGCCGCCGGTCAGTTCGCCGGTGAGGCCGGCCGCCGCGCGGAGCCGGCGGTCGGGGTCCTCGCCCAGCACCGCGTGCTGGTGGCAGTGGGTCTGGCCGGTGACCGGGCGGTTCACCGCCGGTGGGGTCCAGTCGGGGGCGTGCCGCTCCAGGGTTTCCGCGAAGGTCAGGACGCGTTCGGCGAGCCGCGCCGCGCGGGGGTCGTCGTGGAGGAGTTCCGGGGCGTCCGTGCGCAGGGCGGCCGCGCAGCTCGGTTCCAGGACGACCAGGGGGGCGTCGGTGGCCAGGACCGGTTCCAGCAGGTCCAGGGTGCGGCGCAGCACCGTGCGGGCACGGTCCAACTGCCCCGTGGAGATGTACGTCAGGCCGCAGCAGACCCGGGCCCTGCGGGCCGTCAGCAAGGACAGGGCCGAGCGGGTGCGGGCGTCGCCCACCCGGCCGCCGGTCGGCCGCAGTGTCGGGGGCAGAGCCACGCGCAGGCCCGCCGCCTCCAGCACACGCACGGCCGCCCGGCCCACCGACGGCGACAGGTGCTCCGTGAACGTGTCCGGCCAGAGGAGCACCAGCCGGCCCTCGCCCGAGGGCACTCCCCGGCCCCGCCACCACCGCGTGAACGTCTCCCCCGCCACCCGGGGGATCTCCCGCTCCCCCGCGATCCCGCCCAGCCGTTTCACCACGCTCGCGAACGGGCCCACCGAGGCCAGGGCGTTCACCGCCCCCGCGGTCCTCGTCCGCGCGACCCAGCGCAGCCACACCGGCAGCCACCCCATCGCGTAGTGCGCGGCCGGGCGGCGGCGGCCCGCGTAGTGGTGGTGGAGGAACTCCGCCTTGTACGTGGCCATGTCGACGCCGACCGGGCAGTCCGAGCGGCAGCCCTTGCAGGACAGGCACAGGTCCAGGGCGTCCCGTACCTCCGTGGACCGCCAGCCGCCGGTCACCAGCCCGCCCGCGAGCATCTCGTGGAGCAGGCGCGCGCGCCCGCGCGTGGAGTGCTCCTCCTCGCCCGTCGCCCGGAACGACGGGCACATCACCGCCGGGCCCGACACGGACGTCGTACGGCACTTGGCCACGCCCACGCAGCGGCGCACGGCCGCCGAGAAGTCGCCGCCGTCGGCGGGGTAGCCGAAGGCGACGTCCACCGGTTCGCGCGGGAGGACGGAGAAGCGGAGGCCGGCGTCCAGGGGTGCCGGGCGGACCAGCATGCCCGGGTTGAGCAGGTCGTCGGGGTCCCAGACGGCCTTCACGCGCTCGAAGAGGGCGACCGCTTCCGGGCCGTACATGCGGGGCAGCAATTCGGCGCGTGCCTGTCCGTCGCCATGTTCCCCGGAGAGCGAGCCGCCGTGGGACACGACCAGGTCGGCCAGCTCCTCCGAGAAACGCCGGAAACGGGCGATGCCCGGCGCGGTCAGCAGGTCGAAGTCGATGCGGACGTGGATGCAGCCGTCCCCGAAGTGCCCGTACGGGGTGCCCCGCAGTCCGTGATCCGCCATGAGGGCCCGGAAGTCCCGCAGATACGCGCCGAGCCGGGCGGGTGGCACCGCGCAGTCCTCCCAGCCGGGCCAGGCCTCCGTCCCGTCCGGCATCCTCGTCGCCGTGCCGCTCGCGTCCTCCCGGATCCGCCACAGCGCGCGCTGCCGGGCCGGGTCGGTGACCACCAGGGCGTCCAGGACGTCCGCCGCGCGGAGAATCGTCTCCGCACGCGCGCGTGCCTCCGCCTCCGTGTCCCCGCCGGTCTCCACGAACAGCCACGCTCCCCCGCGCGGGAGGTCCGCACCCGGCGGGACCAGATCGGCCGCCATGCCCTCCACCGTCAGAGGCCCGTGCTCCAACAGTCCCGCCGCCGCCTGGGCGGCCCCGCTCTCGTCCGCGTACGCCAGCACGGCGAGTGCCCGCGCGCGGGGGGCCCGTACGAGGTCCACGACTGCCTCCGTGAGCACGCCGAGCGTGCCCTCCGAGCCGCAGAGGGAGCGGGCGACGTCGGCGCCGTTCTCGGGCAGCAGGGCGTCCACGGCGTATCCGGAGATACGGCGGGGGAGGTCGGGGAAACCCGTGCGCAGGCGGGCCAGTTCGCCGTCGATCAGGTCGCGCAGTCCGGCCGGGGCGCCCGCCCAGCCCCGGCCCGGACGCAGGTGCTCCCCACGCGGGGTGACGACCGCGAGCTCACGCACACTGTCCGCCGTCGTGCCCCAGGCCACCGAGTGGGAGCCACAGGAATTGTTGCCGATCATGCCGCCCAGGGTGCAGCGGCTGTGGGTCGAGGGGTCCGGGCCGAAACGCAGACCGTGCGGGGCGGCGGCCTCCTGGAGACGGTCGAGGACGAGGCCGGGCTGGACGACGGCCGTGCGCGCCTCGGGGTCGAGGGACACCAGGCGGTTCATGTGCCGTGTGAAGTCCAGCACTACACCCGTGCCGGTCGCCTGGCCCGCGATCGACGTGCCACCGCCGCGCGGCACCACGGGGACGCCGTACGTCCGGCACACCGACAGCGCCGCCGCCACGTCATCGGCGTCCCGTGGGGCCACCACCCCGAGCGGCACCCGGCGGTAGTTGGAGGCATCCATCGTGGTCAGCGCACGTGCGGTCGTGCCGAAGTCGACCTCGCCCCGCACGGCGGCGCGCAGTCCGGCCCGCAGTTCCCGGTGATCCGTCATGCCCTCAGGATGCCTCCGCACAGGCCGGGCACATCCGACGGAACACGCGGTCCACGGCAACGCGCCACGCCCGGAAACGAGGCATTTACCGAAAGTGGAAGCGGAATCTTCCCAAGACAATCACGAACTCTCATATAGTGACCGCGAGTTGCGCGCAGTTGTCGGGCCTCGTTCGAAAAGGCGACCCCAGAATCAGGTCCGGCGTCCCCCAATGAACCCGCCCGAGGGCCGCGCAGGCACGACGGCGCCCGCCCGCGGACCGACCGAGGACCCGACCGAGGACCCTGATTGATGACCTCCCCCCTGCTCCCCGGCGACCGCCCCACCCCCCGCAGCCTGTTGCCCGTACCCCTGCTCACCGCGGCACTCGCCGCACTCGCGGTCCTCGCCGCTCTCTTCCTCGTCCCGGACGCCGCGATGGGTGCCGTCATGGTGACCGGGACGATCGCCGCCGTGCTGCTGTGCGCGGCCGCCGCCGTGGCCACGCACGCCGTGCTCTCGGCGCGTGCGGCACGGGCCCGGCTGGAGTCCGTCACCCAGGACGTGGGCCGGCTGCTCCAGGAGCGGGCCCGGCTGGCCGAGGACTCCCGTCGCCAGCACGAGCGGCTGACCGGTGAACTGAACCGGGAACGTGCCCGGTTGTCCGCCGAGCTGGACCAGGAGCGGGCCCACCTCGCCGATGCCCTGACCGCCGAACGCGACCGGCTCACCGAGCAGTACGGCGACGACCTCGCGCGGTTGGCGCGGGAGCACACCGAGGAACGGAACCGGCTCACCGAGTCGCACACCGTCGAACTGGAGCGCCTGGCCGAGGAGCACGCCGCGAAGCTGCACCTCATCACCGAGGAGCACACGGCCCACACCGCCCGCACGGCCCGCGACCACGTCGAGGAGGTGAAGCGGCTGGAGGACGAGCGGACCGAGCTGGCGTCCGAGGCCGACCGGCTCCGCGAGCGGAACGCCCGGCTGACCACCAAACTGCGGGAGGCCAACGCCATCCGTGCCGCCGCCGTCTCCGCGACCGCCAACGCGGCCGGACGGATGCAGGCACTCTCCACCGGCATGCTCGCCGACCTGCGCGCGATGGAGGAGAAGCACCACGACGAGGAGGTCCTCGCCGACCTGCTCCACCTCGACCACCGCACCGCGCAGGCAGGCAGGCTCGCCGACTCCGTCGCCGTCCTCACCGGCGCCCGTTCCGGCCGCCGTTGGGCCCGGCCCATCGCCATGGAGTCGATCCTGCGCGGCGCCATGGGCCGGATCAGCGGCTACCAGCGGATCCGCGTCCACTCCGCCAGCGACACCGCCGTCGCGGGGCACGCCGCCGAGGGCGTGATGCACGCGCTCGCCGAACTCCTCGACAACGCCGCGAACTTCTCGCCGCCGACCGCCGAGGTCCACGTCTACGTCGAGGAGGTCCCGGCCGGGGTCATCGTGTCCGTCGAGGACAGCGGGCTCGTCATGGGCGAGGCGCAACTGCGCCGCGCGGAGCGCGCGGTCCTGGGTGAGACCACCGAGCTCGGGGGTCTGACCGGCACCCGGCTGGGCCTCGCCGTCGTCGGCCGGCTCGCCCGGCGGTACGGACTGCGGGTCTCCTACCGTCCCTCGGCCCGCGGCGGCACGGGCGTACTGATACTCGTCCCGCAGGACATCCTCGTACCGGTGGACGCGTCGCCCGCGGCCCCGCTGCCGGCAGCCGCCGCGACCGCGGCGCCCGCCGGCGCCGCCCCGTCGACGCCGGCGGCCGTCACGGCCCCGGAGCGTCCGGCGATCTCCGCGGTCCTCACACCCTCCAGGGCCTCCGCGGACCCCGCGTCCCGTGGCCTCCCCCACCGCCGGGACGGCCGCCCCGGATCCGGCCCGGCCGCCACCACCCCCGACCGGCCGGAGCCGGAGACCACCCACACCACAGCGCACGGCGGCGACACCGGCACCACGTCGGCCGAACGGCCCGCATCCAGCGAGAGCACCCGCCCGGCCTCCTACGCCGCCTCCCGCGCCGGTACCGACCTCGACCCCGACCCGGTCCCCACCCACGAGTCGCCGTCCCCGGACACCGACGCGGTGGCACCCCTCGTGCTGCCCCGCCGCCGACGGGGCCGGACCCTCGCCGAAGCCGAACGCGGGCGTTCCGGCAGCAGCGGCACCGCCGTTCCACGGCCCGCCCCCACGGCCGAGGAGACGAGGGCCCGCACCGCCCGCTTCAGCAGTTTCCGCCAGGCCGTCCGCGCCCCCACCCAGGACGACACCACCGGCCCGGACACCGTCACCACCACGGACGCCACCGGCCCGGACACCGTCACCACCACGGACGCCACCGGCCCCGGCGGCACCCCCTCCGACCCGACCCCCGCAGCACAGAACACTCCCGCGACCCCGGAAGGCGACACCACCTCATGACCGGCACGACGACCGCCGACGAGAAGCTCACCTGGCTGCTGGAGGGCCTGTTGGAGCGCACGCCGGGCGCGCGGCACGCGCTCGTGCTGTCCCGTGACGGCCTGAAACTGTGCCGTACCCCCGAGCTGTCCGCCGACCAGGCCGACCAGCTCGCCGCGATCGCCGCCGGCATCCAGTCGCTGTCCCACGGCGCCTCCGTCGAGTTCGGCGACGGCAGCGGCGGGGTGCGCTCGGCGATGACCGAGTTCTACGGTGGTGTGCTGTTCATCGTGGAGGCCGGCCAGGGCGCCCACCTGGCCGTCGTCACCAGCGAGGACGCGGACGCCGGGCTCATCGGGCACAACATGAGCGAACTCGTGGAACAGCTCGGTGAGCACTTGACCGCGCTGCCGCGCAGCTCATGAGCAGGCCCGGCAGGGACGACGCCCCCGACCGGCTGTACACCCTCACCGGAGGGCGCAGCCGGTCCGGTCCCGACAACCCCTTCGACCTGGTGACCCTGGTCGTCGCGGAGTGCGATCCGGTGCCCGGCATGCAGTCGGAGCACACGGCGATCCTGCGGCTGACCGAACGCCCCACGGCGGTCGTGGAGATCGCGGCCGTGCTGAAGCTGCCCGTCAGCATCACCCGGATCCTGCTCTCCGACCTCCTCGCGACGGGCCGGGTCAGCGCCCGTCACCCCCGCAAGGCCGCCGTACCCGACCCCGACATCCTGGAGCAGGTGCTCGTTGGACTCCGCAACCTCTGAGCCGCGCATGACCTCCGAGCCGCAGCCGGCCTCCGAGGCGAGCCCGGCGTCCGAACCGCAGCCGGCGTCCGAACCGCAGTCCGCGGACGCCACACGTACGCCGCTGGGCGCGTCGGCCGACAACGGCCTGAAGATCGTGGTCGTGGGCGGCTTCGGCGCCGGCAAGACGACGATGGTCCGCTCGGTCAGCGAGATCCGTCCCCTCAACACCGAGGAGACGATGACCCAGGCGGGCGAGGCCGTCGACGACATCAGCGGCGTGCGCGGCAAGACCGCGACCACCGTCGCCTTCGACTTCGGCCGCATCACGCTCGACGCGCACAACGTGCTGTACCTGTTCGGCGCGCCCGGCCAGGAGCGCTTCTGGTTCCTGTGGGACCGGCTGTTCTCCGGCACCCTCGGCGCGGTCGTGCTCGTCGACACCCGGCGCATCGACGATTCCTGGTACGCCATCGACCGGCTGGAGCAGCACGGCACGCCGTTCATCGTCGCCTGCAACGACTTCGGCGGCCCCACCTTCACCCCGCAGCAGATCCGCGAGGCCCTCGACCTCGACCCGCACGTACCGCTGGTGAACTGCGACGCGCGCTCCCGGGAGTCCAGCAAGATCGTGCTGATCACGCTGGTGGAGCACATCCAGAACCTGTACGCCGACCCGGCCCGAGCCCCCCGTCAGGAGCTGGTGTGACCCCCACCCCCGCGCACTCCGCGGCCCCCGTCCGTCTCAGCGGCCCCCTGCTCCAGGACGACCCGGCCCGCGTGTACCGGGAGATGCGCCGCGAGCACGGCAGTGTCGTACCGGTGCTGCTCGACGGCGACGCACCCGCCTGGCTGGTGCTCGGTTACCGGGAGCTGCACCAGATCACCGGCGATCCGGTGCTGTTCAGCCGCGACTCCGAGCTGTGGAACCAGTGGGACGACATCCCCGACGACTGGCCGCTGCTGCCGATGATCGGCCGTAGGCAGCCCTCGATCCTGTACACCGTCGGCGAGCGGCACCGCGAGCGGGCCGGGATGCTGGTGAACGCGCTGGAAGCGGTCGACCCGTTCGAACTGCGCGACCATGCCGAGAAGTTCGCCGACGAGCTGATCGACGGCATCTGCCCCAAGGGCACCGCCGACATCATCGGCGAGTTCGCGATGCTGCTGCCGGTGCGGGTGCTGACCCGGCTCTACGGGTTCCCCGACGACAAGGGGCCGGGCCTGGTCACCGCCCTCAACGACATGATCGACGGGCGGGAGCGGGCGCTGGCGGGCCAGACCCACCTGTTCACGTCGATGACGGAACTGGTGGCCGACCGGAAGAAGGAGCCGGCCGAGGACGTCGCGTCCCGGATGATCGCCGACACCTCGGGCTTCACCGAGGAGGAGATCGTCCAGGACCTGATGGTGATGATGGCGGCCGGGCACCAGCCCACCGCCGACTGGATCGGCAACTCCCTGCATCTGATGCTCACCGACAGCCGGTTCGCCGCCTCCCTGTTCGGTGGCCGCAACAGCGTCGCCGAGGCGATGAACGAGGTGCTGTGGGAGGACACGCCGACCCAGAACGTGGCCGCCCGCTGGGCGTCCCGCGACACCCAGCTCGGCGGCCGCCGCGTCCGCGCGGGCGACATGCTGCTCCTCGGCCTCCAGGGCGCCAACTCCGACCCCCAGGTGCGCACCGACGGCTCGGCGCTGACCGGCGGCAACGGCGCCCACTTCTCGTTCGGCCACGGGGAGCACCGCTGCCCGTTCCCGGCGCAGGAGATCGCCGAGGTGATCGCCCGGACCGGCATCGAGGTCGTACTGGACCGGCTGCCGGACATCGACCTCGCGGTGCCGGCCACGCAGCTGTCCCGCCGCCCCTCTCCGTGGCTGCGCGGCCTGACCGAACTCCCGGTCACGTTCACACCCACACCCGCCCTTGGAGGCATGCGCGCATGACGGCTGCTACGGACAGCACGACGACGGACACCGCACAGCCCCGTATCCCCCTCGACCCCTTCGTCTCCGACCTGGACGGGGAGAGCGCGGCGCTGCGGGCCGCGGGGCCGCTGGCCGCCGTGATGCTGCCGGGCGACGTGCCGGTGTGGGCGGTCACGCACCACGCCGAGGCGAAGAAGCTGCTCACCGACCCCCGTCTGGTGAAGGACATCAACGTCTGGAGTGCCTGGCAGCGCGGCGAGATCGCCCCCGACTGGCCACTGATCGGGCTGGCCAACCCGCCCCGCTCCATGCTCACCGTGGACGGCGCCGACCACCGCCGGCTGCGCACGCTGGTCGCGCAGGCGCTCACGCCCCGCCGGGTGGAGCGGATGCGGGAGCGGATCACGGAGCTGACCGAGAGCCTGCTGGACCAGGTGGCCGCGCAGTCCGGCGACACGGTGGACCTGAAGGCGACGTTCGCCTACCCGCTGCCGATGTACGTGATCGCGGACCTGATGGGGCTGGCGGAGGAGCGGCTGCCGCGGCTGAAGGAACTCTTCGAGAAGTTCTTCTCCACGCAGACCCCGCCCGAGGAGGTCATCGCGACCCTGACCGAGCTGGCCGGGATCATGGCCGAGACGGTGGCGCACAAGCGCGAGACCCCGGGCGACGACCTGACCTCCGCGCTCATCCAGGCGTCGGAGAACGGCGACCGTCTCACCGACCAGGAGATCGTCGCCACGCTCCAGCTGATGGTCGCGGCCGGCCACGAGACGACGATCTCCCTCATCGTCAACGCGGTGGTCAACCTGTCCACCCATCCGGAGCAGCGGGAGCTGGTGCTGTCCGGCCAGGCGGACTGGTCGGCGGTGGTCGAGGAGACACTGCGGTA
Source organism: Streptomyces sp. NPDC031365 (assembly GCF_055569765.1). Taxonomy (NCBI): domain Bacteria; kingdom Bacillati; phylum Actinomycetota; class Actinomycetes; order Kitasatosporales; family Streptomycetaceae; genus Streptomyces; species Streptomyces sp. NPDC031365. The sequence goes on along the minus strand of NZ_JBVIIM010000001.1, from coordinate 259,485 downwards.
CGCGACCCCCACCTCCCACGTCCTGATCCGGTTCGCGACCGAGGACGTGCCCGTCGGGGACACGGTGCTGCCGGCCGGGGACGCGCTGATCGTGTCGTACGCCGCCATCGGCCGGGACGAGCAGGCGCACGGGCCGACGGCCGGTGACTTCGACATCACCCGGGAGAGTGCCAACCGGCACATCTCCTTCGGCCACGGCCCGCACGTGTGCCCCGGTGCCGCCCTGTCCCGGCTGGAGGCCGGTGTGGCCCTCCCGGCCCTGTACGCACGCTTCCCGAAGCTGGACCTGGCGGTCCCGGCGGCCGAGCTGCGCAACAAGCCGGTGGTCACCCAGAACGACCTGTACGAGCTCCCGGTGAAGCTCGGCGGGTGACCGACGCGGGTGGCGGCCGGACCTCCCCCCGGTCCGTCCGCCACCCGTCTCGTCGTTCCGCCACCCGTCTCGTCGTTCTCGTTTCCCGTCTCAGCGGACGGACGATGTTTCGCCCGGGTTTCCCGCAGCCGCTAGGCTCCGGTCGTGGCTGATATCGAGATTCCCACTGACATCAAGCCCGCCGACGGACGTTTCGGCGCGGGTCCCTCCAAGGTACGGACGGAGGCGCTGGACGCCCTGGCCGCGACCGGCACGTCCCTGCTCGGCACCTCCCACCGTCAGGCCCCGGTGAAGAACCTGGTCGGCGCGGTGCGCGAGGGCATCTCCGAGCTGTTCTCCCTTCCCGACGGCTACGAGGTGATCCTCGGCAACGGCGGCTCCACCGCGTTCTGGGACATCGCGACCCACGGCCTGATCGAGAACAAGTCGCAGCACCTCAGCTTCGGCGAGTTCAGCTCCAAGTTCGCCAAGGCCTCCAAGCTCGCCCCCTGGCTCGCCGAGCCCACCGTCATCTCCTCCGACCCGGGCACCCACCCCGAGGCGGCCGCCGAAGCCGGCGTGGACGTCTACGCGTTCACCCACAACGAGACCTCCACCGGTGTCGCCATGCCCATCAGGCGGGTGGCCGGCGCGGACGAGGGCTCCCTGGTCCTGGTGGACGCCACCTCCGGCGCGGGCGGCCTCCCGGTCGACATCGCCGAGACGGACGTCTACTACTTCGCCCCGCAGAAGTCCTTCGCCTCCGACGGCGGCCTGTGGATCGGCGTGTTCTCCCCGGCCGCGATCGAGCGCGCCGAGCGGATCCACGCCTCCGGCCGCCACGTCCCGGAGTTCTTCTCGCTCCCCACGGCGATCGACAACTCCCGCAAGAACCAGACGTACAACACCCCGGCGCTGGCCACCCTGTTCCTGCTCAACGAGCAGCTGAAGTGGCTGAACGGCCAGGGCGGCCTGGACTGGTCCACGGCCCGTACGAAGGACTCCTCGACCCGGCTGTACGCCTGGGCGGACGAGTCCAAGTACGCCACCCCGTTCGTCACCGACCCGGCCAAGCGCTCCCAGGTCATCGGCACGATCGACTTCACGGACGAGGTGGACGCCGCCGCCGTCGCCAAGGTGCTCCGCGCCAACGGCATCGTCGACACCGAGCCCTACCGCAAGCTCGGCCGCAACCAGCTCCGCGTCGCGATGTTCCCGGCGATCGCCCCGTCGGACGTCGAGGCCCTGACGAAGTGCGTGGACCACGTCATCGAGCAGTTGTAGACCGTCGTACATGAGTGAAGGGCGCCCGGCGACGATCCGCCGGGCGCCCTCTCGTGTGTGCGCTGCCTACGCGAGATGCCGCAGGAATGCCTGCCAGCTCTCACGGGAGACGGTGAGGAGGGGGCCGTCACGCCGCTTGCTGTCGCGGACGGCCCGGCGTCCGGAAGTCGTGTCGGCGATCTCCACGCATTCGCCCTGCTGGCTGGAGTACGACGACTTCCGGAAGCCGCCCACTATCTCGGTCACGTTCGGCGCTCCTAGATACTCTGCAGTGCGTCTCGGATGAGCTTCGCGCTCGCGTCCGGTGTCAGTGCCGTCGATCGTAGGAGTTCGTACGAACTCGCGTAAACAGCGAGGTCGTTCGGCGACTCAATGACAGACGTGCTCATCAGGTCGTCCATGGTCACCGCCTCGATCGCCGACTCCGAATCGAAACTGAAGGCGGAGAAGGCCGAGGCGGCAGCCGCCAGTGTTCCGGCACTGAACGGCAGAACCTGCACGGTGATGTTCTCGCGCTCCCCGGCTTCAAGAAGCGCGGACAACTGCTCCCGGTGAACGTCCGGACCCACCAAGGGATAGAGGACGGCCGCTTCCCAGATGACAGCCGTGTACAGGGCCCCACCCTCCGCGATTTTCTCCTGCCGCCGCCGACGCACATTCACCAACCGTGCGACGTAATCGACGTCCAGCCGGGTAGGGCCACCGGCGATGACCGCCCGAGCGTAGGCCGGGGTCTGCAGCAGGCCCGGGACCAGGGTTGGTTGCCACTGCCTGATGTGGATCGCGTCATCTTCCAGCGCGATGTGGTCGAGGTAGTCCGAACGGAGGTGCGGGGCGTGCTCCGTCCACCAACCCCGGTTCTTGGAACGCTTTGCCAAGTCCTCCAGTTTGTCGCGCACTTCCCGGTCCGTGACGCCGTACGCGTCCAGCAGTAGCCGTACCTCGATGACGCGAGGCGTGGCCCGCCCACTCTCCACACGGCTGATCCTGGCCTGACTTGACGCGATCACCTCGGCGGCCTGCGGCTGATCCAGCTTCGCGGCCTGCCGGTACTGCCTGAGCGCCGTACCCAGTCGCCTGCTGCGCACCGTCGGCCGTCCACCTGTGGGCATGTGAGCCTCCCCTCTCGGCTGAGAGCCTGTCACATCGCGGGCGCATGTCGGTTTGCATCACACGATTGAGTGACATCCATGCATGTATTCCCTGATTTTGATTGCGTAGATTCCGCATCCATCCCTACCTTCGCCTCATGGCGAGCACCGAAACCTTTCGCATCCCCAAGCACAGACGGCACGTGTCAGTGGCTCGACGGCTCTTACGCGACACCCTCACGGACTGGCGTGTCGACGATGACGTTGCCGACGCCACCTCCCTGCTGGCCAGCGAACTCGTCACCAACGCCGTGCTCCACTGCCGCGTCTCCCACGCCCAGGTCCGGGTCACCCTCACCCTGGACGGACCGGAGTTGATGCTGGAGGTCTCCGACCCGGACCGTGACCGGCTCCCCCGGCTCCACGACTCCGCCCCCGACCACGAGGGCGGACGCGGGCTCGCCCTTGTGGCGGCCTTCGCCGACGCATGGGGCTGCCGACAGGAGCCGTACGCGAAGTGCGTGTGGGCCAGGTTCACCCTCACGGAAACGGCGAAGGCCCATGCTCCGACGGCTTCTTGAGACGCTGACGCGACGGCGCTCCCGCGCCTCGTCCGAGGCGACGGCCCGGGACCTGGGCGGCGAGGTCCGGACCCCGGACCCGTACGTCTGGCGCCTCCCGAACCCGCACGACGCCCGCTGGCGCCGCTGGTCCAAACGCTGCCGGGCGGAGGGCCGCTACCTTCCCTTCCCTGCCGAGGAGGCTTGCTGGCACGCACCGCCGCGCCGCCCCGCGTCAGCACCCTGGCACACCGACGACGACGTAGTACGGCCGTACGTCCTCAGACCGTGATGCCCCTGCGCACGCGGGCGATCACCTGCTGGGCCTCGGTACCGAAGACGGCCGACTCGGCGAGGGTGTCCCAGACACGGCGGTAGAGAGCAATCGTTTCGGCGTCGTCGAGCCAGAGTGCCGCGTGCCAGTCTTCGACGGTGACCAACCTGTCGTCCAGAATCCAGAATCCATTCCCCGGCGGCAGGCGCAGCACGGCATCCCAGGGAACGACGCCGAGTTGGACGGTGTCCATGCCCACCAGCCCCAGCAACCGGTCCAGTTGGGCGGCCTGCACCTCCGGCGGGCATGTCCGTGCCCGCAGCGCGCCCTCCCACATCAGTGTCTTCAGCTGCTTACCCGGCTGGTACAGCCATTCCTGCCGTTTCATTCGGGCTCGTACCGCGTCCTCCGAGTCCCGTGGAGAGCGCCTGAACTCCGCGTAACGTTCGAACAGGTTCCGGGCGTAATCGGCTGTCTGCAACATGCCGTTGACAGCGAAGGTGTCCCACACATGCAAGGTCCGGGTCTCCCCGAGAAGAACGTTCCACTCCTCTTGCACCGGTGCGTGCCCGGCCGCCAGCCGCCGCTGCCACGAGCGGATATGACTTTCGAACCCCTTCAGACGGGCGCGCAGTTCCGAGAATGCGGCAGGCTGCCCCGCGGCCTCGGCCCATGCTCGAAGGTCCTCGCTCGTGGGGGTCTGCCTGCCGTTCTCCAGCTTGCTGACCTTCGACTGCGGCCACCCCAGCCGTTGTGCCAGTTCGGTACCGGTGAGCCGGCCATGGGGGCTTTCGACACGCAGCTCCTTGAGTCTGCGCCCCAGCGCCGCGCGTGCCCTCTGATAGTCCGTGCTCACCAGTACAGCTCTTGCTCCTACGCGTCGCCGGGCATCTCGGCCGTGAACTGCTGCCACGATACGGCGTGGTGCCAAGCAGCATCCCGCACCATGCAGCAGCGCACCACCTCTGCGGGCTCTGTGATCAGATCCACGTGCGTGAGCTGATCGTCGTCGTCAAACCGCAGGAGCGCGATGAGGCGGCTGTCGAACAGCCAGAAGTCCTCAGCGGGCAGACGGAGTCGATCGGCGTCAGCGCGCCACAGATTACGGATGTCCTCGCCCAAGACGCTGTTCCGCTTGGCGTTGTCCAGGAGGAACTTCTGACCGAGGGTGGCGGGCTGATCCACGATGCGCACCCGCTCGACGCGCTTGCCCAAGTTGGTTTGTTCGCGGATCGTCTTGCAGTACGGGTGGTCGAACGTCCAATTGACCTGTCCGACCTCTACGAACTGCCGGTAGGCGTCGGTTGCTTCGTCACTCGCGTACCGGCGCCGGGTCTCCAAGCGCCATGCGGTGTGCTCGAACTTGCCGAACAGACCGCTGAACTCATCCAGCTCGATCGTCCGCACTTCCTCGTCCGCCCTTTCGGGGCCCAGTCCACCAACAGATCCCGTGGCACCACCACAGCGACCTCCCCCTCCGACAGGCGCTGAAGCTGTGCGACATCCTCCGGATCGGTGAGCGGAGGGCCGTGCACGACGACCTCTCCGCTGTCCAAGTCCTCGTGCACAGACGGGCATCCGTCCTCGCCGCTCCCGGTCCCGTTGAACCGTAACCGCCGCGCCATGCACAGCCACCTCTTTCCACACTCATGGAGTTCCTCCCCTCAAGAGTGACGACCACACTGAGTGAATGTCCATGCATTCCGAGTGATCACCTGAGAATATCTGCGAATATTCTCAGTACGGCGCACCCTTCCCGTCCTACGTTCCTCGCTGAAAGCAACTGCCCAGCCACATCGGCGAATCGGGAAGGACCACCCATGCTCGACACGACCAATCTCTACGCACTCGACATCACCTCGGCCTCGTTCACGAAGGCCTGCGGCGGCAACACGCATCCGGACGGCGAGTCCTACGTGATCCTGGCCCGGATCGGCGAGGACGCCTGGGCCCTCGGTGACAGCAAGCGGCCGGACGTACCACCGTTGCGGTTCACCTCGGAGGAGCTGAGCGTGGCGGGGATCGACCCGACGCGGTTCGGTCTGACCATCTGAGCACCCCGTCCCCGGTAGGTCCCGGACCTACCGGGGCCTCGTGCTCACGGCCACGACACCGAACAGGACCGCCGGTGCATCACCACGGCTATCTGTGGACCGGTCCGAAGGACCGCTTCGACCAGGAGGCCCTGCGGCGGCCTCCCCACCCCGAACCGCCCCCGGCCGACAGCCGCCCCGAACTGATCAGGCGGTACCGCGAAGTTGCCGCCGAGTTCCCCACGTCGGACCTGCCACCGCTGGAGACGGCCTACTGGCTGGTCAAGCCGCGCGCTGTGGTGCGAGGCACCTGGCCGGACCCCTGGGAAGCGGCGGCATGGCTCAGGGAGCGGCTGGCCGAGTACGCGCCCCGAGTGGCCTCCGGCGCCCGGTGCGACCCGGACCACCTGACCGTCCTCGTCACATCCGCCGCCGGCCGGCTGGGCTCGGGCGCCGACGTCTCGCTGGGCTTCTACCTCGAACGTCCCTCGTACCTTTCCCTGGCCCTGGTCACCTGTTCCCCGAACCGTGCGGACCCGGAACTCCGCTGCCCCTTGGCATGAGGGCCGAGGGGGCGGCCGCCAGGTGGTCAGCCGACGTGGGCCGGCACCTCTGCTCGGACCGCTCTCCGGCCCTGCTCGAGACCGCTCTCCGGCGTCGTCCCGCCGGGCTCCGGTCGGCGGCCTGAGCCCCAGGGGCCCGGCGGCAGTGCGCCCGGAGACGTGGTCCGGTCTCGCGCGCAGCGCGCTTCTCGGGACGATGAAACTCCGGTCCCGCGGACCGGCGCCCGGTTCACTGACGGCGGCGGCGCCGGCGGCTCAGCCCGAAGAGGGCCGCGACGGCGACGGCCACCGCGACGGCACCCCCGACCCTGACGGTGTCCCCGCTCCCCTCACCAGCACTGCTCTTTCCGTCCTCCCCGCGGGTGCCCTTCCCGCCGTTGCCCCCACCGTCACCGCCGGGTGCCTCCCGGGACTCCACCGGACTCTCGGCCCCCTCGCTGCCGTACATGAGCCGGGAGCCGTCGGCCGAGTAGGTCACCGACTCCCCCTGCCCCTGGAGCGGCACGCTCAGCCGGCCCTCGCGCCGGAGCTTCCCGCCGTTCCAGGCGTAGTGGATGCCGCCGAAGTAGCCGCGCACGGCGAGGTCTTCGCCGTCCGGGGAGAGCGCGGCGTCGGTGGCCCACAGCTCGACGGGGGCGACCGGCCGGAAGACGTTGGTCCCGGACGCGGAGAGCTTCGCCGGCCCTTCGTACAGATGCCCGCCCTCTTCCTTCTTGTCGACGATGTAGACCCGCCCGGTCTTCGGGTGCACGACCAGCGACTCGGCGTCCCGGGCCCCGTCGGAGTACGTCACGACGTACTGCGTGGCCCGCACGGTCGCGTCCCTGAGCTCCTTCGGCTCGGGCAGCTCGTAGATCCAGACGTGCCTCCACGTGCCGCCGAGGTTGTCCCCGATGTCCCCGACGAAGAGCTTGTTGCCGGGTCCGACGGAGATGGCCTCGACGTCCCGGGGCGTGCCCACGCCGGTGAGGGTGAGCCGGGCGACGGTCTCCCCGCTCGCGCTGTCGACGGCGTAGAGGTGAGGGCCGTCGTCGCTGTCGTTGTGGGTCCAGTAGATACCGGGGTGCAGGCGGGAGGCGGCGAGCCCGCTGGACTCGGTGATGCGCGGGTCCTTGATGGCGAATCCCTCGTTGCCGTCACCGCCGTCGGCTGCGGAGGCGGGCACGGCGAGCGCGCCCGTGAGAAGGGTCGCGGCGAGCAGGGCGAAGGGTCGGCGCATGTGCCAAGAGTGCCATTACTCACCGGACTTCACGGCGGGTGTCCGGTCTCACATCGCGGCGGACGGGCCGATCCTCCATGATGAGCGTGTGCTCAGGTTCATGCCCGTAGGTGACTCGATGACGATCGGGAGCGCGGGTGAACACACCTGGCGCTACCGGCTGTGGCAGCACCTGTGCACGGCGTACGGCGGCCCCTTCACGCTGGTGGGCCCGCGCGAGACGCTCCACGACCCCTCGGCGGACGCCCCCACGTCGTACGCCTACGCCGACCCGGACTTCCCCCGCGCCCATCTGGCCGGCTGGGGCGAGGGCTGGCACCACATGACCCCGCTGATCGGCGAGGCCGTGCGCTCCTGCCGCGCGGACGTGCTGCTGGTCTCGCTGGGCCTGATCGACCTGGGTTTCTACACCAACGCCGAGCAGACGGCGGACAACGTCCGCGCGTTCGTCGCCGAGGCGAGGGCCGCCAGGCCGCGCGTCCGCATGGCCGTGATGCCGGTGGTCCGCAACATCCGGGTGGAGGCGGACACGTCCTTCGCCGACCAGGTCACCCGCTTCAACGAGCTCCTGGCGAAGACCGTCGCCGACCTCGACGAACCGGGCTCCTCCCTGCTGCTCGTCCCGCCGCCGGAGTCGTACGACTTCCACACGGACACCTACGACGGCACACACCCCAACGAGACCGGTGAGCACAAGATCGCGGGGGCGTTCGCGGAGGCGATGTGGCAGGAGTGGGACCTGGGCGGGCCGTACGGGGCGGCATAGCGGCTGAGGGCTTCCGGCATATGCACCCTTCTCCGTGTCCTGCTCACCGTGCGTATCGTTGTACCGCGCGGCCGCACTCGTCCGTGGGGCGGCCGGGGAGGAGCGCCACGATGACCGTCCTTGACGACAGGATCGCGATGGCCGAGAGCGACAACACGCGCCAACTCGACGAGATGTTCGATCGGCTCGAGAAGATGCCCGTCCCCGAGGGATACAAGGTCGAAATCGTCGGGGGGGCTGTCTACATGGCACCGCAGCGGGACATTCACTGGGAAACCATTCGCATGATCCTCTGGGCCCTGGAAGACCGATTCGGGCGGCAGGCCACACTGTTCTCGGATGTCCGCATCGACTTTCCCGGCCACCGGAACGGGTTCTGCCCGGACGTGGCGAAGATCAGGGACGGGGCACAGAAGGACGACAAGGGCAAGTGGCGCTACCAGGACGTGGAGTTCGTCGCCGAAGTCATCTCGAAAGACACGGCGCAGAACGACTATGACCCCAAGAAGACCGCGTACGCCCTCGCAGAGGTACCGGTTTATCTGATCGCCGATCCCTATGTCCGCAAGTGCCGCCTGTTCACCCACCCCAAGAACGGCACCTATGTGAGCGACACGTCCATCGACTACGGCGGGGAGGTCGACATGACGGCCACCCATGTGGGCCTCGTCCTCAAGACCGACGGCTTCCCTCGCGGCTGAGCCCTCTTGCATAGAGCGCACTCCAGGCCGTTGGCTTGACGACCATGAAGTACACGCAGCTCGGACGCACAGGTCTCAAGGTCAGCCGGCTCGTTCTCGGGACGATGAACTTCGGTCCGCAGACCGACGAGCCCGACTCCCACACCATCATGGACGCGGCGCTGGACGCCGGGATCAACTTCTTCGACACGGCCAATGTCTATGGTTGGGGCGAGAACAAGGGCCGCACCGAGAGCATCATCGGCAGCTGGTTCGCGAAGGGCGGCGACCGCCGGGACAAGGTGGTCCTCGCGACCAAGGTGTACGGGAACATGGGGGCCGACGGCGAGGCGTGGCCCAACCACGACAAGCTGTCCGCCGTGAACATCCGGCGCGCGGTCGACGCCTCGCTGAAGCGGCTGGGGACCGAGTACATCGACGTCTACCAGTTCCACCACATCGACCGGCAGACCCCGTTCGAGGAGATCTGGCAGGCGGTCGACGTCCTGATCCAGCAGGGCAAAATCCTCTACGTCGGCTCCTCGAACTTCCCCGGTTACAAGATCGCCCAGGCAAACGAGATCGCCGCCCGGCGCGGCGGCACCATCGGCCTGGTCAGCGAGCAGTGCCTGTACAACCTCGCCGAGCGCCGCGCCGAGATGGAGGTCGTCCCGGCCGCGCAGGAGTACGGGCTCGGGGTCATCCCCTGGTCACCGCTGCACGGCGGTCTGCTGGGCGGTGTGATCAAGAAGGAGGTCCAGGGCGGTCGCCGTGCCTCCGGGCGGGCCGCCGACACACTCGCCGATCCCACCGCGCGCAACCAGATCCAGGCGTACGAGGATCTGCTCGACAAGCACGGCATCGAGCCCGGCGAGGCCGCGCTGGCCTGGCTGCTCACCCGGCCCGGGGTGACCGGCCCGATCGTCGGCCCGCGCACCGCCGCGCAGCTCGCGTCCGCACTGCGGGCGGTCGAGCTGGAGCTGAGCGAGGAGCTGCTGACCTCGCTGGACGAGATCTTCCCGGGGCCCGGGCCGTCCCCCGAGGCCTTCGCCTGGTAGGCACGGGCACGCCGTGACGGCCGGCGGCGGCACTACTTGCCGAGCGCTGCCGCCAGCCCCACGACGACGAACATCAGCATGAGCGCACCGGCCATGATCCGGTTCCGGGTCTTCGGGTCCACGCCGTCGAGCCTAACCGGCCGCGCCCAGTGCCCGGCGGGCGACCGCCTCGTAGCGGGGCTGCTCGCCCGGTATGCCCGACCTCGGCAGGTTGCTCCGTACCAGCACCAGCTCGTCGACGGTCCAGGCGCGGCTGCGGAAGCCGTCCAGTTCCTCCAGGTACGGCCGTACGTCGACGCTCTCGCGGCTGCGGGCCACCGTCAGGTGGGCCTTGTACCGGCGGTGCTCGTCCATCGGCACACCCGCCTTCCGCGCGGCGGCCTCGGTCCGCTCGGACAGCAGCCGCATGGTGCGCAGATCCCCCTCCGCCCCGGCCCACAGCGCCCTGCCCCGCCCGAACTGCCCGCCGCCGCGCAGCGCCAGCCCGAACGGCTCGGTCCGCGCCGCGGCCCGCGCCAGCCGGGTCGTCAGCTCCGGTACGAGTTCGTCGTCGACCTCTCCGTAGAACGCGAGCGTGAAGTGCCATCCGGCCTGCCCGGTCCACCGCATCCCGTCGGCGCCGGGCAGCTTCCTGAGCCGCCCCACCTCGGCGGCGAGCTCGCGGACCACGTCCTCGGGGGGCAGCACGGCGGCGAAGAGTCTCATGGGGCCAGTCTCCCCTCCCTTCTGGGAACACACGTACGGCCACGCGTGTCCTGGTCGCCGTGCGTATCGTTGTACCGCGCGGCTGTACGCATCGAGCGGGCAGCCGGGGAGGAGCGCCACGATGACCGTCCTCGAAGACAGGATCGAGATGGCCGAGAGCGGCGACGAGCTCACGCTCGACATGATGTTCGAGTGGCTGGAGAAGATGCCCATCCCCGAGGGTTACAAGACCGAGATCGTCGGGGGGCACATCTTCATGGCACCGCAGCGGGACACCCACTTCCAGATCATCTTCGACGTGCTGGAGCAGTTGCGTGCCCAGTACCCGCGCAAGCGACTGGCCTCGGCCGTACGGATCGACTTCCCCGGACGGCTGAACGGCTTCGCCTGCGATGTCGCGGCGTTCGCCGATCGGTCGGTCAAGGACGGCCGGGGTCACTGGCGCTATCAGGATGTCGAGTTCATCGTCGAAGTCATCTCCAGGGACACCGCCGCCAATGACTACGGTCCGAAGAAGGACACGTACGCGAGCGCCGGCGTACCGCTGTACCTGATCGTCGACCCGTACACGGCCGAGTGGCATCTGCACACCCTGCCGAAGAACGGCACGTACCACAGCGACATCAGCTTCGGCTTCGGCGAGGAGATCGACCTGACCACGACGGCGGTCGGCCTCGTCCTCAAGACCGACGAGTTCCCCCGCGACTGAGCGCGACCGCGGCCGGGGAGGGCGTCACGCCACCGGGGCCAGGGCTTCCTGCCGCTCCCGCGGTACGAACCGCACGCGCGGATGACCGCCGTGCCAGCACACCGACAGCCGCAGGCCGCCGACCCTGGCCAGGATGAGGCCGATGACGGCCGCCGCGAGCATCGCGATCGCGCCGCCGACCGCGAAGCCGGCCCGGGCGCCGTAGGTGTCGGTGATCCAGCCGACGATGGGGGCGCCGACCGGGGAGCCGCCGAGGAAGACCATCATGTAGAGGGCCATGACGCGGCCGCGCATCGCCGGGTCGGTGGCCATCTGGAGGCTGGTGTTGGTGGTGACGTTGACCGTCATCGCGAACAGGCCCAGCGGAATCATCAGCAGGGCGAACATCCACAGTTCCGGCACCGCGGCGGCGACGATCTCCAGGGCGCCGAAGGCCAGCGCGGCGAGGACCAGCAGCCGCAGCCGGGCCGTACCGCGCCGGGCGGCGAGCAGCGCGCCGGACACGGAGCCGACCGCCACCAGGGTGTTGAACATGCTGTACGCGCCCGCGCCCCCCTCGAAGACGTCGTCGGCGAAGGCCGAGAGGTAGACGGGGAAGTTGAAGGCGAAGGTGCCGATGAATCCGACCAGGACGATGGGCCAGAGCAGCTCGGGCCGTCCGGTGACGTAGCGCACGCCCTCCCGCAGCTGTCCCTTGCCGCGCGGGGCACGCTCGACGGCGTGCAGCTCGCCGGCGCGCATCATCATCAGGCCGGCCAGCGGGGCGACGAAGGAGAGGCCGTTGAGGAGGAACGCCCAGCCGGTGCCGACGCCGGTGATCAGCAGACCCGCGACGGCGGGGCCGACCAGGCGGGCGGACTGGAAGTTGGCGGAGTTGAGGCTGACCGCGTTCTGCAACCGGCCGGGGCGGACGAGCTCGGAGACGAAGGCCTGGCGGGCGGGGTTGTCGACGACCGTGGCGAGGCCGAGGGCGAAGGCGGCGACGTAGATGTGCCAGACCTCGACCCGGCCGGTCAGGGTGAGGACGGCGAGCGCGATCGCCGTGAGGGCCATCGCGGACTGAGTGACGAAGAGCGTGGGCCGCTTGGGCAGCCGGTCGACGAGGACACCGCCGTACAGGCCGAACAGCAGCATCGGCAGGAACTGCAGCGCCGTGGTGATGCCGACGGCGGCCGAGGAGCCGGTGAGGGTGAGCACCAGCCAGTCCTGGGCGATGCGCTGCATCCAGGTGCCGATGTTGGAGACGACCTGGCCGAGGAAGAACAGGCGGTAGTTCCTGACCCTCAGCGAGGAGAACATCGAGTTCTTGCGGGCGGGGGTGCCGAGGGCGGCCTGGGTGTCGTGGGGGTCAGGTGCGGGGGCGGAAGCTGCTCCGGATCCCGTACTCAAAAGGGTTCGCCTCCTTGCTTCGGCCGCTGCCCGCGGCGCTGCTGTCCGGCTCAGATGTGTGCGAGTTTCTCCAGCACGGGGGCGGCGGCGCGCAGTTTCGCCCACTCGTCCTCGTCGAGTCCCGCCACCAGCGTCGCCAGGAACGCGTTCCGCCTGCGGCGGCTCTCCTCGAGCATCGCCTCGGCCTGTTCGGTCTGCGTGACGACCTTCTGGCGGCGGTCGTCGGGGTGCGGCTCCAGGCGGACGAGTCCCTTGGCCTCCAGCAGGGCCACGATGCGGGTCATCGACGGCGGCTGGACGTGTTCCTTGCGGGCGAGCTCGCCCGGGGTGGCATGGCCGCAGCGGGCCAGGGTGCCGAGCACCGACATCTCGGTGGGGCTGAGGGACTCGTCGACGCGCTGGTGCTTGAGCCGACGGGACAGCCGCATCACGGCGGAACGGAGGGAGTTCACGGCGGCTGCGTCGTCGCCATGGCTGAAGTCCGGCATGTTCCTTAGCGTAACTCATTACTCTCGCTAAAGACCAGCGGGCGGCGGGTCGGACGCCGTGACTCCTGCCACTCGGGTCACGCCGGATCACCCGTACGAGTGATCCGGCCGCGAAACGCGACGCACCGCACCCTGGTGTGCGGCAACGCTCATGCCCATGGGGACCGACGTGCTCAGTCTGCGCATGGACCACGAACTGCTCGAGCGACTCCGGGAGCATGCCGCCAGACGCGGCATGAGCGTCCAGGACTATGTCGTCCGGACGCTCATGCGCGATGACTTCGACCAGCGTTTCCGGGCCGCCGTCGAGGAGACGGAGAAGTTCTACGGGGTCACGTGAGCCCGTGGACGCGGGACCCCGGGCCGCGGGATCAGGTCAGGCCCAGCGCCGGCATCAGGTAGTAGAAGGCGAAGACCGCCGCCACCGCGTACATGGGCGCCGGGACCTCCCGGCCGCGGCCGGCCGCCAGGCGCAGCACCGCGAAGGTGATGAAGCCCATGCCGATGCCATTGGTGATCGAATAGGTGAACGGCATCATCACCATCGTCACGAAGGCCGGGATGGCGATCGTGTAGTCGGCCCAGTCGATCTCCCTGACCGAGCCCGCCAGGATCAGGAAGCCCACCGCCAGCAGCGCCGGGGTGGCCGCCTGGGACGGGACCATGGTGGCGACGGGCGTGAGGAACAGTGCCGCGGCGAACAGGCCGCCCGTGACGACGTTGGCGAAGCCGGTCCGCGCGCCCTCGCCGACGCCGGCGGTGGACTCCACGAACGCGGTGGTGGCCGAGGCGGAGCTGGCACCGCCCGCCGCGACCGCGACACCGTCGATGAACAGGACCTTGTTGATGCCGGGCATCTGGCCCTGCGCGTCGGTCAGCCTGGCCTCGTCCGAGATGCCCATGATCGTGCCCATCGCGTCGAAGAAGCACGACAGCAGCACGGTGAAGACGAACAGGATGCCGGTCAGCACCCCGACCTTTCCGAAGCCGCCGAACAGGCTGACCTCGCCGATCAGGCCGAAGTCGGGGGTGGCGACCGGGTTGCCGGGCCAGGTGGGCGTGGTGAGGCCCCAGGACGGGACCTCCGCGACGGCGTTGACGACCAGCGCGACGACCGTCATCGCGACGATCGAGATGAGGATCGCGCCGGGCACCTTGCGCACGATCAGCGCCAGCGTCAGCAGCGCGCCGAGGACGAAGACGAGGACGGGCCAGCCGTTGAGGTGACCACCGTCGCCGAGCTGGAGCGGGACGGTGGTCTGGGCGACATCCGGGATACGGGCGACGAAGCCGGAGTCGACCAGACCGATCAGCATGATGAACAGGCCGATACCGATGGCGATGGCCTTGCGCAGTCCGTAGGGGACGGCGTTCATCACGCGCTCGCGCAGGCCGGTGGCGACCAGGAGCATCACGATGAAGCCGGCCAACACCACCATGCCCATCGCGTCCGGCCACGACATGCGCGGCGCGAGCTGGAGCGCGACGACCGAGTTCACTCCCAGACCGGCGGCCAGCGCGATCGGGACGTTGCCGATGACGCCCATCAGGAGCGTGGTGAACGCCGCGGTCAGGGCGGTCGCGGTGACCAGCTGGCCGTTGTCGAGCTGATGGCCGTACACGTCCTTCGCGCTGCCCAGGATGATCGGGTTCAGCACGATGATGTACGCCATCGCGAAGAAGGTGGCGAAACCGCCGCGGACCTCACGGGACAGGGTGCTGCCGCGCTCGCTGATCCGGAAGTGGCGGTCGAGGGCGCCGGACGCGGCACCGGACCCCGGCTGCTCGGGGGTGGGGGCCTTGGCGGGGGCCGACGTGGACATGCGAGGACCTCATCACCGGCGGGCTTCCCCCAAAGCCCTTTGGTGTTTTCTACGAATGAAAGTGGTCAGAGACAAACGGATTCAGTATGAACATATAACGTCGTCCGCGCTATCTCCGCGCGTAGAACAGAGTGGCCGGATAGGCACCCGACGGGTACGTGACGCGGCGGCGCCCCTCACGCGCCCCGCCCGCAGACGGCCCTCGTAAGCTGTCCGCATGGCCGGGCTTTTTTCGGGATCCCCCAAGCACGAGGCGCCGGAGCCCCTGGAGGGCCCCGTGGTCGCCACCATCATCGGCGGCACGATCGTCTGGTTCGCCCTGTTCCTGGTGCAGCTGCCGTTCTACGGCTGGTTCGACGACCGCGGCCACACCTGGTGGCTGTGGACCTGTCTGGCCGGCGGCGGGCTCGGTTTCATCGGCATCTGGTACGTCCGAAGGCGCGACGCCGCGCTCAGGCGCATGGAGGCGGACGGGACGGAGAGGGACGGAGGGGCGGCCTGAGCGGGGCCGGCCCGCGGGCCCAACACCCTTCGTCACGACCGCCGTACGACCACGGTGCCACGGCGGTACGCGACGGTCCTCCCCACGTCGGATCTTCCGCCGTTCGGGTGGGTGCGGCACCGGGTCCGCACGTACCGTCGAAGGCATGACGCATCTCGATGCGGGCGCCCGGGCCGATGCCGTACCGCCCGCCACGGTCACCTCACCGGCGATCGGGCTGACCTCCGCGGAAGTGGCCGAACGGGTGGCGCGCGGCCGGATCAACGACGTGCCGGTGCGCAGCAGCCGCTCCCTGACCGAGATCGTCCGCGCGAACGTGTTCACCCGGTTCAACGCGATCATCGGCGTGCTCTGGGTGATCATGCTGATCGTCGCGCCGATCCAGGACAGCCTGTTCGGCTTCGTGATCCTCGCCAACACCGGCATCGGGATCGTCCAGGAGTGGCGGGCGAAGAAGACCCTGGACTCCCTCGCGCTGATCGGCGAGGTACGCCCCACCGTGCGCCGGGACGGGACGGCGGCGCGGATCGGCACGTCCGAGATCGTGCTGGACGACCTGATCGAGATCGGGCCGGGTGACAAGGTCGTCGTCGACGGGGTGTGCGCCGAGGCGGACGGCCTGGAGATCGACGAGTCGCTGCTCACCGGCGAGGCAGACCCCGTGGTGAAGCAGCCGGGGGACCAGGTCATGTCCGGCAGTTTCGTCGTCGCGGGCGGCGGCTCCTTCCAGGCGACCAGGGTGGGGCGCGAGGCCTACGCGGCGCAGCTCGCCGAGGAGGCGTCCCGCTTCACCCTCGTCCACTCCGAGCTGCGCTCCGGCATCTCCACGATCCTCAAGTACGTGACGTGGATGATGGTCCCGACCGCGATCGGCCTGGTCATCAGCCAGCTGGTGGTCAAGGACAACGAGCTGAAGAACTCCATCGCCCGCACGGTCGGCGGGATCGTGCCGATGGTCCCCGAGGGTCTGGTGCTGCTCACCTCCGTCGCCTTCGCGATCGGTGTGATCCGGCTGGGCCGCAAGCAGTGCCTGGTGCAGGAACTGCCCGCCATCGAAGGGCTGGCCCGGGTCGACACGGTCTGTCTGGACAAGACCGGCACGCTCACCGAGGGCGGCATGGACGTCACCGAGCTGCGGGTGCTGGATGACGGTGACGGGAGGTACCTGCGCAAGGTGCTGGGCGAGCTCGGCTCGGCGGATCCCCGTCCGAACGCCTCCCTCCAGGCGATCATCGACGCGTATCCGGACACCACACAGTGGCGCCTCACCGACACGCTGCCCTTCTCCTCCGCGCGGAAGTACAGCGGCGCGACGCTGGAGGAGCGGCCGGGCGAGGAGCCCGTCACCTGGCTGCTGGGGGCACCCGACGTGCTGCTGGACCCCGGAGACCCGGCACTGGCCGAGACCGGGCGGATGAACGAGCAGGGGCTGCGCGTGCTGCTGCTCGCCCGGGCCCGTCCCGGCGTGGACGTCGACGACCCCGCCGCCGCCCAGGGTGTGCGGCCGGCCGCGCTGGTGGTGCTGGAGCAGCGGCTGCGGCCCGACGCGGCCGACACCCTGCGCTACTTCGCCGAGCAGAACGTCCGCGCCAAGGTCATCTCCGGTGACAACGCGGTGTCGGTCGGCGCGGTCGCGTCGAAGCTGGGCCTGTCCGGTACGGCGGTGGACGCGCGCCGGCTGCCCGCCGACTCCGGCGGCATGGCGAAGGCGCTGGACGAGGGGACGGTGTTCGGCCGTGTCACCCCGCAGCAGAAGCGGAACATGGTGGGCGCGCTCCAGTCGAACGGCCACACCGTCGCGATGACCGGTGACGGCGTGAACGACGTGCTGGCGCTGAAGGACGCGGACATCGGCGTGGCGATGGGGTCCGGTTCGGAGGCCACGCGGGCGGTCGCGCAGATCGTGCTGCTGAACAACAGCTTCGCCACGCTGCCGTCGGTGGTGGCGGAGGGCCGCCGGGTGATCGGCAACATCACCCGGGTCGCGACGCTGTTCCTGGTGAAGACGGTGTACTCGGTGCTGCTGGCGGTGCTGGTGGTGCTCTCGCAGGTGGAGTACCCGTTCCTGCCGCGCCATCTGACCCTGCTGTCCACGCTCACCATCGGCGTCCCGGCGTTCTTCCTGGCCCTCGCCCCCAACAGGGAACAGGCCCGCCCGAACTTCGTGCGGCGCGTCATGCGGTACGCGATCCCGGGCGGGGTGCTGGCCGCGGCGGCGACCTTCGCGACGTATCTGATCGCGCGGGGGCACTACAGCGGCGAGGGGTCGCTGGAGGCGGAGACGAGCGCGGCGACGCTGACGCTGTTCCTGATCTCGATCTGGGTGCTGGCGATCATCGCCCGGCCCTACACGTGGTGGCGCATCGGTCTGGTGGCGGCGATGGGCGGGGCGTTCCTGCTGGTGCTGGTGGTGCCGTGGCTCCAGCACTTCTTCGCGCTGAAGCTGGTCGGCATGACCATGCCGTGGACGGCGGCCGGTATCGCGGTCCTGGCGGCGGGGGTGCTGGAACTGCTGTGGCGGTGGGTGGACCGCCGGCTCCCCGCGTAGTGGGAGCCGGGGCCCACCCGTGCCTCGTGTCGGCTACCTCACATCGACGAAGTCGGCGGTGGAGGTGACGGCCGGGGTGGTCGAGGTGCCCATGAAGGAGTAGCGGAAGTAGCCGTCGGCGGAGGCCGTGACGGTGGTCTTCAGCTCACCCTTGGAGTTGGTCCTGACGGTCTTGACGGTGCTGTAGCCGCTCCCGCCCTTCTTGTGGAACTGGAGCTTGACCGACTGACCGGTGTAGCCGGCGTACTTGAGGGTCTCCCAGTTGGCCCGGGAGAGCTTGCCCGTGACGGTGAGGGTCCTGCCCTTCCTCACCGGCTCGGGCGAGGCGTTGACCGTCAGCTGCGAGGCACGCTGGAATGCGAAGGAACCGGCCTTCTCCTTCCACACGAAGTCGTCGTCCTTGGCGTCGATCCACGCCTCGACGTACCAGGTACCGGCGTTGGCGTTGGTGAGGTAGTCGACCTTCGGATCCACCAGTACCGAGGCGGTGCAGGTGGAGGTGGTGGAGCTGGATGCCTTGCAACTGGGCTTGCCGGTCGTGAAGTACCCGTAGTCGGGCCCGTACAGCGTGAACTCCTCGGCGCCCTTGATGCCCGAGTTGTCCCTGGCCGTCACGCTGACCTTGATGGTCTTCGGGTGGGAGGTACCCACGGACACCTTGTTGTCCCCGTCGACCACGACCTTGGTGATCGTGGTGTCGCCCCATCCCGCGTCGGCCCGCGCGGCCGGAACGGCGAGAGCGGACAGGGCCAGGGCGCCGGAGACGGCGGCCACGGTGGCACGTATGCGCATGTGTTCCCCACGTGGAGAAGGGGGCCCCGGCTCTGGTTCGTTTCCTGCGGCTCGTCGTCGGCGCGGGGCCCGGGTGATCGTGGAGCCTGTTGACTCGACTGATCAGATACCTGGCGTATGTGCATGGTTGTTGGAGAATGTGACCAGGTGAGGGAGGTGGTGACCGGACAGCTGCGTGCCACCCCAGCGATGTGAGCGACCATGGAGTTCCCCGACCCACGTGATCGGAGACGACACACCTGATGAAGCCGCGCGGAGAGAAGACCGACAACTCGCAGTCCCAGTCACGGAGAAGCGAACTGGCGGCCCAATTGTCCGCGCCGGTGCGGGCCTTCATGGCGACGGAGGCGGGCAGCGCCGGCCTGCTCCTGATCGCCGTGGCGATTGCCCTCGTCTGGGCGAATTCTCCCTGGTCGGAAGCGTACACATCCCTTTGGCACACCGAGGCGTCCGTCACACTCGGCGACGCCCGGCTGGCGATGGACCTGAGCCACTGGGTCAACGACGGGCTGATGGCCCTGTTCTTCTTCGTCATCGGCCTCGAGGTGCGCTACGAGATCTCCGTCGGCTCGCTGCACGACCGCCGCCGGATCGTGATCCCGGGCCTCGCGGGGATCGGCGGCATGCTCGTACCCGTCCTGCTGTATCTGGCGATCGCACCCGGGGGCGAGGCCGCCAAAGCCTGGGGTGTCGTCATCGGCACCGACACGGCGTTCATGCTGGGCGCGCTGGCCGTGGTGGGCCCCCGGTTCGTCACGCAACTGCGGGTCTTCCTGCTCGCCATCACCGTCATCGACGACATCGTGGCCGTCACCGTGATCGGCGTGGTCTACTCCGGCAGCATCAACGTGCCCGATCTGATCGCCGCGCTCGTCCTCGGCGTGGTCCTGTCCGCCCTGACCCGCTTCGGCGTCTGGCGGGCGGCCCCGTACGTGCTGATCGTCCTCGTGATGTGGCTCGCCACCCTCAACGCCGGGCTCCACGCCTCCATCGCCGGCATGCTCGGCGGTCTCCTCATCCCCGCCCGGAAGCCCTCCCGCGAGGGGGTGGAGCAGGCCGCGCGGCTCTTCCGCGCGTTCCGCCAGTCGCCCCGCGCGGACGTCGGCAAGACGGCACGCAGGGGACTCCAGCAGGCCGTCTCCGTCAACGAGCGGCTCCAGACGATCCTCCACCCCTGGTCCAGCTACCTGATCGTGCCGGTGTTCGCCCTGGCCAATGCCGGTGTCGACCTGCGCGACGGCGTCCTGACCAACGCGCTGGGCTCCTCACTCACCTGGGCCGTGGTCGTGGGTCTCGTCGCCGGAAAGCTCCTCGGCATTTGGGGCGGCGCCGCCTTCGGCACCCGGTTCGGCCTCGGCAGGCTCCCGACCGGGGTGGCGCCGGGCCACGTCCTGGGCGGCGGCGCGCTGTCCGGGCTCGGGTTCACGGTCTCCCTGCTGATCGTCGGGCTCGCCTTCGAGGACCCGGTCCCCCGTGCGCAGGCGACCGTCGGTGTCCTGCTCGCGGCCGTGTTCGCCACCGCCGCCGGCTGGGTGGCGTTCCGGCTGGCCGCCGTGCTGAAGGGCCAGACGGACGCGGATCTGCCCCGCTATCTGGACCGCCCGGTCGACCCGGAGACGGACCACATCCTCGGTCCCGTGGACGCGCCCCTGACCCTGGTGGAGTACGGCGACTTCGAGTGCCCCTTCTGCGCCCGCGCCACCGGCGTCACCAAGGAACTGCGGCAGCGTTTCGGCGACCGGTTCCGCTATGTGTTCCGGCACCTGCCGCTGCCCGACGTGCACCCGCACGCCGAACTCGCCGCGCGGGCGGCCGTCGCCGCCGACAGTCAGGGGCGCTTCTGGGAGATGCACGACCTGCTCTATGCGCACCAGGATGAACTCGAGTACGAGGACACCGCGGGCTACGCCGCCGAGCTCGGCCTCGACGTCGAGAAGTTCCTCCGTGATCTCGACAACGACGCGACCGCCGACCGGGTCCGCGCGGACGCCGCCAGCGCCGAGGCCAGCGGTGTGCGCGGCGCCCCGACGTTCTTCATCGGCAACCGCAGGCACACCGGCCCCTACGACGCGGAGACCCTGGCCGGGGAGCTGGAGGCGTACGTCGAGGAGCCGTCCGGGGCGACGCGGATGCCGGCGGACTGACCCGTGCCTCGGGCTGTCCGAGGGCCCCGGGGGCCCGCGCCGGGCGGGGGGTGTCTGCGCAGCCCGGCGCTTGCGGGGTGCCGTCGCGCCCACCCGTGCCGCCCTGCGGCACGACTGCCCGCGGAGAACGGAAGCCGGGGACCCGGCCACCCGCAGAGAACGGAAGCCGAGGACCCGGCCACCCGCGGAGAACGGAAGCCGGGGACCCGGCCACCCCACCCCGCGGCCCGACCGCGCGGGGAACGGAGGGGCCGCGCGCGGGAGAGCGGGGTGGGGCGAGGACCCGGCCGTCCAGCGGGGCGGGTGGTCAGTCGAACCAGCGGTCCCGTGCCAGTTCCTCCGTACGTGACGGGTCCTCCAGCAGGGCCGCGACCTCGAAGCGGCGGGGCCACTGCCGCGCCGCCCAGGCGAGCCCGGCGGCCACGCCCTCCAGTGTGGCCGCGTGCAGCACGCCGTCGTCCGTCAGCCGCCAGTCGATCTCCACACCGTCGACGACCAGTTCCTCGTGCTCCACGTACGACGTCGGCGTCCCCGCCCCGAGCAGCACCCGCACCGGCTCCGGTACGTCGTGCCCGTCCCCCTCGGAGCCGACCTCCCCGGTGACGGACTCGCTCAGCCGCCGCACCTGGAACAGCTCCGCCAGTTCGGCGGCCCGCGCCGGCCGGACCGGCAGCAGCGGAACGCCCGACGTGAACGGCAGCAGATCGGGTGAGTCGACGACCACGGCGTCCGCGGCGTCCACCACCTCGACCCGCCCGTCGACCACGGCCCGCAGATCGTCCGGCAGGGTCACCTGCTCGGGGTCCAGCTCGGCCAGCGCCCCGTACAGGGCGTGCAGCTGGGCGGCGGTGACCGGCCGGTCGGGGTCGGCGAGGCGGTCGAGCAGCTCGGCCGCGCCGCCGGGCTCGTCCAGGAGGGCGGCCACCGAGGTCCGTACACCCAGCGCGCGCAGCACCTGCTCGTCCTCGAAGCCGGTCGCGTCGGCCTCCTCGTACAGGCCCCGCAGCAGCGGATCGCTCCCGGCCGCGCGCAGTCCGGCCGGGCGGCGACCGCCGATCACCGGGTGCCCGCGCAGCCACCAGGCGGTGTAGGGCCGTACGGTCTCGTGGGTGCCGTCGTGCAGCAGGATGCGCACCGGCTGGACGAGGGCGTCCCGCAGCGGGGGCCGGGACAGCAGGGCGAGGGCCTCCGGCCACCGGTCGTCGTCCACGAGGTCGAGGTCGCGCACGGCGACGATCTCCGTGGCGACCGGCGGGACGGGACTGTCCGGGAAGCGGTCGAGGACGTCCTCGCTCCACACGTCCACGGCGTCCAGTAGCCCGGCATCGTCGGGTTCGGCGAAGTCCCCTTCCCTCGGCTCCAGTTCGTCGGGGTCGAGGACGACGTCGGTGGCGCGGACGAGAGCGAAGTCCACCAGCACCCCGCACGCGGCGAGCGGCTGTTGGCCCCACTTCCCGGCCAGTTCGCCGTCCACGGCGGCGAGTTCGCCTTCCCGCATGACCTGGGCGAAGGGGCCGCCGGGGAAGACGAGCTCGCAGGCCGGGGAGAGTTCGCCGTCCTCGTCGGGGAGGGCGAGGGCGCCCAGCCACGGCTCGTCACCGGGTTCGAGTGCGGCGTCGCGCACGAGCCCCAGCACGGTGTCGGCGAGTTCCTCGGCGTCCGGGGCGTCCTCCTCCCAGTTCACCCCGCCCTCGTCGTCCAGCGAGGCGGCGACGGCGGCCCGTACCTGCGGGGTGGTGAGAACGGCGCGCGGGGTGGCGGGGAGGGCGCCGAGCTTCTCCAGCAGGGGGTGCGCGGCGTCCGGGTGGGCGACCTTGAGACCGAGCCGGGCGAGGAGCTCGGCGTCGAGGGCCGCCGAGTCGGGCGTGGGCAGCAGCACCTGCCGGGGCCCGATCGTGGTCCGCCCGTCGGCGAGCGGCACCGGCAGCCCGGACAGCCGGTCCGGGTCGACCCCGGCGAGGCTGTCGTACAGCCGCCGCCACCAGCCGGGGGACTTCTCCAGACCGGCCAGCCGGTCGATCACGTCGGTGAGCGGCAGACGGGCGACTCCGAGCGTGCGCAGCTCGACGCGGCGTTCGAGACCGGCGGGCAGGAGCGTGGGGAGCACTTCCGCCAGGACACGTACGGTGTCGGCCCCCGCGCCCTCCACGACCTCGGCGTCCCGGGGCCGCAGCGACTCGGGCAGATCGGAGTCGGAGTCGCCGTCCTGCTCCCGCGGCGCGAGCGCCGGTGGCAGGAAGGACGTGCGCGGCAGCCGTTCGAGGATCGCCTGGCGCAGGGCGCCGTCCAGCTCGCCCTTGCCGAGCTGGCCGGGCACGAGGTCGATGATCCCGGCGGTCACCGGGCGCCAGTCGGCGAGCAGCCCGGCGTAGGCGTCGGCAGCGCGCTGCACGAGGAAGTCGGTGAGCGGACCGGGGGCGGCATGCCGGCGGGTGGAGTCCAGCGGCAGGGAGGCGATGAGCAGGGCCGGTACGCCGAGGGGCTCGTCGCTCGGGGTGGGCGCGTGCACGACGGCGCTGGTCCGGGGCCGGGCGGGACGTCCATCGGCGTCCACGGGCACGGCCCAGGTGACCGACCAGTACGGCCGCAGCCGCTCCTCGACCGGCCGGTCGGCGAGCAGGTCGGGGGTGAGCGGCCCCTGCGCGACGGCCGTACGCCACCGGGTCGTCCCCTCACGCGAGTCCTCGACGACGGTGAGCCCTCCGTCCGCGCGCCGCCGCACCGTACGGGGCTCCGCGTCCCCGATCTCGACGACGACGTCCTCCAGACCGGGCAGCGCCAGCAGCAGAGCGTCGTCAACGGCGTGGAGCAGCCGCTCGGCGAGATCGGCGGCGGCCGCGTCCCGCAGCGGGAGGATGACAGCCGTGTCGTACGGGTCGGGCGCGGTCCCCTCTGCCGCGAACGGGAGCCGCAGCAGCGGCACATGACCATCCCGCCGGCGGATCTCGTCCGCCAGCCCGGCACTCTGCCCGGCGGTGTCGCCCGCGAGGCCGCGTGCCTCGGCGAGCGACCACCTGACCCCGCCGTGCCGCCCGACGACGGCGGGCTCGTCGGTCACGGCGAGCACGGCGGCGAACCCGACACCGAACCGCCCCACGGCCCGGTCCGGCGCGTCCCGCTTCGCGGAGGCCCGCAGGGTGGACAGCGACTCGACCCCCGCCTCGTCGAGCGGGGCCCCGGTGTTGGCGGCGACGAGGACTCCGTCCCGCAGGGTGAGCCGGAGCCGTCCCGGTACGCCGGCCCGGGCGGCGGCATCGGCGGCGTTCTGCGCGAGCTCCACGACGAGACGGTCCCGGTACCCGCCGAGGACGAGGTCCTCCTCGGCGTTGGCGTCCTCACGGAAGCGGGCGGGGCTGGTGGCCCAGGCGTCCAGGACACCGCGCCGCAGCCGCGCCGTCCCGAACGGATCGGCACCCTCGGCGGCGGGCCGCACGTACTTGCTCACGTTGACTCTCCTCATCGGCCGCCCTGATCGGCGTGAGGACGAAGGTACCGTTCCCCGGCACCCCGGCGAGGAGCACGTGAGCCGCGAGGCCTCGGGCCACGCGGTCCCCGAAGCGGAACTCGGCACTGGTGCGCGGGCCGACGCGGGCCCGGCCCCCAGAGCCGTGGCCAGCCACTCGATCAGCTCCGGCGTGGGCTCGACACCACTCTCCTCCATGGCCTCGACGGCCTCCTCGGCACGTGCCGCACGCCGGGCCAGTTCCGCGGTGGACCAGCCGAGCGCGGAGCGCCGGTCGTGGACAACCTGCGCGAAGTCCAGCGGATCCGGTGGACGCGGATGTGACGATCAACCACGGGATTCTGGCGAACCACCCGCGAAATTGGCTAGGTTGCCACTAGATCACCAGGCATCCATGGGGGCGGCGGCGTGAGCAGCGACAGTACGGCTTTCCACACGGCGTACGACGACGTCCTGCGGCACTGGCCCGTCGAGGTGACCGGCACCGACGTAGCGACCCCGTACGGCAGCACCCGGGTCAACGTCTGCGGCCCCGAGGACGGCACCCCGCTCGTCCTCCTGCCGGGCGGCGGGACGACCTCGGTGGTCTGGTACGGCAACGTCGGGCCGCTCGCCGCCACCCACCGGGTGTACGCCGTCGACCTGATCGGCGACTTCGGCCGCAGCGTGCACGACGGGGCTCCCCTGCGCGGCGCCGGTGACCTGTCGGCCTGGCTCGACGCGCTCTTCGACGGGCTGGGCCTGGACCGGGCGCACCTGTGCGGTCACTCCTACGGCGCCTGGATCGCCCTGAACCACGCCCTGCGCGCGCCCCACCGGATCGACCGGCTCGCGCTGCTCGACCCGGTCCAGTGCTTCGCCCGCATGAGCCCGCGCTATCTCCTGCGCGCGGTGCTGACCTCACTGAAGCCCGCCGCCGAGCGACCCCGGGCCTTCCACCGGTGGGAGACGGGCCGCGACCCGGAGGATTCCGTGTGGCGGGCGTTCCTGGACAGCACGGCCGTGGCGAAGCGGTCGAAGGTCGTCACCATGCCCCGCCCCGGCAAGGACGCCCTGCGGGCCTGCGCCGTGCCGACCCTGGTCTGCCTGGCGGAGCACAGCCGCGCCCATGACACGCCCCGCGTGGCGGCCGCCGCGCACCACCTCATGCCCGGCGCGCAGGTCGTCACCCTCCCGGACACCTCCCACCACTCGCTCCCCACCGAGCGGCCGGCCGACCTGAACCGCCTCCTGGCGGACTTCTTCACCTGACCGGGCCGGGAAACGGCATCAGTCCCGGAGACGCAGACCACATTCGGACCGGCGCTCCGGTGACATGCTGCACAGGCGAAAACCCCCCTACTACCGGACATAGTGGAGAAACAGCCCACCCCAAATCGGACATTTAGTGCGCAGCTCTGATCGATCAGCCTGAAATGGCGGGTTTCGCCCCACGCGGGACCCTCCGTCAAGAGACCTGGATCTCACGCCCGAACTACGGCCTTTCGTCGTAGGTCACACCTTTGCGGCTTTTGGCCGGGGGCGGTTACCAAGGAACAGCCAGCGCGGCACGGACCCGTTCCGCCGGATGGCATCCCCCGCCCCCTCCCCCATGAGGTTTTCGATGTTCGAGCGCGTCACGTCCCGTTTCCCCCGTACGTCCGACACCCGCACCCGTGCGGCCGTCCTGGCCGCCGGCCTGGGCGCCTCGGCCGTCCTGGGAGCCGGGGTCGCGGTCGCCGCCGCCGAGAACACGGCCGTGTCCAGCAGCGCCACCGCCGTCCAGGCGCAGGCCGCCGCTCAGGCCGAGGCCGCGAAGACGCAGGCTGTCACCGCCAAGAAGGCCGCCAAGCCCGCCAAGCCCGCCGTCAAGAAGCAGCCGTCCTGGGTCTCCCCGGTGAAGAGCTACAAGCTGTCGGCGAGCTATGCGGCGAACGGCGGCATGTGGGCCTCCAAGCACTCCGGCCAGGACTACGCCGTCCCGACCGGCACCCCCGTCGTCGCCGTCCACGGCGGCACCGTCGTCAAGGCCGGCGGCAACGGCGCCGGCGACGGCCCCGCCTACGGCAACGCCGTCGTCATCAAGCACAGCAACGGCACGTACTCCCAGTACGCCCACCTGTCCTCGGTGAACGTGAACGCCGGCCAGGTCGTCAAGACCGGCCAGAAGATCGCCCTGTCCGGCAACACCGGCAACTCCAGCGGCCCCCACCTGCACTTCGAGATCCGCACCACCCCGAACTACGGCACCGCCGTCAACCCGGCAGCCTTCCTGCGCTCCAACGGTGTCAGCCTCTGACCCAGAGCCCGGTCACACAGCAACACCCGAGCGACCCCGAGGAACGGCCCTGCGCCCGCCCCCGGGGTCGCTGCACGTTTCGCAGGCGGCCGAAGCATCCGTCAACTTGTCCCGGCCCTGAAGGGCCGGGCTTGGAGGTAGTGCCCAGCTGGTTGCTGGGTGGACTCCTCCGTCCAGACACCCCTATGGGGTGGCAGGGACGCGTGACTCACGCCCCGCGTTCCACACGCTCTCGCCACGGGTGGCGAGGTTGTGGGAAGCATTCCGGTCGGCGTGGGCAACGACCCCGCACCCCCGGCAGATGAAAAGCCCCTGGTCGACACGGTTGCGCTTGTCGACGTGGCCGCACTCGGCGCACGTCTGCGACGTGTACGCGGGATCAACGAAGACCAGGGGCACACCGGCCCGCTTGGCCTTGTAGACGATGAAGTCTCCGAGCTGGGCGAAGGCCCAGGAGTGGAGTGCGACCCGTTGGGGCTTGCGGAGCCGTACCCGGTTGCGGATGCCCTTGAGTTCTTCGAGGGACAGGCCACGCCCGGTGCGTTCAGCCTCGGTCACGATCGTCTTGGAGATGATGTGGTTCTGGTTGGCGGCGTGCCGTGCTTCCTTGCGGGCACGGGCCTTGAGCCGCCGCTTGGCGCTCTTGGTGCGCTTCTTCTGGAGCTTGGCACGCAGGGCAAGCTGTCGCCTGCGGTACCGGTTGAGCCCCCGCCCGGCCGCGAGGTAGCCGTCGGACGTGGTCGCGATGTTGACGATGCCGAGGTCCACGCCGATGAAGCCGTCCGGCTCGTACTGCTCGGCCTCGGGCACGTCACAGGTGGCGACGAGGTAGAACATGCCGTCGCGCTCGGTCAGGTCGGATTCGCCCTGCCGGTGTGCCTGGAGCGTCTTGAGTGCGTCGGCGGAGCACACGAACGGCACGTTCTTGACCCGGCCGTCCATGGTCCAGATGGACACGGTCCGCTGGTCGTACTGCCAGCTCAGGCACCGGTCGTCATACGGCTGGGCGGCCTCGGGGCGAAAGGTGACCGGCTTGGACTCGGCCTTGCGGCGACGCCTGGAGCCTTCTTTGCCGAGGTTGCCGGCCCGGATGTTGGCCTTGAGCGTGGTGTACGAGTCGCGCACCTTCTTGATGACGTGTTGCGCGGCCTGCGCTCCCAGCCCCCGCGCTTTGAGTTCGGGGTAGGTGTACTTGCGCAGCTCGTACTCACGCGGCACGCCGTGCTCGAACGTCACCTCCGACACCCAGTTCGCGGCGTCATTGACCGTGCGCAGGGTGCGCTCAAGCGCGGATGCCTGCGCGGCATCCGGCATGAGTTTGACCTGTGTCACGATCTTCACGGGCGTGATCGTAGCATTGATCTATGTCACCACGCTGGGAGCCAAACCCCGATATTCGCAGGGGTCGTAGCGTTGTCTGCACCCTGCATGCCCACTTGGTCTTCACCCCCAAGTACCGGCGCGGACCGTTCACCGACGAGATCCTTCGACGCTGCGAAGAGGTCATGCGCGACGTGTGCACCGACTTCGGCGTGGAACTGCGGGAGTTCAACGGCGAACGCGATCACGTCCACCTGCTCGTGCACTACCCGCCCAAGGTCGCCATCTCCCGCCTCGTCGGCTCCCTCAAGGGCGTCTCCGCCCGGCGCCTGCGGCAGGAGTTCCCCGGCCACATCCGCAAGTACCTGTGGGGCGAACACTTCTGGTCGCCGTCCTACTTCGCCGCCTCGTGCGGCGGCGCCCCGCTCGCCGTCATCAAGGAGTACATCGAGAACCAGAAACGACCCGGCTGAGGTCAACAGCGCAGACCCGTGCACCCGCGCGGGTCAGAGCAGCGTTAAGAAGCGCTTCCTCCCGGGCGTGAACGCCCAGGGTTCCGCGCTAGATCATGCTGAACGGAACCAGCGCGGCGACGGTCATTACTGACCGCAAAGCACACCTGCCTGTCTGTAACCACAGCCCCGAAGATGTAGGGCGGATGCGTACTCACCAGGGGGATGGATCGCATGACCACGACCACACAGCCTCGCCAGGACCTCAGCACTCGCGTGGGGGAGGCTCTGTCCTCGGGCGCGGCTCGGACTCGGCGCCGTTCGTCCTCCAGTCCTACGAGGCGACCGTCCGGCCCATGCTGGACGCCGGAACGTGGGACGAGGCGACCGTCCGAGGGGCGGCCGCCCGGCTCTGACAGCGATCGGCTGCCGGAGAACCGAGCGGAGCATCACGCCTCCGGCTCCTGGGAGGACCTTCGTTAGCATGGAACGACAGCCGGTCCGGACCTGGCGGGACCGCGCCAAGCCACAGCGCGACGGAAAGTACGTGATGTCCACTCTCTCGCTCACCAAGGCCCACGGCTCCCGGAACGACATCTTCGTCGTCGACGGTGCGCCGCTCGACCACTTCGCCTCGGCGGACGAGCTGACCCGGGCCGTCGGGCTGCTGTGTGACCGCAAGCGTGGGCTGGGCGGTGACGGGGTGTACTTCGTGGCGGATCACGGCGATGGCACGGCGCGGGCATGGTTCTACAACCCTGACGGATCCGAGGCGCTGCTCTGCGGGAACGGGATGCGGTGCGCCGGCCGGATACTGCTGGACCGGCACCAGGCCGAGTCGGTCGTGGTCGAGCAGGGGCCCTACTCCTTCACCGTGCGCGACCGGGGTCGTACCTCCCACGGCGTGCGGCAGGTCTCCGTGGAGCTGCCCACCGTCGACTTCGCACCCGGTGAGCCGATCGTGACCGAGGCGGGGCCGCACGGCGAGTACGTGGACCGGCTGCTTCCGGCGTTCCACCCGTCGCGGCACGTGACGGCGGTCGCGGTGCCGAACTCCCACCTGATCACGGTGATCGACGCCTACGACGAGGCCGAACTGATCGAGACCGGGCGGCGCGTCGCCGGTTCACCGGGCGTCTTCCCGATCGGCGCCAACCTCTCCTTCGTCCTGCCGCTGTCCGACGACGAGGTGTTCATCCACACCTACGAGCGGGGCGCCGGTCTGACGCCGTCGTGCGGTTCGGGCATCGCGGCCTCCCGGGCCACCCTGTCCCGCCTCGGGCTGGTCGCCCCGGAGCGGCCGGTGACCGTACGCAACCCCGGAGGTGTCGCCCGCAGCTACCTCCAGACGGCCGGTGACGCCTGGCAGCCGGTCCTGGAGGGCAACGCCACCCTCGTGTACGACGCCGAGCTGGACCCCGCGATGCTCCTCGGGGACGGTCCGGTGACCTACGAGGGTGCCGCACACATGGCGGAAATCAGCGCGTTCGCCGAGCTCAGCCGGGAAAACATGAAGGTGCTGCACGAGGCGGGCATCCACCCGACCGAGGTCTGACGCCACTCGGGGCGTCCGTCCCTCCCGGGCCCTGCCCACGCGCACGTGTCTGCCGGGTTATGGGGAAGGGGATGGCGTGGGGAGGGACTGTCGGCCGGCCTGTTGGCGATCATGGCCGGAATCGCGGTGCGGCAGGCGGACCGGTGGTGGTTCAGTCCGGCGCGGGGTCGACGGCACGGACCGGAATCGCTCCGGTCCGTGAGGGCACTCCAACGCGAGCGGCTGAACGACGTCACACCCGTCCTCCTGCTGATGGGCCACTGGCTGGAGTTCGCCGGGTGGTGCGCGGTGGCCGTGCACGGCGACCCCGGCCGACCTCCACGCGGCGGGCCTGCGCCCGGGGGCCGCGGCGGCGCGGTACGCGCTCGCCCTGATCCACCCGCTCACCCCGGCCGGTGTGTACGGCGCCGTGCGCGGTCTGACCGGCCTGTGGCGGGAAGCGGGTGCCGGGCGGCTTCGGGCGGCCGGTCCGGTTGCGGTGACGGCGGCTCTCTCCATCGCCTTCGGCTGGGAGGCGGCCGTGTTCGCCTTCTTACTGCCCCGGCTGCTCCTGTATCCCCAGCTCGCCTGGATGTCCCTGCTCGTCGAACACCGCTGGTTCGACCCGGAGCCGGTGACCGGACCGCCCGTCGCCGTGGAGGCGGGCCGCTGCCTGCGGCTGTACCCGCGCAACCCGCTCCTCGCCCTGCCGGCCCGCGGCACGTGGCTGCCGTACGGCGACCTGTACCACTTCGCCCACTCCGCCCACCCTGCCGTGCGCTGGAACTACCTCCCCGCGCTGGAAGGCGCCCTGGGCGGTCCCGCCTGCCGACCGCATGGCCTGCTTCTGGGCGAGTCGGCGGTACTCCGGCGCCACCGCCGTGCCCTCGCATCGGTCTCCCGGGCCGCCACCGGCCCTGCTGGTCCGCCCGCCGTCCGAGCAGGCGGACCAGGCCGCACGATCAGGCCTCGGACACGTACGGGACGAAACGTACCCACGAGTCCGGAGTGAAGGCGATGCGGGGGCCCGTGACGTCCTTGGAGTCACGGACGTGGACGGTGCCGGGGGTGTGGGCGAGTTCGACGCAGGAGTTGCCGTCGGTGCCGTCGCTGTAGCTGCTCTTGAGCCAAGCCAGCTCGGAGGCGCCACCAGCGGAGATCTTGCGGATCATGTTTCTCCCAGCAGTAGGTGCTCGATGAAGGCCAGCGACTCCCGGGGAGAGAGCGCCTGCGCCCGGATGGTGCCGTACCGCAGCTCCAGGATGCGCAGTTGCTTGGGTTCGCAGGTCGGACGAGCATTGAACGCGCCGTCGGAGCGCCCGACCGCCGTGCCGTCCGCGAACTTCAGTACCTCGATCCTGCCGTCCACCCCGGGGTGGGCTTCGGTTTTCGTCGGCATCACCTGAAGTGTGACGTGGTGCAGCCGCCCCACCTCAAGCAGACGTTCGAGCTGCTGTCGCCACACCATTGTGCCTCCGACTTCCCTCTGCAACGTCGCTTCTTCCAGGACGAAGCTGATGGACGGGGCCGGATCACGTGCGTACACGGAGCGCCGCTCCATACGCGCGGCCACCATCCGCTCGACGTCGTCCGGGGTGTACGGCGGCTGAGCCGCCTGGAAAAGCGCCCGCGCATGCTCGGGAGTCTGCAACAGCCCGCTGATGCTGTTGCACACGTACACACCGATCTCGACGGCCCGCCCTTCCAACTTGGCGATGTCCCGAACGGTCTTCGGATACCGCACCTTCTTCACGTCCTCCCAGGCCGCCGCGATCAGCCCGCCCGCCTCCAGGACCTCGTCCGCCTTGTCCAGGAACTCCTGCCGCGGGATCCGCTTGCCGCCCTCGATCTTGTAGACCATGTCCTCGACGTACCCGACGACCCGGCCGAAGTCGGCGGCCCGCATCCCCACCGCCTCGCGCCGCAGCTTCAGCTGCCGTCCGACGGTCGTGATGACCGCGACGCCCCACTCGTCGTCCGGGTCCACCTCCCAACCCGGTTCGTCCGCCTCGGTCTTGAGTTGCCCCGCCTCCGCCTCGACCGCCGTCATGCCGCACCTCTCCCTCGGGAACCGTCCGTGACGCCACCCGGCGCCCTACCCGTAGCAACCGTCGGAACAGCCACGACAGCACCGGACAACCACCGGACAGTGACCGTACGCACCCGCTGAGTCACCTCCCACGGTACGCAGATCCAGCCACGCTGAGTGACGTGAATCAGCGAACCGCCGAACCCGCCGCCCCCGTCCGCAACTTCACCGTGCTGCTCTCCCCCACGCCACGCGGCGCACGTCTCGCCCGGCTGCTCGGTGCGGAACAACTCCGTTCCTGGGGGCTTCCGATGGACCCCGCCCGTCAGGTCATCGCGGAGCTGGCCGTCAACGCGGCGACCCACGGCCGGGTACCGGGACGGGACTTCCGGCTCACGCTCTACGTCGTGGCCGACACCCTCCGCATCGAGGTCACCGACACCCGGAGCGAGCACCGGCCCGAGGTCCAACCACTCTCTTCCGACACGGAGTCGGGCCGCGGCCTGCTTCTCGTGGACGCCCTCGCCGACCGCTGGGGCGTATCCGAGGGGCGCTTCCCGCGCAAGACCGTCTGGGCCGAACTGCGGCTCACGGAACCGGAACCCGAATTCTGAGGCTCCGGTGCCGTCGGCGCCTTCCAAAGACAAGAACCGGGGAGAAAGAACCCCACCAAGCCCCACCCTTTCCCGCCCGAGGCGTGCCGTCACTCGGGCGGGTGAACATCACCGGCTCAGCTGGATTTTCGAGCCCATGACACCTCTACGCTCAACGCACACAACCGAAAAAGACTTCGGCCCCCGCCGGGATTGCCGTCCCAGTGCGAGGGCCTGACCACCAAGGAAGAAGAGCGCTTCCCGATGGATACGCAAAACCCTAGCGCGCCCCCGCGCGCCCAGTCAGCCGTCGTCGGCAATCCGACCCGTTCGCGTCACCACACCGGCGGCGTCATCCACGACAACACCCGCCACACCGCCCGCTTCGTGGTGATCGGCAACCACCTCACCCAGCACGCGGAACTCTCCCTGCTCGCCATCGGCCTCGGCTGCCACATCCAGTCGCTGCCCGCCGGCGCCCCCGTGGACATCAAGTCGCTCGCCGCCCGCTTCACCGAAGGCACCAAACGCATCGGCGACGCCCTCCGCGAGCTGGAGACCCACGGTTACCTCCGCCGCGAACGCGTCCGCACCCCCACCGGCCGCATCATCACCCGCACCACCTCCTGCAACCAGCCCGCCCACCGCCGCGAGGCAGCACCCACCGACTGCCCGCCACGGCGCCCCCGCCCGACTGCGGCCGACCGCACACCCCGGCCCCGCCCCCGCAAAGCCCTCCCGCCGGTCCCCCAGCCCACCCGCGCCGCGGCCACCGCACTTCACCAGCAGGCCGCCGACCTCCTCGGCACCCTCCGCCGCCACGACCCGCGCCTCCTGCTCTCCGCGGCCGACACCGACCACCTCGCCCCCGGCGTCATCGCCTGGCTGGAACGCGAGGTCACCCCCACCGCCCTACGCCACGCCCTCACCGAGAACCTCCCCGACGAGCCCCTCCACCGCCCCGCGGCCTTCCTCGCCCACCGCCTCACGGACCGGCTCCCACCCCTCCCTCCGTACCGGACCCCGGCCGCCCCCGCGCCCGTACGCCACGGCCTCCGCAACTGCGACGGCTGCGACAAGGCCTTCCGCGCCCCCGAAACCGAACACCACTGCCCCACCTGCCGTACGACCGCAGGCCCTCGCCGCCGCTGACGTCGCACGCGATCAGTCCCGCACCCGCCACCGTCAGGATGCACGTGCTGCCACACTTCACCGCTTCCGGATATCCCCCGCCGGGCCGCTACTCGGTCTCCTTCGACGAGGCGGAGGCTTTGCTGGTCAGCGCACCGCGGTTCGCGGACTCCAGTACTCGAGCGGGTCTGTGGGACGGACTGCACGACTACCTCGACCGCTTCCTCACCCTGGAGGCCACGTACTCGGACACTCTCGGTGGGCTCACCCTCGTCCACCGCCTGTGGCTCGGCGGCAGCTTCGTCAGCGTGAAGGTCGACCCGAACAACATCGACGCCACCCTCCTGATCGACATCCGGGCCGAGCGGGCCGTACGCGGCAGACCGGGCTCGAAGTGGTTGACCGATGCCTTCAAGAGCTGGGACAGCATGAGGCGGAGGTACAGGGTCTCGCCGGTCAGGGTGGGTTACCAACCGGTCGGCCACGTCTTCCGGCCTGAGCACATGACCGCCGAGGAACGGACATACTTCATGCAAAGAGGGATGTGGGACGACTGGTGGCAGCGATGCAGGCTGTCGGGCCAGGCGGACCGTGCCCCGTCCGAGGCCAGTGCCTCCCCGGCACGCGGATACCTGGAGGTGCGACTGTGACGACCGGCGACAGCTGGCGCGAGCGCAGGCGCGCACTGCTCCGAGACGATCCGGGCGCCGCCGCGCACGCACGGCGTCTGCTGGAGGAGATGGGGACGGAGGACCGGGACGACGACGAGGTAGAGGCCGATCACCGGGCGAGCCGACTCGCCGCCACACGCGCCTACGAGCCGAACGCACGCCTCGACGAGGAACTCCGCCTCCGGCTCACCGGACCGGACACGGAGGGCGGAGCACTGCGCTTCCAGTGGGGCGACGCTCTCCTCGATCCCGTCGAGAAGGCTGTCTCCGCGGCCGCCGGAACCCCGGTCCAGCTGGAGCTGACCGGTCTCTCGGCGGGCAGCACGGTGATCCATGCCCGTCCCGTTGCCGCAGCGTGCGCCACGGCCGAGCAGGTCCTGGACGCTCCAGCCACCTCCGCCACCAGAACCGGCATGCAGACCTTCACCCGGCTCCTGGACGCACTGGAGTCCGAGGAGGACGTCCGCGAGTGGTCGCGCCTCTTCGACTCCGTGGACGCCGTGGCCCGCGCGCTGGACAAGTACGCGCTCGAATTGGATGTGACCTGGTACGACGCGGCCGGCGGCGTGCGCAGCGCGCGGCTCGGCGAACGCGGCAGGCACTACGTCGACCGCCTGCGCGAGACCCGGGCCCGCGACCAGGAAATGACCATCTCCGGCCGCATCACGGAGCTGCGGGAGAGCGGCTGGGTCAAGGTGAAAACGGGCACGGCCAAGAACGCCCCCGCCTACGACGTCCACTTCGAGGAAGCCGAGGTCCTGCTCCGTATGCGTCCAGGCCTCGGGGACAACGTCCACTTCCGGGTCCGGTTCAGGCAGCGCCTGGACGCCGTCGGCATCGCGCGGGCCACGGAGTACACGTACCTGGGGCAGGCCGCGGAGCAGGTACCACTGCCGATGGACGCCTGAACGGGCCCCTGCACACACGCGCGAAGCCACGGCGACCGCCTCACGGACCGGCTCCCACCCCTCCCTCCGTACCGGACCCCGGCCGCCCCCGCGCCCGTACGCCACGGCCTCCGCAACTGCGACGGCTGCGACAAGGCCTTCCGCGCCCCCGAAAC
Organism: Streptomyces sp. NPDC031365; assembly: GCF_055569765.1. Lineage (NCBI taxonomy): Bacteria > Bacillati > Actinomycetota > Actinomycetes > Kitasatosporales > Streptomycetaceae > Streptomyces > Streptomyces sp. NPDC031365. Next base: position 223,971 of record NZ_JBVIIM010000001.1, on the reverse strand, counting down.
CCAGGCCTTCTGCCACGCCTGCACCACAGCCGCCGCACACACTCACTGAGCAGAGAAAGGACACCGCGATGTTCGCGCCCGAGTACCCCAGCCGCCCAGGACGACTACCCTGACCAGTGCACTCCCGGGAGCACTCCATGAGCACGCAGGCCGAACACGGACACGAGCTGGCGCCCCGCCCCGAGCAGACGCCCGACGCCCTGCGGGCCGCACTCGCCGTCGTCGCCCCCGGGCGCCTGCCCGAGATGCAGCGGACGAAGGACGAGGCATTCGCCAACGCCGTCGAGTGGCAGTCCCTCAGCCCGGTGCGGAGCTGGGTACGGGCCTGGGCCCGGGACATCGAGATCGCCCGCCGCCCCGACCTCGCCGCCCGCCACGCCCATGCCAGGAGCAACCTGGAGCACGAGGACCCGGCGATCGCCCGTGACGCCCTGCGGGAGCTGAGCGCCGTCCTGGACGAAGCCATGAAGGCAGTTCACGCCTGGGCTTCTGCATCCGAACCCGGGCGGCACGCGCTCGAACCGTGCCGCCCCGACGGCGTTACGAGTGCCCCAGCTCCGCCGACGACTCGTCCTCCGTCGCCGGGACCGAGCCGGAGTCGGGGGCCGGGCGGAGGGGGAAGGGGTCGACCCGGGTCTCGTCGATGACCGGCGGGGCAGGCTGCGGGGGCTTCGGCATGACCGCGGCCTCGGAGTGGCCGCCGCAGCCGTAGGCGAGGGAGACCACACGGCCGTCGGCCGGGGAGAACTCGTTGGCGCACACGCCGAACGCCTGGCCGAGGGAGCCGCCGATACGGGCGAGGAAGCCGCACGACTCGCAGGAGGCCGGAGCCGCCTGGGCCATCGGGGTCTTCCCGCCGAACGACTCCTCCCACCGGTCCGCGGCGATGTGCAGGCCGTAGCGGGACAGGACCCGGGCGCGGCGCAGGCCGAGTTCCTCGGCGACCGCCGCGATCGTGCCGCGGGCCGGTACGACGGGCAGGTCGGCGGGGGCGCCCCCCGTGACCTCGGCGTCCTCGGCCTCCACCAGGGCGGCCATCTCGTCGGACACCGCGGAGTTCGGCGGCGGCTCCTCCTCGCCGGTGAAGCCGGGCTCCAGGCGGAGATCCTCGGCGTCGGTGGGGAGGAGGTCACCGGGTCCCATGTCGCCGGGACGCAGCCGCTCGCTCCACGGCACCCACTCCGGTGCGAGGAGCGCGTCGGGGCCGGGCAGCAGCACCGCCTCGTCGACCGTGACGATCTTGGCGCGGGAGGCGCGGGCGACTGTGACGGCCCAGCGCCAGCCGCGGTAGCCGGGCTCGCGGCACCCGAAGAAGTGGGTGACGACGCGGTCGCCCTCGGAGACCGCCCCCTCGTGCTCGCCCACGACCCCGGGCGCGGCGGCCTCCTCGGCTGCGGCACGCGCGAGGTCGACGGCCTCGGCGCACAGACGGTCGGGGGTGCGGCTTCGCGTTGTCGCTGCGCTCACAGGTATCGCTTCTCTCCTACGCCGTCTCACGAGTGCGCCACTCCCAGCGCGGGGGGCGGACGGAGCGGACAGTGGGACCGCGTCGACGTCCGCGCCGCAACGTGCTCGGGCGCGCCTCCATCCATTCTGCGGGATGGCTGAGATACGCACGCTACCTGTTCGCGTGCGCTGGGCCTACACCGACGGTTGTTATGGGGTGCCGCGCGCCGGTTTCCGGGGGTGTTCGTCCGCCTCCGGGGCGCTGATCCGTTCACGACACGGCGGCGGCGGTACGCGGCGGTACGCGGCGGTGGCGCGACGTCGGCGGTACGGCGATGACCTCGGTGGCGCGATCGGCGGCACTCCCGGCGGCGCGATCTGCGGCGCGATCGGCGGCGCGATCGGCGGCGCGATCGGCGGCGCGATCTGCGGCGGGATCTGCGGCGTGACCGGCCGCACTGCGCTCCCACACAGGCGCCCGCGTTGCGCCGTACAGCCGCAACCGGGGCGCCGTCCGTGGGGGATACGGCACTACGCACCGCCATCTCGGGGCACTATGACGTCGTGGCTACCGCGAGGACACCCCAGGGCGCCACCGGAACCGGTGGGCCGAATGAGGGCAAGGGGAGCGGCCGACGCCTCGGTACGGGCCGGGCGGGCGGCCCTCTGCGTGCGTGCGGGCGCGTGCTGCGCTTCCCGGTGACCAAGACCGCCCGCGGCATCCGCCGGGCGACCCATGCGCACGGCGCCGGGGAGTCCGGGCTCGGCAAGCTGATCGAGCTGCACGGCGTGAACGGCGCCGGCGATGTCATGATCACGGTCGCGTTGGCCTCCACCGTCTTCTTCTCCGTTCCGACGGACGAGGCCCGCGGGCGTGTCGCCCTCTACCTCGCCATCACCATGGCGCCCTTCACGCTCCTCGCCCCGGTGGTCGGCCCGCTCCTGGACCGTCTCCCGCACGGCCGCCGTGCCGCCATGGCCGGCGCGATGCTGGCCCGGGCACTGCTCGCGCTGATCCTGTCCGGCGCGGTCGTCACCGGCGGACTCGAGCTGTACCCGGCCGCGCTGGGCGTGCTGGTCTCGTCGAAGGCGTACGGGGTGGTGAGAAGCGCGGTCGTGCCGCGGCTGCTGCCGCCCGCCTTCTCCCTGGTGAAGGCGAACTCGCGGGTCACCCTCGGCGGACTGCTGGCGACCGGGATCGCCGCACCGATCGGCGCGGGGCTCCATCAGATCGGGCCGCGCTGGCCGCTGTACGGGGCGTTCGTGCTCTTCGTCACAGGCGTGTTCCTGTCCTTCCGGCTGCCGCCGAAGGTGGACTCCGCCAAGGGCGAGGCCGTGGCCCTGCTCGCCGCCGACGAGCAGCATCTGCACGGCCCGCACCGCAAGACGGACAAGCGCCCGGGGCTGCGCACGGTCGGCCCGGCCGTCACCCACGCGCTCGCCGCCAACGCCTCCATCCGCTGCCTCACCGGTTTCCTGATCTTCTTCCTGGCCTTCCTCCTGCGCGAGCATCCGATGTCCGGTCAGAGCGCCGCGGTGTCGCTCGGCATCGTGGGCGTGGCGGCCGGCACGGGCAACGCGCTCGGTACGGCGGTCGGGGCCGGGCTGCGAACCCGCGCCCCGGAGATCATCATCGTGACGGTGGTGGCGTGTGTGCTGAGCGCGGCGATCGTGGCCGCGGCGTTCTTCGGCACGATCCTGGTGGCGTGCCTCGCCGCGATCGCCGGGTTCGCCCAGGCGCTGGCCAAGCTGTCGCTGGACGCCCTGATCCAGCGGGACGTGCCCGAGCTGGTGCGGACATCGGCGTTCGCCCGTTCGGAGACGCTGCTGCAGATGGCGTGGGTGCTGGGCGGCGCGATCGGCATCGCGATGCCGCTGATCGGACCGCTGGGGCTGGCCGTGGGTGCGGCGATCATCGCGACGGGCTGGCTGACCACGGTCCGCGGGCTCCTCCGTTCGGCCCGGCAGGGTCACGGAGCGCAGGCGCGAGTGGCGTAACGCTCCGGCCACGCCGTACCCCCACGTGGGGAACGGGGCACACCTGACCGATAGCCTTCGCCCATGACCACGTTGCAATCCGCTGTGCGACGCCGCCGTGCCGTCGCCGCCGCCGGCGCCGTATCCGCCGGGCTGCTCGTCCTGGCCGCCTGTGACAAGCCGACGCCGATGGCCACCATCACGGTGGGCAGCGAGTCGGTGAGCACCGAGGCCACCTGCGGCGGGGAGGGCGAGACCCTCAAGGCCGCCGACGTGACCAAGTGCCTGCAGGACAAGGGCGTCGACGAGATCTCGATCGACCCCGACGAGACCGTGCGCTTCGGTGTCGACCCGGAGATCGCCGACAAGGGCTGGATCATCCTGATGAACGGTCAGCCGCTGCTGTCCGAGTCCATGACGAAGACCTACACCACCATCCCGGGCAGCGTGTTCTTCAACGCCCAGTACGGCGCCCAGGGCGACTCGACCCTGGTGACGATCAAGGAGGGCAAGGACGAGACGACGGGTCTGTGGTCCTTCCGACTGAAGAAGGACAGCTGATCAGCCCGGTCGGTCCGCTCACGTCGTCACGCGTTCTCGTCGCCACCGCGGTCCCCGTCGAGCGGGACGCGGTGGCCAAGGCGTTCCCGGGACCCGTACGGGAGTTGTCACTGCCCGGGGCGACCGTGCACCGGGTCGAGGACGGACCCGACCTCCTCGCCGCCGGTGTCGGTCCCGCGCTCGCCGCCGCGTCCACGGCCGCCACGCTCACCGCGGCCGCCCTGGACGGCCGGCCCTACCGCCTGGTCGTCTCCGCCGGGATCGCCGGCGGTTTCCCGCCGCACGCGCCCCTCGGCTCCCTCGTCGTCGCCGACGAAATCACCGCGGCCGACCTGGGCGCCGAGACCGCCGACGGCTTCCTGCCGGTCACCGGCCTCGGCTTCGGCACCGTCACCCACCGCCCGCCCGCCGTGCTGGTGCGGGAGGCCGCCGCCGCGGCCGGCGCGCTCACCGGAACCGTGCTCACCGTGTCGACGGTGACCGGGACCGCCGCCCGCGCCGACGCGCTCCGCACCCGTCACCCACGTGCGCTCGCCGAGGCCATGGAGGGCTTCGGGGTCGCCGAGGCCGCCGCCGCACACGGCGTGCCCGTGCTGGAGGTGCGGGCGGTGTCGAACCCCGTCGGCCCGCGCGACCGCGCCGCCTGGCGTATCGGCGACGCCCTGACCGCCCTCACCGAGGGCTTCGGGAAGCTCGCGCCCGTCCTGGAGAGTTGGAACCGGCATGACCACCAGTGAGCAGCAGCGGCTGCGGATCGCCTACTCCCCCTGCCCGAACGACACCTTCGTGTTCGACGCCCTCGCCCACGGCCGCGTCCCCGGCGCGCCCGCCGTCGACGTGACCTTCGCCGACATCGACCTCACCAACGGCATGGCCGAGCGCGGCGAGCTGGATGTGCTGAAGGTGTCGTACGCGGTGCTGCCGTACGTCCTGGACGACTACGCCCTGCTGCCCTGCGGGGGTGCGCTGGGCCGGGGCTGCGGGCCGCTGGTGCTGACCCGGGAGGCCGGGGTGGACCTGACCGGTCGTACGGTCGCCGTGCCGAGCGAGACGTCGACGGCGTATCTGCTGTTCCGGCTGTGGGCGGCGGACGTGCTGCCCGAGGGGGTCGGGAAGATCGTGGTGATGCCGTTCCACGCGATCATGCCCGCCGTACGGGACGGAAAGGTCGACGCGGGGCTCGTCATCCACGAGGCGCGCTTCACGTATCAGGACTACGGCCTGCACCGGCTCGCCGACATGGGGGAGCACTGGGAGCGGACCACGGGGCTGCCGATCCCGCTGGGGGCGATCATCGCCAGGCGGTCTCTGGGCGAGGAGACGCTGACGCGGCTCGCCGCCTCGATCCGCACCTCCGTGCGGGCCGCGTGGGACGACCCCGAGGTGTCGCGGCCGTACGTCATGGAGCACGCGCAGGAGATGGACCCGGCCGTCGCCGACCAGCACATCGGGCTGTACGTCAACGAGTTCACGGCCGACCTCGGCGAGGACGGCTACGCGGCCGTACGGGGGCTGCTCACGCGCGCGGCGGCCGAAGGGCTGGTGCCGCCCCTCGGCCCGGACGCGCTGCGGTTTCCTTGAATCCTCCCCTCCCTGAAGGGAAGGGGATTCCTGGCTCAGGCTGCCTCCTGGAGCGGCGCTCCAGGAGGTCTTCTGCCCTCGGCGCCAGCCGGGTTGAGACCAGCCCGGGCGAGCATGACGCGTGCGGAGTTCTTGTCCCGTGGGGTTGTGGTTCCGCAGGCGGTGCAGGTGTGGGTGCGTTCACCCAGCGGCAGGGCGTGCTTGGCTCTCGCTCCGCACTGCGCGCAGTCCATCGTGGTGTACGCGGGGTGGACCAGGCGGATGTCCCGCCCGTGTTTGCGGCCCATCTCGATCAGGGCGGCCTTGGTGGCGCCGATGGCGGCGTCCGCGACCTTGCGGGCCATCGTCGACCGGGCCAGGAACTTCGGCCGGAAGTCCTCGACCGCGATGACGTCATGGTCGCGGACCACCTTCTTCGCCCACTTGCGGCCGGTGTCCGCACGCTGACGGGCAACCTTCTTGTACGCCTTCGCCCGCAGCCTCTTCGCCGCACGGTAACCCCTCGCCCCGGACTCGCCCTTCTTCGGCCTGCGGCGGGCCATCATCCGGTCGTACCGGATGAGTTTCTCCTTCGCCTTCCCGCCGTGTGCGGGGTGCGGCAGGTCGTGGGCGTCGGACGTGGTCGTCGCCGTCTCCCGCACCCCCAGTCCACACCGAGAACACGGCCCGTCGCAGGCAGGGGCTCGACCTGGGCGGGGACGACGAAAGAGGCGTACCAGTGCCCGAGGCTGTCCTGGTACACGCGCACCGAGGACGGCTCGCCCGGCAACTCCCGCGACCACACCACGTTCAGCACGATCCCGCCCGCCAGGTGCAGCCGGCCGTCCCTCACACGGAATCCCCGCCGGGTGTAGTTGAGAGTCGGCAGTGCCTCACGCCTGGTCTTCCATGTGGGCATCCCCGCCCGGCGGGCCTTGGGCAGACGCTCGGTGATGTCCCGCTGCGCCTTGGCGCGGGAGCGACCGAAGTCCCGGACGACCTGCTGCTGGGGAACGCATGAGCCTTCCCGCAGCCACGGCGTACCCGCACGGGCCCGGGTCAGCATCCGATCCAGCTGCGCCGGGCCGCACGTGGCCTTCCCTCCGGTCGCCCTGTTGTGCAGGTGCACGGCCCTGGACTTGGCGACGCACTCGTTCCACAGCCAGCGGCACCGGCCCCACTCCGCCACCAGCAGGCCGCGAGCCGTGGACGACACCCGCAACCGGTACGTGTGCCGGACATGCCCGACCTTCTCCCCCGCCTTCACCTGCGCCATCCCACCCTCCCCCCTTTCACGGTTGCGGCCAGAACACCGTGCCGTCCCGAACCCTGCGAAGGACCATACGTACGACAGCCGCACACACGCCCGCCGATCCCGCAACCACCCCCCCGGCCAGCGATCACAGGCACACGCGTTCGGTTCACCTTGGATCGTGCCGGTAGCCATACGGGCGCTCCGCGCCCGTATCCGGGCTTCGGCGACGCTCCGCGTCGCCATACTCGGATGCGATTCCTCCCCGGCGTGAACGCCGGAGCCTCCTCGCAAGAATCAGGTGAATCCCGGCTAGACGTCGAGTTGGTCGGCGACCGCGCGGAGCAGACCGGCGATCTTCTTGCCGGCCGTGCGCTCGGGGTAGCGGCCCCGCTCCAGCGACGGTGTGATGTTCTCCAGCAGCGTCGTGAGGTCCTGGACGATGGAGGCCAGTTCGTCCGGCTTCCTGCGCTGGGCGGCCGCCACCGACGGGGTCGGGTCGAGGATGGTCAGGGAGAGTGCCTGGTCGCCGCGCTGTCCGGCGACCACGCCGAACTCCACGCGCTGGCCCGGCTTCAGGGCCTCGACTCCGGCGGGGAGGACCGAGGAATGCACGAAGACGTCCCCGCCGTCGTCACGGGAGAGAAAGCCGAAGCCCTTTTCACTGTTGAACCACTTGACTTTGCCGGTGGGCACGTCTGTCCTCGTCCTCGTACTCGTCGGGAAAACTGCGTCGGAAAACGGCTCGTGATAGCACTCGGGCGGGCCCGATGACCCGCCGGTACCAAGGCTAATGCTCTTCAGTCCGGCGACAAGACGTCACCCGGCTGTTCCTCTCGGCCAGGAACTACCCTGGTCCGGTGCGTGACAAAACCCAAGCGAATTCCGCAGCACCCGGTGACGGTCTGGTCCGTGCCGGTGGCATCGTCTTCATCATCGGCGCCGTGGCCACTCTGGTCACCGTGGCCCCGCTGTTCCTCGGTACGACGCCCTTTCCGACGTACATGTTCGTCCTGAGCATGCTGATGGGCGTCGGATTCCTGATGGCCGGGGCGGGTGTCCTGCGCTCGGCCGCGGCGGGACGGCGCAGGGCGCGGGCGGGGGCGGGTCAGTTGTCCGAGCGGTAAGCAGTGGGATCGTCGGTGCGATAGTCCGAAAACCATCGCGGGAATTCCGTCAGGGCGGTGAGGACGACATCCGCGCCGGCCCCACGCAGTTCCGTGGCGTCGCACGGGCCGCTGGCGACCGCGACCGACAGCGCCCCGGCGGTCCGAGCGCCGCGTACGTCGCCCACGTGGTCGCCGACGTAGACGGCGGCCTCGTGCTCGCGCAGCGCCAGCGCCTTCTGCTCGGCCCACAGGCCGCCGATCACGGCGTCCGGCTCGATGCCCAGGTGCGCCAGGTGCAGTTTCGCGTTGGGCTCGTACTTCGCCGTGATGACGATCGCGCGCCCGCCCCCTTCCCGTACGGCCGCTATCGCCTCACGGGCGCCGGGCAGGGCGGGCGTGGGGGTGATGGCGTAGGTGGGGTACATCTCGCGGTACAGATCCGCCATCTTCTCGACCCGCTCGGCCGGGTACCAGTTGATCAGCTCCTCCCCCAGCGGCGGCCCGAGCCGGCTGACCGCGAGCTCGGCGTCGATGTACGTCCCCGTCCGCTCGGCCAGGGCCAGGTAGCAGGCACGGATACCGGGGCGGGAGTCGATGAGGGTCATGTCGAGGTCGAAGCCGACGGTGGGCGGGAGGGGGGTGGGGATGGCCATGTGGGCCATTGTGCCGGGGGCCTGGCCGGCCGGGTGGGGTGGTTCGTCGGGGTGGGTCGTCGGGGTGGTTCGTCGGGGCGCGTCGTCGGGGTGGGCCGTGGGGGTGGGCCGTGGGGGTGGGGGTGGGTCGCAGGAGGGTGTTTCGCCCCCGCCGCCCCTTCCCGTCCCGTCCCGGGGCTCTGCCCCGGACCCCGCTCCTCAAGCGCCGGAGGGGCTGGATTGCCGGAAGCTGGAGAGACTGGGAGGGCTGGAAGGGCTGGAAGGGCTGGAAGGGCTGGGAGGGCTGGACGGGCTGGAGGGAAGTCAGCCTCTCTGGCGTTGGGACCGCCAGATCAGGAACAGGGCCGAGGCGACCGCCGCGCCCCGGATGACCCACGGCCACGTCTCCGTGATCGCGGCGTTCATGTGCCCTTCGGCGATGGGCGTGCCCCAACGCCGCTCCGCCCTCCCCCACAGCCACACCACACCGCCCGTGAGCGCCAGCCCGGGAATGATGACGACCGCCGCCTTCGACTCCGCCGGGCTGAGCCGCCGCGAGGCGTACGCGATGAGCCAGCCGAGGATCAGGGCGAACCAGCTCCCGAGCACCGCGCCCGCGACCAGCAGCCCGGCGGCGAGCAGCAGCAGCGGGTTGCTCCAGCGCCGCGACGGCAGCCGCAGCAGGCGGCGCCGGGGCGCAGCGGCTTCCGCCTCGGCCACGGCGACCGGCGCGGCGGAGGTCTCCGGTTCGGGTTCCCTCTCCTTCGCCGCCGGCGGTTTGAGCAGTTCCGGGATCTCCACGCCCCCCACGAACCCCGGCACCTCGTCGCCGACACCGAACGCGCTGTTGTCCACCCGCCACCAGTCGGGCTGCTGGGCGCTGTCCCCGAGTTCGTCCGTACCGGCCCGGTGCGGCGGGGACGGCACGCCGGAGGGGGCGGGGTCGGCCGGTTCGGCCGGACGGGGCCGGGGGACGACCCTGCGCAGCACCCCCTTCGGGCGGTCGCCGCGGGCACCGGCGCCACGCTCCGGCTCACGCTGCTCCGGGACGGCGGCGGGGGGCGCGGGGGTGCTCGGGGCCGCGCCGGAGCCGTCCTCCGCCGCCCTCACGACCTCGGTCGGCGTGCCGATGCGGGAGATGATGCGACGGATCGCGGCCGGGGAATCGACCACGACCTTCGCCCTGCGCCGGTCGATCTCGTCGCGCAGTTCGGCGACCAGCCGCATGCGGGCCGCCGACGGCAGCTGGCGCTGCTGCGCGACATCACCGACACGGCTCAGATATTCGTAGACGACCTGGTCACTCTCGATACCCACGAAGTCCCCTCCGGGGCGGATGCGTTGGGACACCGTCGCCCGACGGTACCGCGACTGCGGCCGGCCGGCCCAACTCCCGGCACCCCACGGGCGTACCCAACCGCTACCGTGAGGCGGATGAGCACCGAGGAGAAGCCCGCGGCGGCCCCCCGATCCCTCGCCGAGGCCCTTCGGGGGCGGGACGACGTCTCCCTGGCCGCGCTGCTGCGCAGCCGGCCGGATCTCCTCACGCCCGTGCCCACCGATCTCACCCAGCTCGCCACCCGGGCCGGCACCCGCGCCTCGGTCGTACGGGCCCTGGAGCGACTGGACCGGTTCACGTTGCAGACGGCCCAGGCGCTGGCCGTGGCGGCGGACCCGGCGTCGTACGGGGAACTCCTCGGGCTGCTGGCGGGCGACGACGGCGACCCGGCGGTGTCCGCCGCGCTGCCGCACGCGCTCGCCGTGCTGCGCGAGCAGGCCCTGGTGTGGGGCGGGGACGACCGGCTGCGGCTGGTCCGCACCGCCCGTGAGCTGCTGGCGCCGTCACCGCAGCATCCGTCGCCGACCGGGCTGGGCCCGACGGTGCGGGAGGCCACCGCGGGGATGTCGCCGGGGCGGATTCAGGAGATCGTGGCGACGGCGGGACTGCCGTCCACGCACGACTCGGTCTCCGCCGTGGCCGCCCTGACCGCCCTGTTCAGCGACCCCGTGCGGATGTCCGCACTGCTCGACGAGGCGCCGGCGGAGTCCGTGGAGGTGCTGGAGCGGCTGGTCTGGGGCCCGCCGTACGGGCAGATCAGCGCTGATCCCGCCTCCCGGCTGCGCTGGCTCCTGGACCGGGGGCTACTGCTGCCGACGGCACCCGGGACGGTCGTACTGCCGCGCGAGGTGGCGCTGCGGCTGCGGGCCGGGCGGGCGCACCGGACGGTGGAGCCGGTGCCGCCGCCCGTGGAGGCCGCCGCCACGCACCGTCCACAGGTGGTGGACGCGACGGCGGCAGGGCAGGCGTACACGGCGCTGACGACGGTCGAGGAGCTGTTGAAGGACTGGCACGAGGGCGGCCCGGCGGTGCTGCGGGCCGGCGGGCTGAGCGTGCGGGACCTGAAGCGGACGGCCGTCGCCCTCGACGTGACCGAGCCGGTGGCCGCGTTCTGGGTCGAACTGGCCTATGCCGCCGGGCTGCTGGCCGCCGACGGGGAGGCCGGCGAGCGGTACGCGGCGACCCCGGCGTACGACGAGTGGCGCGAGCGGCCGGACGGGGAGCGGTGGGCACGGCTGGCCACGGCGTGGCTGGCCGCGACCCGGACGGCGGGGCTGGTCGGCGGACGGGACGCGAAGGACCACACGCTGTCGGCGCTGGGCTCGGGCCTGGACCGCTCGGCGGCCCCGGAGGTACGGCACCGGGTGCTGACCCTGCTGGCCGCCCTCCCGGAGGGGGCCGCCCCGGCCGGCGAGTCGGTCCTGGCCCGCCTGCGGTGGGAACGTCCGCCGCGCGGTGGGCGGGGTGGTGCGGGGAGTGCCTCCTCGTGGGCGGAGGACGGGCGTGCCGGGGCCGTCTCAGCGGCAGGCGGTGACCGCGGCGCGGCGGGATCCGTGGGCGCGGGTGGGTTGGGGGCGGGGGCGTACACGGCCGAGGGTGGGCGCGGGCCGGTCGGCCGTGCCGCCGAGAGCGGGCGCGGGACGACGGGCGGGTATCCAGGTGCCGGCGAGTATCCCGGCGCGGGCGGGCGCGGCCCGACGGCCGCCGGGGACGGCCGGGACGATCCGCGGACACGGCTGGCGCGGTGGGCGCTGGCCGAAGCGGAGATGCTGGGGGTGACCGGACGCGGGGCCCTGTCCACGCACGGGCGGGCGCTGATCGGCGCACCCGCGCCCCGCCGTCCGGAGGAGGAGCCGGAGGGGCCCGGTGCCAAGCTGCCCGTTCATCACCGGCCCGCCCCGCCGCCGGCCCCGCTCTCCCCCGCCGAGCAGGTGACCGCCGCCGCTGCCGCCGCCCGGCTGCTCGCGCCGCTGCTGCCCGAACCGCTGGACCACGTCCTGCTCCAGGCCGATCTGACGGCGGTGGCACCGGGTCCGCTGGAGCGGCCGCTCGCCGACATGCTGGGCGTTCTCGCGGACGTGGAGTCGAAGGGTGGCGCGACGGTCTACCGGTTCACGCCCGGGTCCGTGCGGCGCGCCCTCGACGCGGGGCAGGCCGCCGCCGACCTGCACGCCTTTCTCGCCGCGCACTCCCGTACGCCGGTGCCGCAGCCGCTGACGTATCTGATCGACGACGTGGCCCGCAGGCACGGGCACCTCCGGGTCGGTGCCGCCTCGGCGTACGTCCGCTGCGACGACGACGCGGTGCTCAGCGAGATCCTCGCCGACAAGCGGTCCGCCGGACTGGGTCTGCGCCGGCTCGCGCCGACCGTGCTGGCCGCGCAGACCGGTCCGGCGGGGTTGCTGGAAGGACTGCGTGGGATGGGTTTCGCCCCGGCCGCCGAGTCCGCCGAGGGCGATGTCCTGATCGCCCGCGCCGACGCCCACCGCACCCCGCCGCGCACACCCCCCGAGCCCGTCCCGGACGGGCCGCCGGTCCCCGACGACGCCCTGCTCAACGCGGCGATCCGCGCCGTCCGCGCCGGTGACCTCGCCGCCACCGCGCCCCGTAAGCCGGCCGCCGGTGCCTCCTCCGGGGGCGAGGGCGGCGAGCTGCCCCGTACGACCGCCGCGGAGACCCTCGCCACCATCCAGGCCGCCGTCCTCACCGGTGAGGCCCTGTGGATCGGCTACGTCAACGCCGAGGGCGCGGCGAGCCAGCGCGTGATCGCACCGGTCCGCGTCGAGGGCGGCTTCGTCACGGCGTACGACCACACCGCCGCCGAGGTCCGTACGTATCCGCTGCACAGGATCACGGGCGTGGCGGAGCTGGCGGACGAGGAGGGCTGATGCGGCCGGGGACGGCCCGTCCCCGGTGCCGCCGGTGAACAAGCTCACGCCGTCCGCGTCGAAGCGACCCGGTCCGCTCAGGACCACGGAGACGCGCGATCAGGCAAACTGGACGTTTGGCCGAGCTGTGCCCGTGCCGAGCCCGTCGCAGAAAGGCAGCCGCGCGTGAATGGTCCGCTCATCGTCCAGTCCGACAAGACCCTTCTCCTTGAGGTCGATCACGAGCAGGCCGACGACTGCCGTCGGGTCATCGCGCCCTTCGCGGAGCTGGAGCGTGCGCCCGAGCACATCCACACCTACCGGGTGACCCCGCTGGGTCTGTGGAACGCGCGGGCGGCCGGGCATGACGCCGAGCAGGTGGTGGACGCGCTGGTGCAGTACAGCCGCTACCCGGTGCCGCACGCACTGCTGGTCGACATCGCCGACACGATGGACCGCTACGGTCGGCTCAGCCTGTCCAAGCACCCGGCGCACGGTCTCGTCCTCACCAGCACCGACCGGCCCGTGCTGGAGGAGGTGCTGCGCTCGAAGCGGATCGCGCCGCTCGTCGGCGCCCGGATCGACCCGGACACGGTCCTCGTGCACCCCTCGGAGCGCGGGCAGATCAAGCAGACGCTGCTGAAGCTGGGCTGGCCCGCCGAGGACCTCGCCGGGTACGTGGACGGCGAGGCCCACCCCATCGAGCTGGTCGAGGACGGGTGGGCGCTGCGCCCCTACCAGAAGCAGGCCGTGGAGAACTTCTGGCACGGCGGCTCCGGTGTGGTCGTGCTCCCCTGCGGCGCCGGAAAGACGCTGGTCGGTGCCGGTTCGATGGCGCAGGCGAAGTCGACGACGCTGATCCTGGTCACCAACACCGTCTCGGCCCGCCAGTGGAAGCACGAGCTGGTGAGGCGGACGTCACTCACCGAGGACGAGATCGGCGAGTACAGCGGGACGAAGAAGGAGATCCGGCCGGTCACCATCGCCACCTACCAGGTGCTGACGACGAGGCGGAAGGGCGTCTACCCGCACCTGGAACTGTTCGACTCCCGGGACTGGGGCCTGATCCTCTACGACGAGGTGCACCTGCTGCCCGCGCCCGTCTTCAAGTTCACGGCCGATCTCCAGGCCCGGCGGCGGCTGGGTCTCACGGCGACCCTGGTCCGGGAGGACGGCCGCGAGTCGGACGTGTTCTCGCTGATCGGCCCGAAGCGGTTCGACGCGCCGTGGAAGGAGATCGAGGCCCAGGGCTACATCGCCCCTGCCGACTGCGTGGAGGTCCGGGTCAGCCTCACCGAGTCCGAGCGGCTGGCGTACGCGACGGCGGAGCAGGAGGAGAAGTACCGCTTCTGCTCGACGACGGCGACCAAGCAGAGGGTGACGGAGGCGATCGTCCGGCGGTTCGCCGGGCAGCAGATCCTCGTCATCGGGCAGTACATCGACCAGCTCGACGAGCTGGGCGAGCATCTGAACGCGCCGGTGATCAAGGGTGAGACGTCGAACGCCCAGCGGGAGAAGCTGTTCGAGGCCTTCCGGCAGGGCGAGATCAGCGTCCTGGTCGTCTCCAAGGTCGCGAACTTCTCGATCGACCTGCCGGAGGCGACGGTCGCCGTCCAGGTGTCGGGCACCTTCGGCTCGCGGCAGGAGGAGGCGCAGCGGCTCGGCCGGGTGCTGCGGCCCAAGGCGGACGGGCACAAGGCCCACTTCTACTCCGTGGTCGCCCGGGACACCATCGACCAGGACTTCGCGGCGCACCGCCAGCGGTTCCTCGCGGAGCAGGGGTACGCGTACCGGATCATGGACGCGGACGAGCTGCTGACGGACAACTGAACGGTCACCCCTCGGGCAGGTTGAACACCAGTGCCAGGACGAGCAGCCAGGGCAGCAGTGACAGCCCGGCCAGCCAGGCGCGCAGCACCGACCAGCGGCGGGTCCAGGGCAGCACCCAGGAGGCGAGCCACGCGCCGGCCGCGAGGAGGCCGCCGATGGTCAGGATCCCGAAGATCACGCTCAGGGCGGTCGTCAGTGCCTGCGAGCAGTCGTCGGGGCCGCAGCTGTCGGTCGCCATGACGGACATCGCACCGAACAGGAACGCCACGGGGACCAGGAACGCCCCGAGCACGGTGGCGACGGTGGGCGCGACCCAGGCGTGGGGGTCCCGCTCGGCCCGGTACTGCTGGACCGGTGACAAGGGGGCTGCGGCGGGGTACTGGCTCATACGGCCAGTGAACCGGCCCGGTGGCGGCGGGCACACCGGCGCGGGTACTCAGTCGTGTGTGTCCGTGTACTCAGACTCGGATGCCGACGAGGCGGCATGCACCGATGCGGTGTCGGAGCACGCCGCCCTCGGACGGGATCCGGCACGGGACGCGGCCCGCACGGTCATGGAGGCTACTTCGGGTCCTGGCTGAACCTGGCGGCCGACCAGAAGTAGCCGAGCACCGCCAGTCCGACGCACCAGGCGACGGCCAGCCAGCCGTGGTGGCCGATCTCCGTGCCGAGCAGCAGCCCGCGCAGGGTCTCGATCGCCGGGGTGAAGGGCTGGTACTCCGCGATCGGCCGGAACCAGCCCGGCATCCCGTCGACCGGGACGAAGGCGCTGGACAGGAGCGGCAGCAGGATCAGCGGCATCGCGTTGTTGCCGGCCGCCTCGGCGTTCGGGCTGACCAGGCCCATGCCGACCGCGATCCAGGTGAGCGCCAGGGCGAACAGCACGAGCAGCCCGAACGCCGCCAGCCACTCCAGAGCCGTGGCGTCCGTCGAGCGGAAGCCGATGGCGACGCCGACGGCGCCCACGAGGACCACGCTCGCCACCGACTGCAGCACGCTGCCGATGACGTGCCCGACGAGCACGGCCCCGCGGTGGATCGCCATCGTGCGGAAGCGGGCGATGATGCCCTCGGTCATGTCGTTGGAGACGGACACCGCGGTGCCGATGGTGGTGCTGCCGATGGTCATCAGCAGCAGGCCGGGCACGATGTAGGCGATGTACGCGGAGCGGTCGGCGCCGCCCATGCCCGCGCTCATCACGTCGCCGAAGATGTAGACGAAGAGCAGCAGCAGCACGATCGGTGTGAGCAGCAGGTTCAGGGTGAGGGACGGGTAGCGCCGGGCGTGCAGGAGGTTGCGGCGCAGCATGGTGGACGAGTCGCGTACGGCCAGGGCGAGGGTGCTCATCGGGCGGCCTCCGTGGGCTGGTGGGGGACGGCGGCGCCGCCGGTGAGGGCGAAGAAGACGTCGTCGAGGTCGGGGGTGTGCATGGTGAGTTCGTCGGCCTCGACGACGGCGGAGTCGAGCCGGTCGAGGATCGCGCGCAGCTCGCGCTGGCTGCCGTCGCTGGGGATCTGCAGGGCGAGGGACTCGTCCTCCCGGGTCGCCTCGCGCAGTGCGGAGGCGGCGGACCGGTAGTCGGCCGGGTCGGTGAAGCGGAGCCGGACGTGCCCGCCGGGGACGATCCGCTTGAGTTCCTCGGCGGTGCCCTCGGCGGCGATCCTGCCGTCGTGGAGCACGGCGATGCGGTGGGCGAGCTCGTCGGCCTCCTCCAGGTACTGGGTGGTGAGGAAGACGGTGACGCCGCCCGAGACCAGTTCGCGGATGATCTGCCACATGCTGTGGCGGGAGCGGGGGTCGAGGCCCGTGGTCGGCTCGTCGAGGAAGATGACCTGCGGACTGCCGACGAGGGTCATGGCGATGTCGAGGCGGCGCTTCATGCCGCCGGAGTAGGTGGCGGCGGGCTTCCTCGCCGCTTCGGTGAGGTCGAAGCGCTCCAGCAGTTCGGCGGTGACCCTCCGCCGCTCGCCCTTGGACAGGTGGTGCAGGTCAGCCATGAGGAGCATGTTCTCCTCGCCCGTGATCAGGCCGTCGACGGCGGAGAACTGACCGGTGACACCGATCGCGGCCCGCACCGCCTGCGGGTCGGTGGCGAGGTCGTGCCCGCCGACCCGCAGATCGCCGGCGTCCGCGGTGATGAGCGTGGAGAGGATCTTGACGACGGTGGTCTTGCCTGCGCCGTTCGGTCCGAGCAGGGAGAAGACCGTTCCTTCGGGGACGGTCAGGTCGACGCCGTCGAGCACGACCTTGTCCCCGTAGGACTTGCGCAGCCCGTTCGCCGCGATGGCCGGTCCGGTCATGAGGGTTCTCCTTCTGCGAGCTGCGGGCGGTTTCGCGCCGTTGTTTCTTCCTCCAGAAACGCTACGTTGCGTTCATAAATTCGGCAACAGACTTGCCGCACGAACGAAGTTAAACAGCAGCTCATAGCAACTATATCGTTGCAACGGGCCTGAATTTAACGCAACGACACCCTTCCGATCGTTGCAATGGAATGAAAGTGAACGCTATGCTGCCGACACCACGGACCACGTAGGAGGCCGCATTGCCGGGAGGCAGGCTCACCCACCAGGAACGCCAGCGGATCGCGATGGGGCTGGCCGACGGGCTCGCCTACGCGGAGATCGCCAGACGTCTCGGCCGCCCCACTTCGACGATCACGCGTGAGGTGATGCGGAACGGCGGACCGGTCTCCTACCGGGCGGATCTTGCCCACCGCGCCACCGAACACCGCGCCCACCGGCGCAGACAGGCCGCCCCTCGGGGTTCGAAGGCGCTCCCGGAGGGTCACGGACGCGACGCGGAGGCCGTGCGCGCGTACGAGGAGACGCTCACCACCGTCTTCATAGCGTCGGGCACGCCCAGGATGATGGCCCGGGTCATGGCCTGCCTGACCCTCACCGACAGCGGCAGCCTCACCGCCGCCGAACTCGCTCAGCGCCTCCAGGTCAGCCCGGCGTCCATCTCCAAGGCGATCACCTTCCTGGAGAGCCAGGGCCTCGTCCGCCGGGAACGGGAAGACGGCCGCCGTGAGCGCTACGGTTTCGACGAGGACATCTGGTACCAGTCGATGATGGCCAGCGCCCGCTCCACCGCCCAGGTCGCCGAGACCTCACGGCTGGGCGTCGACATCATGGGGCCCGGCACACCGGCCGCCACGCGTTTGGAGAACGTCGCCCGCTTCCTCGAGTTCATCGCCGAGACCATGTTCCGCGCCGCGGATCAGGCCCGCGACATCGTCCGCACGGAACGCGGGACGGCCTCGGCCGACACCCCCGGGTCACGTTCGGATCAGAACTAGCCGCGACCGCGACCGCGGGGGCGACGGCCGGGCGGCCCGGGTCGGGAAGGGGGCCGGTGCCTACGGGCGGCGGACGCCCGCTTCCTCGCCGTACTCGCCGAGGACGATCACGTCGAAGGCGGCACCGAGGAACACCTTGACGGCACGCAGGGCGTCACCGAGGCGGTGCGGATGACTGCCCTGGACCGGGGTCGCACCGGTGGGCCGGACCGGCGGTGTGGTGGGGTGGAGGGTCGCTGCGCTCATGTCTCCATGGTTGCTCTCCGACCCCGGTACGGGCATCGGTCGAAGGGCTCGGTTCGCGGATCCTTCCCGTACGCCTGCGGAACGACCCGTAGTGCTCAGGCAGGACGGGCCGTCCCTCGGGGGCGGACGGTCAGCGGCCGATCGCGTCGAGCTCGGCGAGGTCCTCCTCGGACAGCGCGAGGCCGGCGCCGGTGATGTTCTCCCGCAGGTGCGCCACCGACGAGGTCCCGGGGATCAGCAGGATGTTGGGCGACCGGTGCAGCAGCCAGGCCAGGGCGACCGGCAACGGGCGGGTGCCGAGCCGGTCGGCCACGGCGGAGAGCGCCGAGGACTGCAGGGGGCTGAATCCGCCCAGCGGGAAGAAGGGCACGTAGGCGACGCCCTGCTCGGCGAGCCGGTCGACCAGGTCGTCGTCCTGACGGTGGGCGAGGTTGTAGAGGTTCTGCACGCAGACGAACGGGGCTATGGCCTGGGCCTCGGTGATCTGGCCGGCGGTGACGTTGCTCAGGCCGAGGTGCCGGATCAGGCCCTGCCGCTGGAGGTCGACGAGGGTCGCGTAGGCCCTGGCGAGCGAACCGGGCTGCGGGCCCTCGGCGTCGCCGAGCCGGAGGTTGACGAGGTCCAGGGACTCCAGGCCGAGGTTCTCGAGGTTGCTGTGGACAGCCCGGCGCAGGTCGTCCGGCTCCCGGGCCGGGGGCCAGCCGCCCTGTGCGTCGCGGATCGCGCCCACCTGGACCGAGGACGCCGAACGGCTCGCCCTGCTCGCCTCACTGACCACGGGACCGGCGCGGCGGCCTGCCGACGTGCCCGGTGTGCGGACGGCGGACGGTTCACCCCGTACCGGCTGACCGGCGCGGCCACGGGTGCACCCGGCCCGGCGCCCCGTCCGGCGCACAAACCGTTTGAACCGCACAGGCCCCGCGTCCTAGAATCCCCGCTCTTGCCCGCCTCCTCTCACGGAGCGCCGCCGCCCGGACGGAAACCGGCCGGTATTCCGCAGCACCGCCAGCAGCAGGCCCCCCGGAGGCACCCCCTTGTCCGCGTCCACCCCCGTAGATGAGCCCGTCGACGTTCCCGACCTCGCGGGCGAGGGCCCGCTCGCCCGCGAACGCTCCCACCTCGCCGCGTCCCGCTCCGCGCTGCGCGCCATGCGCGAGGACGTCGAGTCCCTCGACATCAGGGATGTCACCGCCAACTGGGTCAACGCGGCCGCTCTGGAGCACCAGATCGAGGAGCGCATCAAGGCGCTGGCCGACCTCAGCGGCACCCCGCTGTTCTTCGGCCGCCTCGACCATCTGCACGCGCCCGGCACCGAGCGGGCGGAAGGCGCGGAAGGTGCGGAAGGGGAGCGCTTCTACATCGGACGCCGGCATGTGCACGACGCGGACGGCGACCCGATGGTGATCGACTGGCGAGCGCCGGTGTCGCAGCCGTTCTACCGGGCGTCCAGGAAGGACCCGCTCGGCATCGCGCTGCGCCGCCGCTTCGGCTACACGGGCGGCGACCTCACGGCGTACGAGGACGAACACCTGTCCGACCCGGCGGAGACGGCGACCACCAGCACACTGCTCCAGCAGGAGATCGAGCGTCCGCGCGTCGGCCCGATGCGGGACATCGTCGCGACGATCCAGCCCGAGCAGGACGAGATCGTCCGGTCCGGACTGTCCGGCAGCGTGTGCGTGCAGGGAGGACCCGGGACCGGGAAGACGGCCGTCGGCCTGCACCGGGTCGCCTACCTCCTCTACGCCCACCGTGAGCGGCTGGCCCGTACCGGCACGCTGGTCGTCGGCCCGAACCGGTCCTTCCTCCACTACATCGAGCAGGTACTGCCCGCCCTGGGCGAACTGACGGTCGCGCAGGCCACGGTGGACGACCTGGTGGCGCACGTCGAGGTACGCGGCGAGGACGACGCGGCGGCGGCGATCGTCAAGGGCGACGCCCGGATGGCCCAGGTGCTGCGCAGGGCCCTCTACTCCCACGTCACGATGCCCACCGAACCGGTCGTGGTCGTGCGCGGATCGCGCCGCTGGCGCGTCCCTGCGTACGAACTGGAGGAACTGGTAACGCAGTTGCTCGAGCGGGACATCCGATACGGGGCCGCCCGAGAGGCCCTCCCGCAGCGCGTCGCACACGCCGTGCTGGTGCAGATGGAGCGGGCGGGCGAGGCACCGGACGACAGGGTGCAGGACGCGGTGGCGCGCAACGCCGCGGTGAAGGCGGCGGTGAAGACGGTCTGGCCGGCCGTCGACCCGGCGAAGCTGGTGCTGCGGCTGCTGGCCGACCCCGAGTTCCTGGCGGAGCACGCGGAGGGCCTGCTCGACGCGCAGGAACAGAAGACGATCCTGTGGGCGAAGCCCGCCCGCTCGGTGAAGTCGGCGAAGTGGTCGTCCGCGGACACGGTGCTGATCGACGAGGCGGCCGACCTGATCCGGCGCACGCACTCCCTCGGACACGTGGTGCTCGACGAGGCGCAGGATCTGTCCCCCATGCAGTACCGGGCGGTGGGCCGCCGCTGCACGACCGGTTCGGCGACGGTCCTCGGTGACCTGGCCCAGGGCACCACCCCGTGGGCCACGCGCAGTTGGGACGAAGCCCTGCTCCACCTGGGCAAGCGGGACGCGGTGATCGAGGAGCTGACGGCCGGTTTCCGTGTCCCGACGGACGTCATCACCTACGCCTCCCGCCTCCTCCCGCACATCGCGCCGGGCCTCACCCCGGTGGCGTCGATCCGCGAGAACCCGGGCCTCTTCGAGGTGCGCAGGTCCCGGGGAACGGACGACGTGGTGTCCGCGTGCCGCGAACTCCTCGCCAACGAGGGCTCGGTGGGCGTGATCGCGGCGGACGCCCGCGTCCCGGAACTGGCCGGGGCGCTGACGGCGGCGGGCCTCACCTACGTCGCCCCCGGCGAGGAGACGACGCATGCCACCCGCCTGACCCTGGTCCCGGCCTCCCTGGCGAAAGGCCTGGAGTACGACTACGTGCTCCTCGACGAACCCCGCGCGGTGGTCGACGCCGAACCCGACGAGCGCACGGGCCTGCGCCGCCTGTACGTCACCCTCACCCGGGCGGTCTCCGGCCTCCTCGTGACCCACACGGACCCGCTGCCCTCCCAGCTCACCCCGTCGGGGGACGACGTGCGATCCGGTGTGTCCGACCAAGTGAGGGCTGAATAGGGTCAAAAGGAGGCGGCGGGCGAGATCACCCGGCTGCAGGGAGCCGGACCGATGCTGCGGAACGCGGCCCTCGCCCTGG
This sequence comes from Streptomyces sp. NPDC031365, assembly GCF_055569765.1. Lineage (NCBI taxonomy): Bacteria > Bacillati > Actinomycetota > Actinomycetes > Kitasatosporales > Streptomycetaceae > Streptomyces > Streptomyces sp. NPDC031365. Next base: position 202,602 of record NZ_JBVIIM010000001.1, on the reverse strand, counting down.
CGTTCGCGTTCGTCGTCGCGGTGGCCGAAGTCATGGCGGGCCCCCATCGCGCGCTGTCGGGATGCTGTGCGGCACTGCTGCTCGCCGGCCTCACCGCCGCGGTCGGGCACAGGCGGCGGGTGCGGCACTGGGACCGTCTCGAGACGCTGGAGATGTGCTTCTGGGTCCCGGACGTCGACGACGCCTTCGACTCCGGCCACCGGGGAGGGCGGGCAAGGCAACACCGCTGAGTCCCGATCAGCCGTCCAGCGCACGGCGCCACTGCGCCACCGCCTCCGACGACACGGGCCCGTCCCAGCCCTTTGGTCGGGCCGCCCCGCCGATGTGGAAGGCGTCGATGCCGACGGCCATCAGTGCGGGCACGTGCTCCAGCCGCAGCCCGCCCCCGACCAGCAGCTGCTGCTCGTACCCCGGCTCGCCCCGGCGTTGGGCCTCGGCGAGCAGGGTCGGCAGGCCCGCGTCGACCCCCTCGGCCGCCCCTGCCGTGAGATAGGTGTCCAGTCCGGGGAACTCCGCGAGGTGCTTGCGCAGGGAGCCCCGGTCGGCGGCCCTGTCGATGGCCCGGTGGAACGTCCACCGGCACCCCTCCAGCGCCCCGGCGACCCGCTCCACCGCCCGCAGGTCCACGCCCCCGTCCGCGTCGAGGAAGCCGAGCACGAACTCCTCCGCCCCGGCCTCCCGCATCTCGCCCGCGGCGGCCACCAACCGCGCGACGTCGCCCGCGGCGAACCCGTCCGCGAGCCGCAGCATCACCCGCACCGGAATGTCCACGGCCGCCCGGATCCCCGCCACGGTCGCGGCCGCCGGCGTGAGCCCGTCGGCGGCCATGTCCGTGACCAGCTCGAGGCGGTCCGCACCCCCCACCCGGGCAGCGACCGCGTCCTCGACGTCGAGGGCGATCACCTCCAGGACTGCACGCTTGCTCATGGGACCCCATTCCTCGGGCTCGGCCGTGGCTCGGTCGTGGCTCGGCCGTGGCTCGGTCGGCTGCTACAGGACAGAACTGTCCCCTACAGGTCTAGTCCAATCCAACCCTACGCCCTGCTTCCGGCCGCTCCGCTCCCCACCGGTCAGCCCCCGAAGATGTTCAGCTCCTCCGCCCCCGCTCCCGCCAGCTCGTACGAGGCCCCGTCCACGGAACGTCCCGCGTACAGCCGTACGAGTGTCGGCCCGTCGCCGATGTAGCGGGCCGGGGGACGCTCCCCCGAGGTGCCGCCCAGCCGCAACGGCTCGTCGGCGTCGTCGAGGTCGGCGTGCAGGGAAAGGTGTCCCTTGAGGCACGTGACCTGCGCCAGCAGCTCCAGCGCGTACGGCAGGCCCGCGCCCGCGTACGCGCCCGGCTCACCCAGGGCGTCCCGTACGTCCCCCGCGTGCACCCACTCGCCCAGCGCGAGGACGTCCAGCAGTCCGCCCGACGTGGCGATCAGCGGTCCGGCCTCCGTCATACCGCGCTCCAGCTCGTCCACCACCCGGGCGTTCGTCCACTCCGCCCGCTCGGCGATGTCCCGCTCGTTGCCCTCGGGCGAGAACACCCCCTCCTCGAACCGGCTCTCCACCACCCGCGCCAGCGCCGTCGAGCAGTGCGCCAGCACATCCCGCACCGTCCAGCCGGGGCACGCCGCCACCGGCAGCGCGAAGTCCGCGTCGGCGCGCCCCCGCAACAACGGGATCAACGCGTCCCGTTCGACGGTCAGCAGCCGGCCGGGCAGTTCGGGGTCTCGTACGCCGTGCACATCCGCAGGAGTCGTCATGCCCGCCACGCTAGTGCGGCGAAGGACGTGCCGGTGCCCCCCGGCACCGGCACGTCCTCGACGGTCACCTGGAACCCGACTCGTCAGAAGGTCAGGCTCCAGGAGTCGATGTAACCGGTGTCACCCCTGTAGACGTCGGTCACACGCAGCTGCCAGGTCCCGGACGCCGGGACGGACGAGGCATTGACCGTGTACGTCGCGATGACGTGGTCGGCGCTGTCGTAGGCGCTGGAGTTCTTCAGCGTGAACAGGGCGCCGTTGGGAGCGACGAGCTGGACCTTCAGGTCACCGCGGTAGGTGTGCTTGATGTCCACCGCGACCCGGAGGTCCGAGGGCGCGTAGCCGCTGATGCCGCTCACCTGGACGTTCGAGTAGACGTAGCGGCCGTCACCGTCCGGGACGTTCCAGTTCTCGGAGTTGGTGAAGGTCTTCCCCGTCGGGTCCGGCTCCGGGTCGGTGCCGCCGCCGAGCGCGCCGAGCGTGCGGGCCGCGTCCGCGAGGCCGTAGCCGCAGCCGCCGGCGCAGGAGCCGGGCAGGGCACGTGCGTTGCTCTTGATGAGGGACTCGACGCGGCTCGGGCTGATGGCCGGGTCCTTCTCGTACATCAGCGCCGCGAGGCCGGCGATGTGCGGGGTGGCCATGCTGGTGCCCTGGTAGGCCTTGTAGGTCTCGGCGCCGGGCGAGGTGGTGCTGCTGTTCAGCGTGGAGAGGATGCCGTTGGCGGACCCGGAGGCCGTCTCGCCGCCGGGGGCGGTGATGTCGACGGGGCCGTAGTTGGAGTAGCTCGCCCGGTTGCCCTCGCGGTCGCTCGCGGCCACGCTGATGACGTTGGAGCAGTTGGCCGGGGTGAAGAGCGAGGCGTTGGTGTTGGAGTTGCCGGCGGCGACGACGACGGTCGTGCCGCGGCTCACCGCGCCGTTGATGGCGTCCTGGGTGACGGTCTGGCAGCCGCCGGAGCCACCCAGGCTGAGGTTGATGACGTCGGCCGGGTTCGTGTTGGTGGGCACGCCGGGGACGTAACCGCCCGAGGCCCAGACGATGGCGTCGGCGATGTCGGCGGTGCTGCCGCCGCACCGGCCGAGGACCCGGACGGGCTGGACGGTCGCGTCGTACGCGATGCCCGCGATGCCCTTGCCGTTGCCGGTAACGGCCGCGATGGTCCCGGCGACGTGCGTACCGTGCCACGAGGAGTTGCTCGGCTGGGAACCGGAGGAGCACTCGTTCGCGGTCGTCCAGTCGCCCGGGTCGGCCGGGTTGCTGTCGCGCCCACTGCCGTCGCGGGCGTTCCACGCGTCGGAGATGAAGTCGTACCCGGAGACGGTGTTGCCGGCGAGGTCGGAGTGGGAGACGTAGCCGGTGTCGATGACGGCAACGTTGACGCCCCGGCCGGAGGCGCCGCCGGCCCAGGCGTTCTCCACGTTCATGCCGGCAGTGGTCTCGAAGAGGTCCCACTGGCTGGAGTAGTGGCTGTCGTTGGGGTCGGCCATCGCGTACATGCGGGTGTCGCGGGAGACGTAGGCGACGTCGGGGTCGGCCTCGAAGGTGTCGATGACCTCTTCGAGGGAGCCGCCCTCGAGCTCGCCGCCGAGGTCCACGAGCGCGGCACCGGTGCCCAGCCGGCGTTCGAAGGTGACGCTCTCACCGGCCTTCTTGCCCTTGGCCGCGGCGTCCTTCTTGGCCTCCGCGTCGGACTTGGTCTCGGCGGCCTTCTTCCTGTACCCGACGATGAGGTGCTCGACGGAGGTGCCGACGGAGGCGTCGGCGGGGAGGCCGGCGGCGGGTTTCGGGCCGGCGGGGGCGGGCTGTGCGCCCGGCGTCGCGGCCGTGGCCGTCACTCCTGAGCCCAGGAGCGCGGCCGTCGTCACCGCGAGGAGGGATATGCGCAGGCGTCTGGAACCGTTCAAGGTGGGGTGGCCTTTCGCGAGCCGGCTCCGGGGCGTCCGGAACCAGCAATGGTTCTGCTCATGACAATCAGTCCGTCCGTGCTTGCCCGCGCTCCGGCCGGGCCAGGTGAGGCACTGGGGCTGGGCGGCCGGGTGGGGGGACGCGGGCAAGCACGACCCGTCCGACCGAACGCGACCGCAACGGAGTCCGCAGCGATGGTTGGACGTTCGGTGAACCGGTGGCAGGAACCTACGAGTCCACTCACCGGCCCACTATCCGGAAGGGGTTACCTACGGATACGCAATTAACTCCCGCCGCCCCACCGCCTCATCGCCGTCGGCGACCGCGACGACGCGGTGAGGCGCCCATCGGACGGGAGCTCACCCGCGAGGAGGTCGAAGCGGAGCTGAAGGAATACGACGGTGAACAGCCTTTCGCCCCTGGAGCGTCTCGCGTTCGAAAGCCCGTGTCGAAGGACTCGGCGAGCGTGAGGGGGCTCCTCCGGGGTCACGGAGCGGGTGCGCACCGGGAAGAATGACGGTATGGCCGACACCGAAGCCCTTCGTGCCCGTTTCGCCCGCGCCCTGGAAGGAGCCCGCGGGCCCGGGGGCGGTCCCGATCCGCTGCCGTACGCCGACAACCTGCTCGGGCGCTGGCAGGAACCGCAGCGGCACTACCACACGCCCACCCATCTCACGGCGGTCCTCGACCACGTCGACGAGCTGGCGGACCACGCGGTGGACCCGGACGTCGTACGGCTCGCCGCCTGGTTCCACGACGCCGTGTACCTGCCGGAGCGGTCCGAGAACGAGGAGCGGTCCGCCCGGCTCGCCGAGCGGGCCCTGACCGAGGCCGGGGTGCCGGAGGGGAAGACCGCCGAAGTGGCCCGGCTGGTGCGGCTCACGGTCACGCACGATCCGGCCGACGACGACCGTGACGGCCAGGTGCTGTGCGACGCCGACCTCGCGGTCCTCGCCGCGTCACCGTCGTCGTACGCCGCCTACACCGCCGCCGTCCGCAAGGAGTACCACTTCGTACCGAACGACGCCTTCCGCGTGGGCCGGGCCGGCGTACTGCGGCAACTCCTCGCGCTGCCCCGCCTGTTCCGCACGCCGTACGGGCAGGAGCGCTGGGAGGCCACCGCCCGCCACAACATGCGGGGCGAGCTGGAAATGCTGTCGACCACGCCCGCACCGCCCGCATAACGTGCTCCGCATGCGTGCTGTGGGAGCGGAACAGGTGGAGGAAGCCGTCGCGGACTGCGTGGCGGCGCTGGGGACGGTCACCGACCGGGACTGGACGGGAGTGCGGGCCGGGCGGCTGAGGTGGAACTGCTGGAAGACGGCGGAGCACATCGCGAGCGACCTCATCGCGTACGCGGGACAGATCGCCGGCCGGGCGCAGGACGCGTACGTGCCCTTCGACATCACACTCGAAGGCAGCGAGGACGGCCTCGGCCCCGCCGACAACCAAGGCGTCCTCCAGGTGATCACCACGACCGGCGCCCTGCTCGCCGCCGCCGTCCGCACCACCCCGCGCGCGGTCCGGGCCTTCCACCCCTACCCCTTCCGGCACGCGAACCGTGAGGGCTTCGCCGCGATGGGTGTGGCCGAGGTGCTGCTGCACACGCACGACATCGCCGAGGGGACGGGGATCGCCTACGAGCCCCCGGCCGAGCTGGCCTCCTTCGTCCTCACCCGGATCTTCCCGCAGGTCAAGCCGGAGCCCACGCCGTGGCAGACACTCCTGTGGGCGACCGGGCGCGGGGAGCTGCCCGGCCGGGAGCCGGTCACCGACTGGCACTGGAGCAACAACCCCGTGCTCCGCTCGGAGCGGCTCGTCCTGGAGGGCGCCACCCCGGCGACCGCCACCGATCTGTCCCTGGCGGGTGACGGCGGCTACGAGTGGGCCGGCGGGAGCGCCGCCGACGGCACCCGGGAGGGCGCCGGAATGCTGGTCAAGCAGTACGAGGAAGGCGTGTTCCACCCGGAGTGGGGCATGTACGTGCTGGTCCGCAGCGACGACGACCGCGCGGTCGGCGCCATGGGCTTCCACAGCGTTCCCGACCCGGACGGCCGCGTGGAGATGGGCTACGACCTCGTCGTCGACGCGCGCGGCCACGGTTACGCCACCGAGGCGCTGCGCACGCTGTCGGGCTGGGCGCTGGACCAGGACGGCGTACGGACCCTGGTGGCCGTCGTCGACCAGGAGAACGTGCCCTCGCAGAAGGTCGTCACCCGGGCCGGTTTCACCCAGGTGTCCGAGGACGGGGAGCAGCTCACCTACGAACTGCGCGGCTGAGCCGCCCCCTTGCGCCGCCGCAGCCCCGCCCCGTGCAGCAGCCGCACCACTTCGCGGCTGCTCACCTCGACCGCCCCCGCCCGCACCACGTCGGTGTACCGGTGCTGGGGGATGTCGTAGTGGTCGCGTTCGAAGGCGCGGCGGGGCACGCCCAGGCCGTCGGCGAAGGTGTGCAGTTCGGCGTAGGAGAGGTCGCTGACGAGGTGGGACCACATCCGGCCGTGGCCCGGCCAGGCGGGCGGATCGATGTACACGGTCACGAGGACGCCGCTCCGCCCAGGCCGCCGACCGCCGCGACCTTGACGCCCGCCTTGTGGCACACCCAGTGCGGGTCGGGGCCGAGCTCCGGCTCCACCTCCAGCGCGTGCGGGTCGCCGGCGGGGCACACCGGGCACAGCGGCCAGCGCCCGTACCGCTCCAGCAGGGCGTCCTGCACGTCCTGGGCGACCAGTCCGGCGAGAAAGCCGACACCGTCCGGCCACTGCTCGACCCACCAGCGGCGGTGCGTCACGGAGTCCTCGACGAGGGACACCACGTCCGCCTCGGCGACCTCGCGCGCGACCAGATCGGCCAGCACGAGGGCGCGCGCCGCGTGCAACGCCTGCTCGAGCGGGGCGAGCGGGTGGGAGCCGGGTTCGCCGTGGGGGCGCTGGGGGTCCATGCCCCTATTGTGCGCACTCTTGACCGCGGAGCCGAGGCGAAAATATCTTTCATACCGTGACCAATGACGTGAAGGAAATTTTCGCGGGCGGTTCGGGGGGCAGCGCGCCCGCCCCGCCCGCGCCCGCCGCCCTGACGGCCAAGGTGCGCACACTGGCTCCGACGATGACCCGTTCCATGCAGCGGGTCGCCGAGGCCGTCGCCGACGACCCGGCCGGCTGCGCGGCCCTCACGGTCACCGGACTCGCCGAACTCACCGGCACCAGCGAGGCCACCGTCGTCCGCACCGCCCGCCTGCTCGGCTACCCCGGCTACCGCGACCTGCGCCTGGCGCTGGCCGGCCTCGCCGCCCAGCAGCAGTCCGGGCGCGCGCCCGCCATCACCACGGACATCGCGGTGGACGATCCCATAGCCAACGTCGTGGCCAAGCTCGCCTACGACGAGCAGCAGACCCTCGCCGACACGGCGGCCGGACTGGACACCGTGCAGCTCGCCGCCGCCGTGACCGCCCTGGCCGGCGCCCGCCGCACCGATGTGTACGGTGTCGGCGCCTCGGGTCTGGTCGCCCAGGACCTCACGCAGAAGCTGCTCCGCATAGGCCTGCTGGCGCACGCCCACAGCGACCCGCACCTCGCCATCACCAACGCGGTGCAGTTGCGTTCCGGGGACGTGGCGATCGCCATCACCCACTCCGGTTCGACCGCGGACGTCATCGAACCCCTCCGGGTGGCCTTCGAGCACGGGGCGACGACGGTGGCGGTCACCGGCCGCCCGGACAGCCCCGTCACGCAGTACGCCGACTCCGTCCTGACCACGTCCACGGCCCGCGAGAGCGAGCTGCGCCCGGCCGCGATGTCCTCCCGGACGGGGCAGCTGCTGGTGGTGGACTGTCTGTTCGTGGGGGTCGCCCAGCGGACGTACGAGGCGGCGGCGCCGGCGCTGGCCGCCTCCTATGAGGCGTTGGCGCATCGGCACCGGGTGCTCCGCAAGGGGCCGTAAAAGTGTGCTGTCGTGGTCATCCGCGGGCGGTCCGTGGCGTGTCGCGCGGGTCCCCGCGCCCCTGAGTGTGCTTCCCGACCCCGGACCGGAAAGACCCGCCATGACCCCCACCTCCCACAACCACGATCTGCGAGCCCAGCTGGAGACGCTCACCACCGAGGCGTACCGGCCGGAACTCGCGGACATCGACCGGTTGCCGACGCTCGAGATCGCGCGGCTGATGAACGGCGAGGACGCCGCGGTGGCCGGTGCCGTGGCCGAGCAGCTGCCGTCGATCGCCGCCGCGATCGACGCCGTCGCCGAGCGGATGGCCCGCGGCGGGCGGCTGGTCTACGCGGGCGCGGGCACCGCCGGACGGCTCGGCGTACTGGACGCCTCCGAGTGCCCGCCGACGTTCAACACCGATCCGGCGCAGGTCGTCGGCCTGATCGCGGGCGGCCCGGACGCCGTGGTCACCTCGGTGGAGGGCGCCGAGGACTCCCGGGAGCTGGCCGAGTCCGATCTCGCCGCGCTGAAGCTGACCGCCGACGACTCGGTGGTCGGTGTCTCCGCCTCCGGCCGCACCCCCTACGCGATCGGTGCCGTCGCGTACGCCCGCGCATGCGGCGCCCTCACCGTGGGCCTGGCCTGCAACCGGGGCAGCGCGCTGGCGGCGGCGGCCGAGCACGGCATCGAGGTCGTCGTGGGCCCGGAGTTCCTCACCGGCTCCACCCGCCTCAAGGCCGGCACCGCCCAGAAGCTCGTCCTGAACATGCTGTCGACGATCACGATGATCCGGCTGGGCAAGACGTACGGGAACCTGATGGTCGACGTCCGCGCCTCGAACGAGAAACTGCGCGCCCGCTCCCGCCGTATCGTCGCCCAGGTGACGGGAGCGGACGACGACGCCTGCGAGCGTGCCCTGGCCGCCACGGACGGCGAGGTGAAGAACGCGATCCTGGTCCTGCTGGCCGGCGTGGACGCCCCCACGGCCGCCCGCCTCCTCACGGAGTCCGCCGGCCACCTGCGCGCGGCGCTGGCAGCGGCGGCGGACTGACCCGGCGGCGCGCTGGGATACTGGACCCGTCCCCCGTCCCCCGTCCCCACCCCGTCGCTCCACACCGGCCCCGTCACCCCATTCCGGAGTGTTCCCCATGAACCACGCGCAGCTCACCACCCTGGGCCGGGCCCTGCGGGTCCTCGGTGAGCACGGCGAGGCGCTGTCCGCCGACACCGCGGACGCCCGGCTGCACGAAGTGAGGAACGATCTGCGGCGGGCCCTGGACCTGCTGGAGGAGAGCGTCACCACGGCCGTGCCCAGCACGCGCTGCGCCGAGCACCCCACAGGACCGGTCGACAAGAGCGCCCCCGATCTGTGTCTGCTCTGCGAGACCCGGCGCCGTACCGCCCGCCGCGCCGAGTTCAACGGCCCCGCCCCGCAGGTTCCGCCCACCGAGCCCGCGCAGTCCCGGTACGGGGTGAGCGGTGACCGGCCGCAGCCCCAGCAGCGCTGGCTGCCGGAGCTGTGGAACGGTCAGGCGTGGCAGCTGTGCGGGACCCCGCGCCGGGACCGGCGCGAGGCCGAGCTGTTCATCGCGGCGCAGCGGCGCGGGCCCCGGCCCGCCATGGCGTACCGCCTCGTGCACGAGTTCACCGACTACGAGGTGCTGCGCGTGTGGGGGACGCCGGTCAGGGTCGACATCGAGCCGATGGGCAACCTCTGAGACGGACCCGGCCCCGCGTCGGCCCGTGAGGCCGGACGGCCGGTGCCGGCAGTCTCCGACCTGCCCGTGGGGACCACCGTCGCGCCCGTGGGGACCACCGTCGTTCTCCTCTCCCCCATGGACACCGCCCCCGGCACCGGGGAAGCCGGGGACCGCGCCGACTGACCCCGCGAACGCCCGAGGGCGGCACCCCCTGCCGGAACAGGGGGTGCCGCCCTCGGTCACGCTACGGACGGATCCGATCCTCGAAGGGATCAGAAGTCCATGTCACCGCCCGGCATGCCGCCGCCGGCCGGGGCCGCGTTCTTCTCCGGCTTGTCGGCGATGACGGCCTCGGTGGTGAGGAACAGCGCGGCGATGGAGGCGGCGTTCTGCAGGGCAGAGCGGGTCACCTTCGCCGGGTCGATGATGCCTTCGGCGATCATGTCGACGTACTCGCCGGTCGCGGCGTTCAGACCGTGGCCGACCTGGAGGTTGCGGACCTTCTCCACGACGACGCCGCCCTCGAGACCACCGTTGACGGCGATCTGCTTCAGCGGCGCCTCCAGGGCGAGCTTCACGGCGTTGGCGCCGGTCGCCTCGTCACCCTCGAGCTCCAGCTTCTCGAAGACCTGGGAGGCCTGCAGCAGGGCCACGCCACCACCGGCGACGATGCCCTCCTCGACGGCCGCCTTGGCGTTGCGCACGGCGTCCTCGATGCGGTGCTTGCGCTCCTTGAGCTCCACCTCGGTGGCGGCACCGGCCTTGATGACCGCGACACCGCCGGCGAGCTTCGCCAGGCGCTCCTGGAGCTTCTCGCGGTCGTAGTCCGAGTCGCTGTTCTCGATCTCGGCACGGATCTGGTTCACGCGGCCCTGGACCTGGTCGGCCGAGCCGGCACCGTCGACGATGGTGGTCTCGTCCTTGGTGATGACGACCTTGCGGGCCTTGCCCAGCAGGTCGATCGTGGCGTTCTCCAGCTTCAGGCCGACCTCCTCGGAGATGACCTCGCCGCCCGTGAGGATGGCGATGTCGCCGAGCATGGCCTTGCGGCGGTCACCGAAGCCCGGGGCCTTGACGGCGACGGACTTGAAGGTGCCACGGATCTTGTTGACCACCAGGGTCGACAGGGCCTCGCCCTCGACGTCCTCGGCGATGATCAGCAGCGGCTTGCCGCCCTGCATGACCTTCTCGAGGAGCGGGAGCAGGTCCTTGACGTTGGAGATCTTGGAGTTCGCGATCAGGATGTACGGGTCGTCGAGGACGGCCTCCATACGCTCCATGTCGGTGGCGAAGTACGCCGAGATGTAGCCCTTGTCGAAGCGCATACCCTCGGTGAGCTCCAGCTCCAGACCGAAGGTCTGGGACTCCTCGACGGTGATGACGCCTTCCTTGCCGACCTTGTCCATGGCCTCGGCGATGAGCTCGCCGATCTGGGTGTCGGCGGCGGAGATGGAGGCCGTGGAGGCGATCTGCTCCTTGGTCTCGACATCCTTCGCCTGCTCGAGCAGGGCGCCGGAGACGGCCTCGACGGCCTTCTCGATGCCGCGCTTGAGGGCCATCGGGTTGGCGCCGGCGGCTACGTTGCGCAGGCCCTCCTTGACCAGGGCCTGGGCGAGAACGGTCGCGGTGGTCGTACCGTCACCGGCGACGTCGTCCGTCTTCTTGGCGACTTCCTTGACCAGCTCGGCGCCGATCTTCTCGTACGGGTCCTCGAGCTCGATCTCCTTGGCGATGGACACACCATCGTTGGTGATCGTGGGGGCACCCCACTTCTTCTCGAGGACGACGTTGCGGCCCTTGGGGCCGAGCGTCACCTTGACGGCGTCCGCGAGCTGGTTCATGCCGCGCTCGAGGCCTCGCCGCGCCTCCTCGTCGAACGCGATGATCTTGGCCATGTGAAGTGGTCCCTCCAGGACTGGGGGTGATTCCTTCGGACCGCGCCCGCGCCCGCGACGGACGGCTCGCCAACCCTGTGGTTCCTTGCCCCACATGGCCCGCGGGCCTCACCGACCCGGTCCTTCGTTGTCACTCTCACCTTCAGAGTGCTAACGCCAATGATTAGCACTCGACCCCCCCGAGTGCAAGGCGCGCCCGCGAAGCGGGCCCGTTGAGGGGTGGTGGTCGGGTGACGGGTGGGCGCAGGCGCCCGGGGGAGTCACGGGGCGCCCAGCCGGGCGCGACCATGGGCGCGCGCCCCCACCACGGGCCTTCCGGGCACGGCGAAGGACCCGCACCCCGAGAGGTGCGGGCCCTTCGTCAGCAGAAAGATGCTTGTGGTTGGTAGCGTGTTCAGGCGCTGAGACGAACCATGTCGGCCTGCGGGCCCTTCTGACCCTGCGAGATCTCGAACTCGACCCGCTGGCCTTCTTCGAGGGTGCGGTAGCCGTCCATCTGAATCGCGCTGTAGTGGACGAAAACATCCGCACCACCGTCGACCGCGATGAAGCCGTACCCCTTCTCCGCGTTGAACCACTTGACGGTGCCCTGAGCCATGCCTAACTCCCCTATTACTGGCCCTTGCACAGATCCGCACTTCGCGGACCCGGGTCAGACCTCACCCCCCAACGGTTGGGGGCGTGCGCCGGAACGCGTCGACCGCGGCTGAATGTATCTGTCCAACTGCCGTCTGCAACAGGTCAATCGGACGAGAAATCCGGACGACACGGGTCCGGAATGTGGCGAGAATTCACCTGAATTCAGGGCAAGCCGGGCCGGACAAAGGTCACAGAAGCCGCGAAACGTGCCCACACTTTGGCTACATCCAGTCGGATGTACGGCAGGAATTCAAGGTCTTCGATCAGTGGATCGGGAGCGCGTTCCCCAACTCTACCGCGCTCAATCCCATGGAATTGCCCCCTCCGCATCTCTCACGGAGGGGGCGAAGTCCTCAACGCTCGGTAACCGTCATTACCGATGGTAATGATCAGCCGCCGGCGACCGCCGGAATGATCGACACGCCGGCCCCCTCCGGGGTGGCCGTCTCCAGCCCCTGTTCGAACCGCACGTCGTCATCGTTCACGTACACATTGACGAACCGCCGCAGCTTGCCCTGATCGTCCAGAACCCGGGCGGCGATTCCGGTGTGGTTCTTCTCCAGGTCCGAGATGACCTCGGCGAGGGTGGCCCCCTCGGCACTCACTTCGGCCTGCCCACCGGTGTAGGTACGCAGGATGGTAGGGATACGAACAGTCACGCTCACGACAAAACCTCCGGAAGGAACAGCACCCTGGGGGCGCGAAGCTGTATGGACATGCGGCTACCCTCGCGGGGCGTGACCCGCCGCAACGGACCTGCGGACGAACGGCTCAGACGAGCCCGGCTTCGCGGAACGACTCCAGGCTGGGACGAACGGTCGCCGTGAGCCCCGTCCCCGCCACCGCGTCCAGCGTCTTCAGACCATCACCCGTGTTGAGCACGACGGTGGTCAGCGACGGGTCGAGGGCACCGCTCTCCAGAAGCTTCTTCGCGACCCCCACCGTCACACCCCCCGCGGTCTCCGCGAAGATCCCCTCCGTCCGCGCGAGCAACTTGATCGCGTCGACGATCTGCTCGTCGTTCACGTCCTCCACCGCACCGCCCGTGCGACGCGCGATGTCCAGCACGTACGGCCCGTCCGCCGGGTTCCCGATCGCCAGCGACTTGGCGATCGTGTCCGGCTTCTGCGGGCGTACGACGTCGTGCCCGGCCTTGTAGGCCGTGGACACCGGCGAACAGCCCTCCGCCTGCGCACCGAAGATCCTGTACGGCTTGTCCTCGACGAGCCCCAGCCTGATCAGCTCCTGCAGCCCCTTGTCGATCTTCGTGAGCTGCGAGCCGGAGGCGATCGGGATGACGAGCTGGTCCGGGAGCTGCCAGCCGAGCTGCTCGCAGATCTCGTACGCCAGGGTCTTGGACCCCTCCGCGTAGTAGGGCCTCAGGTTGACGTTGACGAAGCCCCAGCCCTCGCCGGCCGGGTCGCCGATCAGCTCGGAGCAGAAGCGGTTCACGTCGTCGTAGTTGCCCTCGATGCCGACGAGTTCGCCACCGTAGACGGCGGCCATGACGACCTTGCCCTGCTCCAGGTCGTGCGGGATGAACACGCAGGAGCGGAAACCCGCCCGGGCGGCGGCGGCACCGACCGCGCCGGCGAGGTTGCCGGTGGAGGAGCAGGACAGGGTGGTGAAGCCGAAGGCGCGGGCGGCCTCGATGGCCTGGGCGACGACGCGGTCCTTGAAGGAGTGCGTGGGGTTGCCGGAGTCGTCCTTGATGAACAGCTTGCCGGCGTCGACGCCGAGCTCACGCGCGAGGTTGTCGGCCTGGACGAGCTTGGTCCAGCCGGGGTTCAGGTTCGGCTTGCCGGCCACGTCCGCCGGGACGGGCAGCAGGGGCGCGTAGCGCCAGATGTTCGCGGGTCCCGCTTCGATCCGCTTGCGCAGCTCCTCGGCGTCGTAGGCCGAGAAGTCGTAGGCGATCTCCAGCGGGCCGAAACACTCCTCGCAGGCGAAGACCGGGCCGAGGGGCACACGGTGGCCGCATTCGCGGCAGGAGAGCGCGGCGGCGGGGCCCAGATCGACGGCGTTCGCGGCGGCGGATTCGGTGGTGCTTGCAACAGTCTGCACAGCCATGTGAGGCGAGGCCCTTTCTCCTCATCTTCCTCACGGCGCATCTCGCCGTGAGACGGATTTGGCACCTTCACTAGCCGGGAGCCTCGCCACGTCCGCGTGACAGGAACCGACTGGAGGGTTGCCGGGGCTTCATCGGGCCGTATCCCTCTGCCCCTCTGGATGAGCGGTGTTCAGTTGTCGGCGCGGCGACCCCGGCGTGCGAGGGTCATCGGCGTTGTTCAAGACTGTAACCGAGGCCTGGAAGGTCGAGACAGTCCGTCCGAACCGCGAGATGGATCACAGGCCAGTGAGGAGCCGGGGACCGTGCTGGAAGAAGTCGAGCGCTGGCTGACCGACCGCTCCTGGTCCGTGGCCGACCGCCCGCTCCACCGGATCCTGGCGGCGAAACGCGCCACGGGGCAGACGGTGAGCGTGGTGCTGCCCGCGCTGAACGAGGAGGCGACGGTCGGCGAGATCGTGTCGGTCGTCCGCCACGATCTGGTGCACCGTGTCCCGCTGGTCGACGAGGTCGTGGTGGTCGACTCGGGTTCGACCGACCGCACGGCCGAGGCGGCGGCGGCAGCGGGCGCGACGGTGGTGCACCGGGACGCGATCCTGCCCCGCATACCGGCGGTGCCCGGCAAGGGCGAGGTTCTGTGGCGGTCGCTGCTGGTCACCCGGGGCGACATCGTGTGCTTCGTCGACGCGGACCTCAGGGAGTTCTCCTCCGACTTCGTCTCCGGCATCGTCGGCCCGCTGCTCACCGAGCCGGACGTGCAGCTGGTCAAGGCCATGTACGACCGTCCCCTCGGCCCGGCGGCCGGTCAGGGCGGCCGGGTCACGGAGCTGATGGCCCGCCCGCTGCTGAACATGCACTGGCCGCAGCTGGCCGGCTTCGTGCAGCCGCTGGGCGGCGAGTACGCGGCCCGCCGGAGCCTGCTCGAGCGGCTCCCGTTCCCGGTCGGGTACGGCGTCGAGCTCGGCATGCTGGTCGACGCCCTGCACCTGGTGGGTCTGGACGCCCTGGCCCAGGTCGACGTCGGGGTGCGCAAGCACCGGCACCAGGACGGCCAGGCCCTCGGCCGGATGGCCGCCGCGATCTACCGCACCGCCCAGCTGCGGCTGGCCCGCGGCCATCTCATCCGGCCGTCGCTGACCCAGTTCGAGCGCACGGGCGACGCCTTCGAACCCCGCACCTACTCCGTCGACACGGAGGAACGGCAACCGATGACGGACATCGCGGAATACCAGGCACGCAGGGTGGCCTGACCCGGGACGCGTGACCGAATCGGCGCCGAGGTGGCGCGGGGGCACGTTTGAGGTTCCGGGGGCCGGGCTAGGTTGAGGCGTATGGCTTCAAGCTTCGGTGCTGCTCAGGTGCTGGTCGCCTCCAATCGGGGACCGGTCTCGTACGAGGTTGCGGATGACGGGTCGCTGCGGGCCAAACGGGGCGGTGGGGGGCTGGTGTCCGGGCTGTCGGCGATCGGGCCGGAGGCGGGCGCGCTGTGGGTGTGCTCGGCGCTGTCCGACGGCGACCGCGAGGCCGTACGGCGCGGGGCCGGCGAGGACGGCGTGCGGATGCTGGACATCCCGGCGGACGTCCACGCGGACGCGTACAACGGGATCGCCAACTCGGTGCTGTGGTTCGTGCACCACATGCTGTACCAGACCCCCGTGGAGCCGGTCTTCGACGCCGGGTTCCGCCGCCAGTGGGCGTCGTACGAGAGCTACAACCGCACGTTCGCCGGGGCGCTGGCCGAGGAGGCGGCGCGGGGCGCGGCGGTACTGGTCCAGGACTACCACCTGACCCTCGTCCCCGGAATGCTCCGGGAACTCCGCCCCGACCTGCGCATCAGCCACTTCTCGCACACGCCGTGGGCGCCGCCGGAGTACTTCGCGATGCTGCCCGACGACATCGCGCGGCAGGTGCTGCGCGGGATGCTCGGCGCCGACCGGCTCGGCTTCCTCACCCACCGCTGGGCGGACGCGTTCACCGCGTGCTGCGAGCGCTTCACGGACGGCCTCGGGGACACGCGGATCGGCGTGCACGGGCTGGGGGCCGACGCGGACTTCCTGCGCGCCCGCGCCCATGAGGCGGACGTCGGGGAGCGGATGGCCGCGCTGCGGGAGGAGATCGGCGCGGCGCCCGACGGCGGTGCGCGCCGGACGATCGTCCGGGTCGACCGCACCGAGCTGTCGAAGAACATCGTGCGGGGCCTGCTGGCGTACCGGCAGCTCCTGGACGACCGTCCCGAGTGGCGCGAACGCGTGGTGCACGTCGCCTTCGCCTACCCCTCCCGGCAGGATCTCGCCGTCTACCGCGACTACACCGCCGAGGTGCGGCGGGTCGCGGAGGAGATCAACGAGCAGTACGGCACACCCGGCTGGCAGCCGGTCGTCCTCCACGTCAAGGACGACTTCGCACGCTCGCTCGCCGCCTACCGGCTGGCGGACGTGGCCCTGGTCAACCCCATCCGCGACGGCATGAACCTGGTCGCCAAGGAGGTCCCGGTCGTCTCCGACGCGGGCTGCGCGCTGGTGCTGTCGCGGGAGGCGGGCGCCCACGAGGAGCTGGGCGAGGACGCGATCACGGTCAACCCGTACGACGTCGTCGAGACGGCCCACGCCCTGCACGAGGCGCTGACGATGAACCGGGCCGACCGCACCGACCGCACCAAGCGCCTGGCGGCATCGGCCACCGCGCTCCCTCCGGCGCGCTGGTTCCTGAACCAGCTGGACGCGCTGCGGACCGGGCAGGCACCCGACCGACCGGAATGACCGGCCGCACGGGCCCGGCGGCGAACACCACAGAGACGCACCGACCCGGCGGCGAACACCACAGAGACGCACCGACCCGGCGGCGAACACCACGGAGTCCCACCGGCCGGGCAGCGAACACCACGGACAGGCGAGCCCGTGGGTAACCACACGCCCAACCGACCACCCACCCGGCGCAACACCCCCCGCACCCCGCCGACCGGGAGCCGGCCGCACGGCCCCGGCGGCACAGACCCGGCGGCACAGACCCACGGACAGACAGGCTTCGCGGGCGACCACACGCCCAGCCGGTCGCAGGCGCGGCGGGACAGCCGGGCACCCGGCCGACCGGTATGGCCGGTCGGGCAGGCGTGGGCCGGGCCAACCGTGGATAGGTTGGGCGGTATGGCCAGCCATACGGATTCCACGGACCCGAATGCCACGCCGACGCCCGCCACGCAGGCCGGACGGGAAGGGCTGGAGGCGCTTCTCACCCACCCGGACAAGGCGCTGATCGGGCTCGACTTCGACGGGACGCTCGCGCCGATCGTGGCCGACCCCGAGCAGGCCCGCGCGCACCCCGACGCGGTGCCCGCACTCGCCGAGCTCGCCCCGAAGGTGGCCGCGGTCGCGGTCGTCACGGGCCGGCCGGCGGGTGTCGCGGTCCGCAACGGCGGCTTCGCCGGCGTCCCCGGTCTGGAGCACCTGGTCGTTCTCGGCCACTACGGGGCCGAGCGCTGGGACGCCGTCACCGGTACCGTCACCGCGCCCGCGCCGCATCCCGGTGTCGCCGCGGCCCGCGAGGAGCTGCCCGGGCTGCTCGACCGGGCCGGCGCGTGGCAGGGCACGTGGATCGAGGAGAAGGGCGGCCGGGCGGTGGCCGTCCACACCCGCAGGGCCGCCGATCCCGAGGCCGCCTTCGAGGCCCTGCGCGAGCCGCTCAGCGACCTCGCCACCCGGCACGGCCTCGTCGTCGAGCCCGGCCGCATGGTCCTGGAGCTGCGCCCGCCCGGCATGGACAAAGGGGTGGCCCTGATGGAGTACGCCCGTGAGATCGGCGCAGGTTCGGTCCTCTACGCCGGCGACGACCTCGGCGACCTGGCCGCCTACACGGCCGTCGACAAACTCCGCTCCGCCGGCACCCCCGGCCTCCTCGTCTGCAGCGGCAGCAACGAGGTCACGGAGCTGCGGGAGCGCGCCGATGTGGTGACGGACGGCCCGGCCGGCGTCGTACGGCTGCTGCGGGCGCTGGCGGACAGCATGCCCTGACCCCGCCTCCGCTCAGCGTTCCGCGCGGCGCGACTCCCGCACCCGGCGCAGGCGGTTGACCGTCACCGGGTCGTGGGCGAGGGCCCGGGGGTCGTCCAGGAGGGCGTTGAGGAGCTGGTAGTAGCGGACCGGGGCCAGCCCCAGCTCCTCGCGGATCGCGCGCTCCTTCACGCCGGGGCCGGTGAAACCCCGGCGCTCCAGCGCGAGGACGTCCCGCTCGCGCCGGGCCAGCCCGCCGCCGGTCTCGTGTTGCTCGTCCCCCTGGTCCATGCGCCGCAGGCTACTCCGCGCTCTGTGCGCGCGTGGCCGTGGCCTGGAGGACGCCGAGGACGCCGGCGGGGCTGCCGCCCGGGGCGACCGCCTTGCCGATCTCCTTCTTGACCGCCGCGTTGACCGCCGCCCAGGACATGTTCCCGACCGGGTAGAGCTCCGAGGTCGGCAGCTGGTCGAGGAACGGCTTGAGGTCCTTGTCCTGTTCGGAGGCGGCCATCGCGCGGGACGCGGATCCCGTGACCGGCAGCAGGTTGTACTCGCGGGAGAAGTCGAGGACGTTCTTCTCGCTGTAGACGAAGTCGAGGAACTCGCCGACCTGGTCGCGGTGGCCGGGCTCCTTGAAGGCCATCATCCAGTCGGCGACACCGAGCGTGGAGTCGCTCGTCCCGTCGGCACCCGGCGTCGGCACCATGCCGTACGTCACGCCCTCCTTCCCGGCCATCTCCATCAGCGAGGGATGCCCGTTGAGCATGCCGACGTCCCCGGCGGCGAACGCCTCGAACGCCTTGGCACGGTCGAGCTTGCCCGGCGCGACGGGACCGGTGAGCCCCTTGCCGACCAGCTCGTCGCGCAGCCAGCCGAAGGTCGCGACGTTCTCCGTGGAGTCGATTCCGTACGTGCCCGCGAGGTCGGTGTAGCCGCCGTCGCCGCTGAGCAGCCACTGCATGGTCTCGGCCTGCGCCTCCTCCGGGCCCAGCGGCAGCGCGTACGGGTACTTCACGCCCCGTGCCTTGAGCGTCTCGGCGTTCCCGGCGAGTTCGTCCCAGGTCGTCGGCGGGGTGAGGCCGGCCTCGGTGAACAGGTCCTTGTTGTAGAACAGCACGCGCGTGGACGCGGCGAACGGCATGCCGTACTGCACGCTGCCCACCTCCCCCGCGGCGGAGAGCTGCGAGAGGAAGTCCGCCTGGACGGGGATGGACAGCAGGTCGCCGGCCTTGTAGAGCTTGCCCTCGGCCGCGTAGTCGGCGTACGCGCCGATCTGCGCGATGTCCGGCGGGTCGCCGGCGTCGACCATCTCCCTGACCTCACGGTCGACGTCGTTCCAGGAGTACACGCTGACGTCGATCTTCACACCGGGGTGGGCGGACTCGTACCGCTCGACCAGTTCGGACCAGTACTTCTCGGAGCTGTCGGCCGCGCCGGTGCCGTAGTCGGCGGCGACCAGGCGCAGGGTCACGTCGGACGATCCGCCGCCGGCCCCGCATCCGCCGAGGACTCCCGTCAGTCCCAGTGCGGACACCACCGCGATCGTCCGTGTCCTGACCCGCCGCTGCACGTGCCTCGCTCCTGCCCGGCGCCTCACGCGCCATCCGAAATTTTTCGATAGTCGGAATAAGGTCTACACCACGTGAGTGGACTAGACCTCTCATGGGTCCGGGGGCCACACTGTTCCACGTGAAACACGTCATCGCCCTCGATGTGGGCGGCACCGGGATGAAAGCCGCCCTGGTCGGGGCGGACGGCGCGCTGCTGCACCAGGCCCGCCGGCCCACCGGCCGCGAACGCGGACCGGACGCGGTCGTCGCGGACATCCTCGGCTTCGCGGCGGAACTACGCGCCCACGGCGTCGACCGGCACGGCGAGGCCGCGTCCGCCGCCGGTGTCGCCGTCCCCGGCATCGTCGCCGAGGCGAAGGGCGTCGCCGTCTACGCGGCCAATCTCGGCTGGCGCGACGTCCCGCTGCGCGCGCTGCTCACCGAGCGACTCGGCGTCCCCGTCGCTCTCGGCCACGACGTGCGCACCGGCGGCCTCGCCGAGGGCCGCATCGGAGCGGGACAGGGTGCCGACCGCTTCCTGTTCGTGCCGCTGGGCACCGGTATCGCGGGCGCCATCGGCATCGACGGCCGGGTGGAGGCGGGCGCGCACGGCTTCGCGGGCGAGATCGGCCACATCGTCGTACGGCCCGGAGGCGCTCCCTGTCCGTGCGGACAGCGCGGCTGTCTGGAGCGGTACGCGTCCGCCTCCGCGGTGAGCGAGGCGTGGGCGGCCGCCTGCGGCGACCCGGGCGCGGACGCGGCGGACTGCGCGAAGGCCGTCGAGTCCGGGGACGTACGGGCCCGTCAGGTGTGGCAGGAGGCGGTGGACGCGCTCGCCGACGGGCTGGTCACCGCGCTCACCCTGCTGGACCCCCGGGCGCTGATCATCGGTGGCGGGCTCGCCGGGGCGGGGGAAACCTTGTTCGCACCTCTGCGGGAGGCCGTCCGGCGGCGGGTCACCTTCCAGAAGCTCCCGGCCCTCGTCCCCGCAGCCCTCGGGGACACCGCCGGATGCCTGGGCGCGGGACTCCTCGCCTGGGACCTGATCAACGACACCACTGACCCCTCGTACCCTTCGGAGGTAACCACCTGATGGCCCCCACCAAGGTTCTCGCCGGTGCCCGGGTGGTACTGCCCACCGGGACCGTGGACGACGGCCGCGTGATCGTCGAGGGCACGCGGATCGCGGACACCGCGCCCGGCACCGCCGGGACGACCGACCTGAGCGGCCACTGGCTGGTCCCCGGCTTCGTCGACCTCCACAACCACGGCGGCGGCGGGGCGTCCTTCGCCGGCGGCACCGCCGAGGACGTCCTCAAGGGCGTCCACACCCACCGTGTGCACGGCACCACCACGGTGGTCGCCTCCGCCGTCACCGGCGACCTGCACTTCCTCGCCCGGCACGCCGGGATGCTGGCGGAACTGGCCCAGCAGGGCGACATCGCCGGCATCCACTTCGAGGGGCCGTTCATCTCCCCCTGCCGCAAGGGCGCACACGACGAGCAGTTGCTGCGCGACCCCGACCCGGCCGAGGTGCGCAAGCTGATCGACGCCGCGCACGGGCACGCGAGGATGATGACGCTGGCCACCGAGCTGCCGGGCGGCCTGGACTCCGTACGGCTGCTCGCCGAGCACGGCGTGATCGCGGCCGTCGGGCACACGGACGCCACGTACGAGCAGACGCTCCGGGCCATCGACGCGGGAGCGACCGTCGCCACCCACCTCTTCAACGCGATGCCGCCGCTCGGCCACCGCGCACCGGGCCCCATCACCGCCCTCCTCGAGGACGAACGGGTCACCGTCGAGCTGATCAACGACGGTACGCATCTGCATCCGGCCGCGCTCCAGCTCGCCTTCCACCACGCGGGCCGGGAACGGGTCGCCTTCATCACCGACGCGATGGACGCGGCCGGCTTCGGTGACGGCCACTACATGCTGGGCACGTTGGAGGTCGAGGTCGCGGACGGTGTGGCCCGGCTGGTGGAGGGCGGCTCGATCGCCGGATCCACGCTCACCCTGGACCGTGCCTTCAAACGGGCGGTGACGGTGGACGGGCTGCCCGTCGGGGACGTCGTCGCGGCGATCTCCGCCAATCCGGCGCGGCTCCTCGGCCTGGACGACCGGATCGGCTCCCTGGAGCCCGGAAAGGACGCCGACCTGGTGGTTCTGGACGCCGGATTCGATCTGGTGGGCGTGATGCGCCGGGGAGAATGGGTGGTCGATCCCCAACTGGGCTGATCCGTCCCGCGGTCACAGCGGACGGTGGCCGGTCCTGGGGTGGGCCGACCGCCGTCCGTTTGGCATGATCGTGCCCCCGGAACAGACAAACACGCAGGCACACAGGGGGAGGTCGGTCCGGTGATTCTCACGGTCACGCTGAACACCGCTCTCGACATCACCTATCGCATACCGTCCTTGCGGCCAGGCTCCTCCCACCGGGTGTCCGAGGTGACGGAACGCCCCGGAGGCAAGGGCGTCAACGTGGCGCGGGTCCTCGCGGCCCTCGGCCATGAGGTGACGGTCACCGGCTTCTCGGGCGGCACGACGGGACGCGTCCTGCGCGACCGGCTGGCCGAGGTCCCGAAGCTGACAGACGCGCTGGTCCCGGTCTCCGGCACGACCCGGCGCACCATCGCCGTCGTCGACACACGCTCCGGCGACACCACCCAGCTCAACGAGCCCGGCCCGGCCGTCAGCCACGCCGAGTGGTCCGCGTTCCAGGAGGTGTACGAGGATCTGCTGGCCTCCGCCTCGGCGGTGGCCCTGTGCGGCAGCCTCCCTCCGGGCGTCCCGGTGGGCGCGTACGCGAGCCTGATCCGCACCGCCCGCGCGGCCGGGGTGCCGGCCCTCCTCGACACCAACGGCGCGGCGCTGCGCCGCGGGGTGGCGGGCCGCCCCGACATCCTCAAGCCCAACGCCGACGAACTCGCCGAACTCACCGGCTCCCACGAGCCGCTGCGCGCCACCCAGGACGCCCGCCGCCGGGGCGCCACCACGGTGGTCGCTTCCCTGGGCCCGCAGGGCCTGCTCGCGGTCACCCCGGATGCCCGCTGGCGCGCCACCCCACCCACCGGCCTCCACGGCAACCCGACCGGCGCCGGCGACTCGGCGGTCGCGGGACTGCTGTCCGCGTGGGTCGAACACCTGCCCTGGCCGGAAGGCCTGTCCCGAGCGGTCGCGTTGTCAGCGGCAACAGTCCTCTCCCCGGTGGCCGGCGAATTCGACCGTACGGCCTATGAGGAACTACTCACCGGCACCACGGTGACCAGGGAAACGAACGCGGCCTAGGCGTCCGGCTCCTCTTCCAGCCAGAACTGGTCGAGGATGGCGTTGCACTGGTTGCCCTCGTTGCAGGCGAGCTCGATGGTGTTCGTGCCGTCGGTCAGGTTCACGTTGGCCCAGGTGGTCTGCCAGCCCTTTTCCCAGTCGCCCTTGGGTGTTCCGCCGAAGTTCTTCATGTTCAAGGGACGGGTCGCGGGCTTGCCGTTGACCACTACGGTCGCGTTGGCGTCCTCACCCGGGATGCCGTAGCCCACATAGAAGCGGTAGGTGCCTTTCTTGATGCCGTCGACGGTCCAGGTGACCTTCGCGCCCACCTTGTTGAAGCCCGTCACATAGACGCCACCGTCGGCCTTCGCGCCCTTGATGTCGGAGGCCGTGGCCGCTTCCCCGTCCAAGCGGAGCGCCTTCGCGTCGATGGTCGGGAGTTCGGTCTTCTCCTCGTCCGCCCCGTCCTTGCTCGCCGACGCGCTCGGCTCCCCCTGGCCCTGGGTCTGGGTCGGGCCGGCGCCCGCCTGGTCGCCGCCCTTCTCGTCGTCGTCGCCGCCGATCATGGCGATGCCAATGCCGATGACGACCGCGGCGACGACCGCGATCGCGCCGATGAGGAGGCCCTTGGTGTTGGGACCGCGGCCCCGGCCACCGCCTCCGCCGTGCGACGGCTGGTGCGACGAGGTCGTGGTGGCGCCGCCGGGCAGTGTCTCCGGGGCGGCATAGTTGGCGCTCGGCTGGGCGTAGGCGCCCTGCTGCGGCGGTGCCTGGGGAGCGGGGCCCTGCTGGCCGTACTGCCGGCTTCCCACCGGCCGCACCCGGTTGACCGAGTTCGGGTAGCCGTAGCCGCCGGACGGCGGCTGTGCCCCGTTGGCCTGCCCGTCGGCGTAGAGGTAGCCGAACGGGTCGTCGTCCTCGGGCGTGCTCGCGCCGTTGCTGCCGGGCGTCATCCCTTGGTGCTCCTAGCTGCGGATCGGGTGTGGTACGTGTGCGGAGAAGGCGAGCCTACCCGGTCCCCCTGAGCCGAATGGGTGACCCGGATCGCATCAACTCGCTGACCTGCGCATCATCCCGCACGTCGGTGCTGTTTGGGACGAGATCGTTTCTCGACGTACATCCGCTCGTCGGCTGACTTCAGCACTTCGTCCGCGGTCATCCCGCAATGTGCCCAGCCGATACCGAAGCTGGCACCGACCCGTACGGCCCGGCCCTCGGCCCGGATGGGCTGGATGATCTCGTTGCGCAGCCGTACGGCCAGGTCCTGGGCGTCGGCCCGGCCGAGCCCGTCGGCGAGGATCACGAACTCGTCGCCACCGAGCCGGGCGACGGTGTCGCCGTCCCGTACGCCGTTGCCGAGCCGGCGGGCGACCTCGATGAGTACCGCGTCACCCGCGTTGTGCCCGAACCGGTCGTTGATCGACTTGAAACCGTCGAGGTCGCAGAAGAGCACCGCGAGCCCCTTGGCGCCGTCGTCGAACTCCGCGGCCGGCGCGATCGTGTGCACATGACGGTCGAACCCGGCGTACCTCTCGGCGTCCGGCGGGAAGTCGAAGTCGTGCCCCCGGTCGAAGGCCGGCGGGCCGTAGGCGGCGTCGTGGGAGTCGAAGGACTCGAAGGGGTCCATGGACTCGACGTCGGCGGGCAGCGCGCTCTGCGGCTGCTGCCGGCACAGCCGGGAGGAGAGGCGCGCCCGCAGTTCGGCGGAGTTCGGCAGCCCGGTCAGGGAGTCGTGGGAGGCGCGGTGGGCGAGCTGGAGCTCGCGGCGCTTGCGCTCCTCGATGTCCTCGACGTGGGTGAGCAGGAAGCGCGGGCCGTCGGCGGCGTCGGCGACGACGGAGTTGCGCAGCGAGACCCAGACGAAGGTGTTGTCGCGGCGGCCCAGGCGCAGCTCGGCGCGGCCGCCCTCCGCGGAGGTGCGCAGCAGGGTGCCTATGTCCTCGGGGTGGACGAGATCGGAGAAGGAGTAGCGGCGCATCGCGGAGGCGGGCCGGCCGAGCAGCCGGCACAGGGCGTCGTTGGTGCGCAGGATCCGGCCGTGCTGGTCGCCGCCCATCTCGGCGATCGCCATGCCGGAGGGCGCGTACTCGAAGGCCTGCCGGAAGCTCTCCTCGCTGGCGCGCAGTGCCTGCTGCTCGCGTTCCAGGCGGACCAGGGCGCGCTGCATGTTGGCGCGCAGACGCGCGTTGCTGATCGCGATGGCGGCCTGGAAGGCGTACATCTGCAGGGCCTCGCGGCCCCAGGCGCCGGGCCGTCGGCCGTTGCGCGGGCGGTCCACGGAGAGCACGCCGACCAGTTCCCCGGAGGTGCCGCCGCCCTGCGGGCCGGGCGCGTACATCGGGGCGAAGAGCCGGTCGGAGGGGTGCCACTCGTCCTCGAAGCGGGGCGCGGGCCCGTCGGTGTACCACTGCGGGACGTCGTCGTCATCGAGGACCCAGCCCTCGGTGTGCGGTATGAAGACCAGGTCGCCCCAGCGTTCACCCATGGCCAGGCGGCGGTCCCAGGAGTCGCGGGACCCGGCCCGGCCGGTGATGAGGGCCTCGGCGGCGGAGTTCCCGGCCAGTGCGGCGACCACGAGATCGCCGTCGGGGCGTACGAGGTTGACGGCCGCCAGCTCGTACCCGAGGGCGCCCACGACGCCGTCCGCGACCGTCTGCAACGTGTCCGCCAGGCTGCGTGCCGTGTTCATGTCGGCCATGGCCTGGTGGAGTTGCCGCAGCGACGCAAGACGAACGTAGGGTTCCGACTCGGTCTCCATCCTCGCCCTCCCCCCGAGACCTCGGAGCGAATCAAGGGTTCTCTTCGGCGTATCGTCGTACCAGCTTCCCCGCCACTGAATCACAGCGCGCTGCTCACTCGGTACACAGGGTCAACAATTCCCACCCCTTGTGACTCAAGTCACAGCCAAAGGTGAACAACTGCGTGGTCTTTCCGTAGTTGCCCCGCGCTTTTCCCGAACGCGTTCTTTGCGGCGGTTGCGCGGGGCCTGTGCCCGGATCGGACGTTGGTCCTAGGTCCCGGCTCGGGCCACGGCCCGATGCGGCGCGCCCGGAGCGGAGATTAGCGTTCCCGTGTGCTGAACACTCCCGCCGCCCCGGCCACGATCACCGCTCCGTCCGCCGCCCGGCATGCTGAGGGGGTGAGCAACGACGAGTTCCGCGCCGCCCTGTCCCGCCTGGCCGCCGGCGTGGTCCTGGTGACCGCACAGGAGCCGCCGCTGGACCCGGACGACCCCGGGGCGCCGGCCGGCGAGGAGGTCGGCATGACCGCGACCGCGTTCCTGTCGGTCTCCCTGGACCCGCCGCTGGTGCTGGTCAGCCTGCGCAACGGCTCCCGCATGGACGACCTGCTCGACGAACAGCCGCTGTGGGCGGTGTCCGTGCTCTCCGAGAGCCAGCGGCACATCGCGGGCCGCTTCGCGATGAAGGGCCGGGTCAGCGACCGCCTGCTGTTCGCGGACATTCCGTACCGTCGCGGCGAGTACAGCGGCGCCCCGCTCGTGGGCGGTGCGCTGGCGACCCTGGAGTGCCGCACGGAACAGCGGGTGCCGGCGGGGGACCACACCCTGGTGATCGGACACGTCCTGACCGCGCGCGTGCCGAGTGCGGAAGCCGGTCCGCTGACGTATTTCCGGGGCCGTTACCGGCAGTTGGGCTGAACGCCTGGTCCGCGCGGCCGAAATCCCTTTGAACGGGACGGAATGTGCGCCCCTCGAGTGCCCGGGTGACGACGACTACGGCAGTCCGTCCCGACGGGATCACCCCGAAGAACCTCAAGGCCGCCCTCACCCTACGGGTCCGCCCCGATCAGGAGCAGGGCGAGACGCGCCCCGAAGGAGCGCGGGGAACCGCGCGACCGGCCACAACGGACCCGCGGGAACCACACGACGGACACCCCCGGAACTCCCGGTCACCCACCTCCGCAACTGCCGCCAGGGCGGCGCCCCCGGGGGCCGGGATCACCCCCAGGGCGCGAACCACGCCCTGGGGAGACACAACCTCACCCCCAGTCCCGCGCGGAGCGCCCCCGCTTCGTCTCGGACCGCTGCTTCTTCTCCCGCAACCGCCGTTCGTTGATGCCGCGCGGAATGCGGGTCGGCCTGCGCGGCTTGGGCGGAGGCGCGGTCGCCTCCGCGAGCAGCGCGGCCAGCCGTACGGCAGCGGTCTCACGGTTGCGCCACTGCGAGCGGTGCTCCGAAGCGCGAACAGTGATCACCCCACCCGTCAGCCGCCCCTCCAGCCGCTCCAGCGCCCGCTGCTTCCACACCTCGGGCAGCGCCTCGGTACCGGCGAGATCGAAGCGCAGTTCGACCTGGGAGTCACTGGTGTTCACATGCTGCCCACCCGGTCCGGACGACCGCGAGAAACGCCACATGAGCTCCGCCTCGGGCAGGGAGACGGAGCCGCGGATGACATACGGACCGGACATGCCGTACAGGTTCCCGCGTCCGACAGGGTCACGTCACCCGAATATCGGTTCCGGTCCCGGGCGGATGCCGCACGGATCCCGACAGAACCGGGTAAAGAAAGTAAAGCGAGCTGGAACCTCGCGTACCCCTCTCCGCGTTCAAGGTGGTAGCTGTAGCTTCTAGCCGTACGTAAACGAGGGAAGGGACTCCCAACAATGGCTGTAAGCCTGTCCAAGGGTGGCAACGTCTCGCTCACCAAGGAGGCTCCGGGCCTGACCGCCGTCACCGTGGGCCTCGGCTGGGACGTCCGCACCACCACCGGCACGGACTTCGACCTCGACGCCTCGGCGATCGCGGTCAACACGCAGGGCAGGGTCTACTCGGACGGCCACTTCGTGTTCTTCAACAACAAGCAGACCCCGGACAACACCATCGTCCACACCGGTGACAACCGCACGGGCGAGGGCGCGGGCGACGACGAGGCGATCAACGTCAACCTGGCCGCGCTCCCGGCCGACATCGACAAGATCGTCTTCCCGGTGTCGATCTACGACGCCGAGAACCGCTCGCAGAACTTCGGCCAGGTGCGCAACGCCTACATCCGCATCCTCAACCAGGCCGGCGGCGCCGAGATCGCCCGCTACGACCTGTCGGAGGACGCGGCCACCGAGACCGCCATGGTCTTCGGCGAGCTGTACCGCAACGGCGCGGAGTGGAAGTTCCGCGCGGTCGGCCAGGGCTACGCCTCGGGTCTCGTGGGCATCGCCCAGGACTTCGGCGTCAGCGTCTGACGGACGCCGCCTCCATGCCGGAGCCCCGGCCCGGCTCCCAGCCGGGCCGGGGCTCCGGCATGCGGTGGAGCGGTCCGGGCCCTTCCGGCCCTCACCGGATCCTCCCCTCGGCCGGTGCGCCCCTCCCCCACACGGCGGAGACGGACCGGCACCGCGCATGACGACCGGCCGCCGGGCCCGCGAGCAGCATGGACACCATGACCACGGCGACCGTTCCGTTCCCCGCACCACGTCCCGCTCCGGCCTGGGCCCGTCGCACCGCCCACGCCATCGCGCTCTGCGCGCTCCCGTCCGGCCTGTGGCGCATCGCCATGGCATCCGGCGTCCACGTGGGCTACACCGACCAGGTGCTGCGCGACGTCTTCGCCATCCCGGGCTGGGGCATCGCCTACGTCGTCGGCCTGTCCGTCCTCACCGAACTGGCCGCCCTCTTTCCTCTGCTGCTCGTCAGCGACCGGTGGCGGCCCCTGCGGCCCCGGGCCCTCACCGCACTGTCCTGGACCGCCTCGGGCGCGCTGATCGTGGTGGCCCTGTGGCAGCTCGTGGTCGCCTTCACCGTCGAGAGCCGGACCTTCATGGCCGACGGCACCGCACAGACCGTCTGGGCCGCCGCCTTCGCCCCGCTGTTCGCCGTCCCGGCCCTGATGACCGCGGTGACCTGGTCCTACGCGAGGCGGCACCGGGCGGCACGGTCGCAGGCGTGACTCACGGCCGCGCCGGCCGCCCCTCCCCGTACAGCCACTGTTCCCAGATCCCCCCGAAGTCCTTGTCCGGCGCCGTCTCCTCCACGTACGCCGTGAACTCGCCGGTGTCCGCGATGCCATGACGGTGCTCCTCCGCCCAGCCCCGCAGAAGGGCGGCGAAGGCGTCGTCACCGACCGTCTGCCGGACCTTGTGCAGGACCATCGCACCGCGCCAGTACACGGGAGTGGCCGAGATGCGCGCCGCGTCCGGCGGCTCGGCCGGCGGGAAGGCCCAGAGCGCCTGATTGGTCTCCGCGTCCGGGAAGTACCCACCGGCGTACAGCGCGTCGAAGGTCTGCTGCGCGGTGCCACCGCCGTGATCCTCCTGCCAGAGCCACAGCGCGTACGTCGCGAAACCCTCGTTGAGCCACATGTCCCGCCAGGTCCGCGGGGTGACGGAGTTCCCGTACCACTGGTGGGCGATCTCGTGGACCAGCAACCCGATGTCGGGGGCGCCGGGGAACACGGGGCGGTTCTGCGTCTCCAGGGCGTATCCGGCGTCCTCGGGACGGTCGACGATCGCGCCCGTGGAGGAGAACGGGTACGGCCCGAAGGTCCGCTCCGCCCAGGCCACGACCTCCGGAATCCGTGCGAGGATCGCGCGGCTCGCCTCCGCCTGTTCCGGGTCGACGGCCGTGTACACGGGCAGACCGCCGTCGGTCTCGGCGCGGTCGGTCTCGTACCTGCCGATGGCGAGGGTGGCGAGATAGCTCGCCATCGGCTCGGTGGTGCGCCACCGGTACGTCGTACGGCCCTCCTTCGTCTCCTCGCCGTCCGGCTCCCCGTTGGACACCGCCCGCAGCCCTTTCGGCACGGTCACCGCGAGGCTGTACGTCGCCTTGTCGGACGGGTGGTGGTTGCCCGGGAACCACGTCATCGACCCCACCGGCTGCCCCAGCGCCAGCGCCCCGTCGGCGGTACGCAGCCAGCCCTCCTCGGAGCCGTCCGGGTCGGTGACGGTCTCCGGAGTGCCGGAATAGCGGACGGCGACACGGAAGCGCGCCTCCCGGTCGAGCTTCTCGCGCGGCCGGACGGTCAGCTCCTGACCGTCGCGGCTCCACCGGGCGCTCGCACCGCCGACGGTGACGGCCTCGACGTCGAGACCCTCGAGGTCGAGGTTGAGCGCGGTGAGGTCCCGCGTCGCGCGGGCGGTGATCGTCGCGGTCCCGGTGAGGTGGCGGGCGCGGGGGTCGTAGGAGAGGCCGAGGGCGTAGTGGACGACGTCATAGCCGCCGTTGCCGGACTGCGGGAAGTACGGGTCGCCGGCACCGGACCCGCCGGACCCGTCGGAACCGGCCCCCGAACCACTTCCGCACGCCGCCAGCGACACCGTGAGCAGGACGGCGACGACGGCGCGAGAGCCGGAGCGGGGGCGGTAGGAGCGCACTCCGGGATCCTATGAGGACGCCATGAGCGCTCCCCGGGATCCCACGAGGGCCGGTGCGCCGCGCCGTGACACCATCACCCACGTGCTCGACATCGGCTACGCCCTCTCCAACCGCTTCCCCGACCCCCCGCAGACCGACTACCGCCGCGCGGACGTCCACGCCCTGCGCCACGACCTGTTCTGCGGCGACGTCTACCTCGCCGACACCAGGACGGACCGTGAACTGTCCACAGCCTGGGGATGGGTGCCGGTGCTCGACTTCGCCTGGGCACTGTGCGACATCGTGGAGCACGTCGACCGGGACCCGGCCGGCTCCCGCGCCTCCCGGCCCCAGCACGCGGAACTGGACTTCACCGAGTCCACCGACCGCCTGCTCTTCGAGCGCCGCTTCGGCTGGGTGGACATCGAGGCGGAATGGCTGCCCGCCGCCGAGCCCCCCTTGACCTTCTCCCACGCCGAACTCCGCCGCGAGGCCCGCGACTTCCTCCACGATCTCCTCGCCGACCTGACCGACCTCCACGACGACCTCGCCGAAAACCCGGCCGTCTGGACCCTCCAGGCCCGCTTCCCCCGCCTGACGTAGCCCGGCGGCTCAGCCCTCCACCCTGATCCCCAGCTCCCCCGCCAGCACCGGCGCCAGATCCAGCAGCTGGGCCGTGCTGATCACCGCCCCCGACAGCCGGTCCACCCCCCTCGCGATCTCCAGCGAAGCGGCTCCCCTCAGATCCACGTCCTTCAGCGTGGCACCCGAGAGGTCCGCGCCCTTCAGCGCGCAGTCCACGAACTCCACGCGCTCCAGCCGCGCCCCGCCGAAGTCCGGCTCCACCAGGACACAGCCCTCGAAGACCACGTCCTTGAGCCGAGACCCGCGCAGGTTCAGAAAATCGATCTTGCCGCCGCGGATCAGGACCCGCTCCAGCCCCGCCCCGTGGAGCTGCGTCCCCCCGAGCCGCGCCTCGGTCAGCTCGACGTCGCGCAGGGTCGCCTCGGCGAGGTCCGTGCCCACCCCCCGGACACCGGCGAGCACCGAGTCCAGTACCCGCGCACGGGACAGTCGCGTCTCGTCCAGCGCGCACCCCGTCAGCACACAGTCCATGAAGCGCGCCCCGCCACCGTCCTGCCCGGCGAAGTCCGCCTCCCGGAACTCCAGCCCGTCGTAGTCCCCGTCCGGCTCCAGCTCACCCCCCGCGTACCGCTCCAGCGCCGGCAGCCGCAGCTCGGGGCGCCGCGCCGCCTTCACCACCGGACCACCGACCGCTCTCCTCGCCATGACCCCATGCTGCACCCCACCACTGACAATCCCCCCGACCTGCGAAAACCCACGCATGTCACATTCCGGCGCCCTCGCTCCGTCGTCTTCACGACGCCGGAAGGCGACCCCGACCAAGGGAGACCCCCAGCCATGCACCGCATCACCGTCATCGGCGGCGGCTTCGCCGGACTCACCGCAGCGATCGCCGCCGCGGAGGCGGGCGCCAAGGTCACCGTCCACGAGGCCCACCACACCCTCGGTGGCCGCGCCCGCACCGCCGATGGCCCTTACCGGACCAATGAAGGACCCCACGCCCTCTACAGCGGCGGCCCCCACTGGACCTGGCTCCGTCAGCGCGGCCTCATCGGGCCGCTCGCGCCCGTCCCACCCCTGGAAGCGACCCGGCTGCGACTCCGCCACCGGGGCACCCTGCGCCGCACCCCGCCCTTCGCGCTGCTGAAACTGCTGCGCCACACCGGCACGCAGGCCCCCGTCGACACCGACTTCCGCACCTGGGCCACCCGGATCGCCGGCGAGGAGGGCGCCCGTGCCGCCGCCCACTACGCGGCGGTCGCGCTCTTCCACCACGACCCGGGCTCCCTGTCCGCCTCGTTCGTACAAGAACGCCTGCGCCGCGCCACCAGGCTTCCCCCGGAGGCGCACTATCCGCGTGGCGGCTGGGGCGGCCTCATCGACCGGATGGCGGCCCGCGCGTGGGACCTGGGCGTACGGATGGAGACCCTCTCCCGCGTCGGCACCGTGCCCCACGGCGCCCCGGTCGTCGTCGCCACCTCGCTGGACTCCGCCCGCCGTCTCCTCGGCGACGCCGCACTGACCTGGCCGAGCGGCCGCACCGTCCTGGTCGACCTCGCCCTGCGCACCCGCCGCGGTGACGCGTTCGTCGTGTCCGACCTGGACGCGCCGGGCTGGCTGGAGCGCTTCACCGCGCAGGACCGCACCCTCGCCCCGGCCGGCGAACAGCTGATCCAGGGCCAGATCCCCATCGCCCCCCACGAGTCCAGGGCGGACGGCACCGCTCGCGCGGAGGAACTGCTGGACGTGGCCTTCCCGGGCTGGCGGGAGCGGGTCACCTGGCGGCGGCAGGCGGTGGCGAACGGCCGTACCGGCGCCGTCGACCCGCCCGGCACCAGCTGGCGCGACCGGCCCGCCGTCGACCGGGGCGACGGCGTCTACCTCGCGGGTGACCAGGTCGCCGCGCCCGGTGTGCTCTCGGAGGTCTCCTTCAACAGCGCCCTGACGGCCGTCTCCCTCGCCCTCGGCCGGAACGCGCTTGACCTCAAGCGAGCTTGAGGTCACACCGTGGGAGCCGTAACGGCGCACCACCCGGCGCCGCAACCCACTGGGAGACCCCGATGCACGCCATCCGCCTGCACGCCCACGGCCCGGCCGAGAACCTCATGTACGAGGAAGTCGAAGACCCCCGGCCGGGCCCGGGTCAGATCCGTATCGCCGTCCGCGCGGCCGGCGTCCACCTCCTCGACACGGCCCTGCGCGCAGGGATGCAGGGCCCGGCTCCGGCCCCCACCACCCTGCCGACCGTCCCCGGCCGCGAGGTCGCGGGAATCGTCGACGCGCTCGGCACGGGCGCCCCCGAGGACCTGCTCGGCCGCCGCGTGGTCGCCCACCTGGGGTTCGCGCCCGGCGGCTACGCCGAACTGGCGGTCACCGACACCGGCCGACTGCACGAGATCCCGGAGCGGCTGGACTTCGCCGAGGCCGTCGCCATGATCGGCACAGGACGTACGGCCATGGGAATCGTGCAGTTCGCCGAACCGGGCCCCACGGACGTGGTCGTCGTCCCGGCCGCGGCGGGCGGCATCGGCACACTCCTCGTCCAGTACGCCAGGAACGCCGGCGCCACCGTCATCGCCCTGGCCGGCGGCCCCACGAAGACCGCGCGGGCGAGGGCCAACGGCGCCGACCTCGCCGTCGACTACACGGCCCCGGACTGGCCCGAACACCTCGACGCCCACCGCGGCAGGATCACCATCCTGTACGACGGCGTGGGCGGGGACGTCGCCCGCGCGGTGGTCGGTCTCCTCTCCTCCGAGGGCCGGCACATCGTCTTCGGCTGGTCCTCCCAAGGCATCGACAGCGACAGCCCGTACCTCGTCGAAGGCCTCTCCAGCAACGTCCTCGGCCCCGAGATGATGCGCAGGGCCGGCGGCCCCAACCCCGTCCGCACCCTGGAACTCCGCGCCCTCACCGAAGCCGCCGCAGGCCGGCTCACCCCCACCGTGCACCGCTTCCCGCTCGTCGAGGCCGCCGCCGCCCACCGGGCCCTGGAGAGCAGGGGCACCATCGGGAAGGTCGTCCTGGAGCCGTGAGGACGCCCGGCAAAACCACGGGCCCCCGCTCCCGCACGCCACTACCGTGCGAGAAGTGATCGACATTCCCGCGGAACTCGCCGCCGCCCAGGAGAAGTACAACAAGGAAGCCGGCCGGGCCTTCATCGCCGCCCTTCCGGACCGCGCCGCCGCCTTCCTCGACCGCTGGGACCTGAGCGTCACCGGGGCGCCCATGCACGGCGTGAGCGCCCTGGTCCTCCCCGTCGACCGCGCGGACGGCACCCCCGCGGTACTGAAACTCCAGATCCGCGACCACGAGAGCGAGGGCGAACCGACCGCGCTGCGCCTGTGGAACGGCGTCGGGGCGGTCCGCCTGCTCGACCACGACGAACCCACCGGCACCCTGCTCCTGGAACGCCTCGACGCCACCCGGATGCTCGCCCACCACCCCGACGTCCACGAGGGCGTCCTGGTCATCGCCCGCCTCCTCGCCCGCCTCCACACCACCCCGGCCCCCGACGGCATGCGCCGTCTCGGCGACATCACCGCGTCCATGCTGGAGCGGACCCCTCCGGCACTCGGCCGCATCCCGGACCCCGCCGCCCGCCGCATCGTCGCCGACTGCGCCGCCGCGGTACGCGAGGTCGCCGACGAACCCGGTGACCGCCTCCTGCACTGGGACCTGCACGACGAGAACGTCCTCGCCGCCGACCGCGCCCCCTGGCTCGCCATCGACCCCAAGCCACTCGCCGGCGACCCCGGCTTCGACCTCTGGCCCGCCCTCGCCAACAACTTCGACCCCGACGACATCGTCTGGCGCTTCGACGCCATGACCGACGTCCTCGGCCTCGACCGCGCGCGTGCGCGCGCGTGGACGTACGGCCGCCTGCTGCAGAACTGCCTGTGGGAGACCGGGGACGGCCGCCCCCTCGACGAGAACGGCCTGGAGATCGCCCGCCGCCTGCGGGCCAGTGCTGCGTAGAAGCCGCATGACAGGGAAAATCCCGGGCCGGAGACGGACCGGCCCGGGACCGTGTACTGGAGCCCCCTGTCGGATTCGAACCGACGACCTACGCATTACAAGTGCGTTGCTCTGGCCAACTGAGCTAAGGAGGCGCCGCGCGGCGCGCGCGAAGGCTGGTCCACTGTACACAGTGCCGCTTTCGCCGAGCCACGCACTTGTGGGAGTGGGTCCGCCCCATCATCCCAGGCCGTACGCGCGCCGACCGGCCTCTCTCCCTCCTCCTGCTGCCGATGCGGCCCGGGGCGGCGGGAGCGCGGGCACCGCGGACGCGGGTCCGCCGGACGGGGAGCGCTGGGTGGGGGTACGCCCAGCCATCTCCGTGATCGAAAGTTTCCGCGAAATTCACAGCCCTGGAACTACTGACAGACCAGGTGAACGCCAGGTACCGTCCTGTGCCAGTTCACTCATGTGGACCACACCACAACGGAACACCGTCGTGGCATCACCTTCCTACTCGGATCGTCCGGCACGTTCCTGCCGGTAGAAGGGGACCATTCACCATGGCCACTGTCACGTTCGACAAGGCGACCCGGGTC
This sequence comes from Streptomyces sp. NPDC031365, assembly GCF_055569765.1. NCBI lineage: Bacteria > Bacillati > Actinomycetota > Actinomycetes > Kitasatosporales > Streptomycetaceae > Streptomyces > Streptomyces sp. NPDC031365. The sequence continues at coordinate 167,467 of NZ_JBVIIM010000001.1, read as the reverse complement.
TACCCCGGCTCCACCAAGCCCGCCGTCGACGCCCTGGACATCGAGATCGCGGACGGCGAATTCCTCGTCCTCGTCGGCCCGTCCGGCTGCGGCAAGTCCACCTCGCTCCGCATGCTCGCGGGGCTCGAGGACGTCAACGGCGGCGCCATCCGCATCGGCGACCGCGACGTCACCCACCTGCCGCCGAAGGACCGGGACATCGCCATGGTGTTCCAGAACTACGCGCTCTACCCGCACATGTCGGTCGCCGACAACATGGGCTTCGCGCTCAAGATCGCCGGCGTCAACAAGGCGGAGATCCGGAAGAAGGTCGAAGAGGCCGCGAAGATCCTCGACCTCACCGAGTACCTGGACCGCAAGCCGAAGGCGCTCTCCGGCGGTCAGCGCCAGCGTGTCGCCATGGGCCGCGCCATCGTGCGTGAGCCGCAGGTGTTCCTCATGGACGAGCCGCTGTCCAACCTGGACGCCAAGCTCCGTGTGTCCACCCGTACGCAGATCGCCTCGCTCCAGCGCCGTCTGGGAATCACCACCGTCTACGTCACGCACGACCAGGTCGAGGCCCTGACCATGGGCGACCGTGTCGCGGTCCTCAAGGACGGTCTGCTCCAGCAGATCGACACCCCGCGCAACATGTACGACAAGCCCGCCAACCTGTTCGTCGCCGGTTTCATCGGCTCCCCCGCCATGAACCTGATCGAGGTCCCGATCGCCGACGGCGGTGTGATGTTCGGCAACTCGGTGGTGCCGGTGCAGCGTGACGCGCTGGCCTCGGCCACGGACAGGACCGTCACCGTGGGCGTCCGTCCCGAGCACTTCGACGTGACCGGCGCCGACACCGGCAAGGGTCTCGCGGTCACCGTCAACGTCGTCGAGGAGCTGGGCTCCGACGCGTTCGTGTACGGCACCGCTCAGGTCGACGGCGAGGCCAAGGACGTCGTGGTCCGCGTCGGCGGCCGTGAGGTCCCGGAGAAGGGCAGCCTGCTGCACGTCGTACCGCGTGCGGGTGAGACCCACGTGTTCGCGACGTCGACGGGTGCGCGCCTGTCCGACTGAGGTCGACCGTACTGACGTGAAGGGGCCCCGCGGCGCGCTGCGGGGCCCCTTCACGTTGTCGACAAATACCCCGGCACAACGGTCATTTCGAGCAGTGTGCGTCAACACGCCGCGCGGAATCGGAGATTCCCCGTCCCCCGTAACGGTGACGGAATGTTTTCACGCGGCTACCGGGCGCTACCCTCACACGCGTGAAGCACTCCACTAACCCTCAGACGCGACGCGGCCGGGGCGGCCCTGCCCGTCGGATCGGCCGTTCCCTCGCCCTCGTCCTGCCCGTCGTCCTGGTCCTCTCCGGGACCCTCGCGGTCGCGGGGGTCAACTGGTCGGGCGCCCCCTCGAGCCCGGTGCTCGCCGCCGCGGACACCTCCGCCTCCGGCGCCTCGTCGCGGGCCGGTGCGCGTGCACCGCAGGATGTGCTGCGCGACAAGCTGCTCGTCGAGCTGCAGGAGGAGGACCCGGGTGTGGCGCTCACCCACCTCCAGCAGGCGGTGAACGACCGCCCGGCGCTGGCGAAGCACTGCACCTCGATCGCCCGCTCCCTGGGCAGGGCCGCGGTCCGCGTCTACGGCCCGACCAAGGCACAGTCCTACGCCCGCCCGGTCTGCGACACCTCCTTCGCCTCAGGAGTGGTCAAGGCCAACGGCTGACCCCGCGACCACAGGCAGCCTCCGCCCACCCGCACCACACCCCGCCGCCTCCGCGGGCAGCCGCACCGCGCCCGCCGGGCCCACCGCGGGCAGTCGTGCCGCATGGCGGCACGGGTGGGCGGTGGGGGTACCTCCCGCTCGGGCGACGTCGAGAGTGAGGAGGCACCCCGTGTGCGCCCGGCAACGCGAACACCCGCGCCGCCCCGCCCCGCCCCGCGCCGCGCCGCCCCGCCCCGCGCCGCGCCGCGCCAACGCGAGCACCGAGCACCGAGCACCGAGCACCGAGCACCGAGCACCGACCAGTGAACCGGCACGACTGCCCGCAGCCCCAAGCCGAGCTCCGCGTAAAGTGCGGGCATGACCGACCCGCGTGCCGCCTCCCGCCCCGTACAAGCCGTCATCCTGGCCGGCGGCCAGGGCTCCCGGCTCCGTCCGTACACCGACGACCGGCCCAAGCCGATGGTCGAGATCCCCGGCACGGGAACCCCGATCATCGGCCATCAGCTCACCTGGCTCGCCGAGGAGGGCGTCACCGACGTCGTCGTCTCCTGCGGCCATCTCGCCGAGGTGCTCCAGAAGTGGCTGGAGACCACCGATCTGCCCGTCTCCGTCACCACCGTCGTCGAGACGGAACCTCTCGGCCGCGGCGGCGGCCTGAAGTACGCCGCCGCCCATCTTCCGCACCCCGACCAGCCCTGGTACGCCACCAACGGCGACATCTGGACCCGGTTCTCGCTGCGCGACATGGCCGACTTCCACACCGAGCGGGACGCCGTCGCGACCCTCGCCCTGGCCCGCCCGCGCATCCCGTGGGGTGCGGTACGCACCGACGGTTTCGGTCACATCACCGACTTCATCGAGGCCCCGCCGTCGACCTCCGAGATCAACGCGGGTGTGTACGTCTTCTCCGCCGAATTCGCCGATCTGCTCCCGGAGCGCGGCGACCACGAACGCACCACGTTCCCGCGCCTCGCGCGTGAGCGCCGGCTCGCCGGGTTCCCGATCCCCCAGGGCTCCTACTGGCGGGCGATCGACACCGCGAAGGACCTGACGGAGGCGGCGAAGGAGCTGGCGGCGCAGGGCCGCTGAGACGACGTCACCGGCGTGGGACGACGTCACCCCCATACGACGCGACGTCACCCGCGTACGACAACGGGGTCCCGCACGGACGGAACGTGCGGGACCCCGTTGTCGTGGGCGCAGGGGGCGTCACCCGAGCAGGCCGCCCACCAGCCCCGGCTCCCCGGAGGAGCCGCCGTGGCCCCCACGCGGGGTGCCGTCGCTGCCGCCGGAGGCACCGCCGCCGCCCGAGGTCGGGCCGGAGGTGGTGCTCGGGGCCTGTCCTGCCGGGGAGGTCTGCTGGGGCGAGGCCTGCCCGGTGCTGCCCCGGGTCTGGCTGGGCGCGCCGGTGGCGGAGCCGGCGCCCTGGGTCGCCCCGGGGGCGGTGGTCCCGGCGGACGGGCTCGCCGCGCCCGAAGTGGCGCCCTGGGTGGGCGAGGTGGGGGCGGACGGGGTCCGCTTCTCCTTCTGCCGTTCGCCGGACTTCTCGGGCAGTGGTGACCCCGGAAGCTCGTTGCGCGGGGCCTCACCGGGCCCGGGAACGACCACCCGGTCGGCGTCGCGGACCGCGCTGCCGAGCAGTGAGCCGACGAGCATGGTCAGCCCGCACACCACGAAGGTGATGAGAACGCCGCGCCGCAGGACGTAGCCACGCAGGTCCCAGATGTCCGCGCGGGGACCGAGCCGGCGCCAGGCCGCCCCCGCGAGGCGGCCGTCGACGGAGTAGACGGGGGCGCCCGCGATGATCAGCGGCGACCAGGCGGCGAGGTAGATGATGTCGGGCGTCTCGTAGGCAGGGACGCTCTTCCAGCTGACGGTGACCAGCAGCGCCGCCGAGAGCGTCGCCCCGATGACGGCTGCCGCCCGCTGCCAGCAGCCGAGGATGGTCAGGACACCGACGACGACCTGGGCGAAGGCGATGGCCAGTCCGGAGCCGATGGGGTGTTCGAGGGCGAACTGGCGCAGTGGCTCGGCGGCTTCCCAGGGATGCAGGGTGTGCAGCCACGTGACCATGGAGCCGCGCGTGCCGCCCTCGAAGTAGAGCGGGTCGCAGAGCTTGCTCATCCCGGCGTAGATCGAGATGCCGCCGAGGAAGACGCGCAGCGGGAGCAGGACCATGCCGAGGTTCATCCGGCGGCCGGGGTAGTAGGCGTGCCGGCCCGGGTCGTCGCCGTGCCGCCTGCCGTGTCGGCCGGTGCTCTCGAACTCGTCGTCGTGGGCGGGTTCGTCGTGGTCCGGGGTGCCGTGGGCGTGGTCGTGGGCGGGTTCGTCGTAGGCGCTGCCGACGGTGCGCATCGGGGGCAGCAGGGGCCCGTCGCCGGGGCGGCGCTGGGCGCCGACGAACGGGGTTGCGAGGGGCTGGGTGTCCGGGCCGTCGCCGTAGTCGTACCCGGTGCCCGTGTGGGGCAGGACCTGGGTGGCTCCGGTGTCGGTGAACAGGTCGTCGGCGTGGCGGACGCCTTCGTGCTGCCGCACGGCCTGGAGCAGTCGGTGGGCGCCGGTGTCGTCGGGGGCGGACCGGCCGCTCCAGACAACGGGACGGCGGCGGGCGGCGGCCGGTACCGCCGTGCCCATGCTGGTGACGACGGGAATGCGGGCGGTGTCCTCGGCGGCACTTGCGTGCCGTGCGATCCGCGGCGACGATGCGCGCCGCGCCGAGACGCCCAGCTGAACGCGGAAGCTGGCGTGATTGACGATGACCTGCGCCGGATCGCTCGGCACCTTCACCATGCTCAGCGCGGGAGCGTCGTCGAGTCCCGACGAGCGGTCCCCCGTGGGTGTGCGGGGTGTTCTGGTGTCCACACTCATCTAACCGAGTGCCGGGGCGTTAGGACACTGCCTCGACCCGCCAGAAGTGTCCGGACCGCGTCAAGCCGGTCCGGACCCCCCGGAATCCTCCATGCGGGTGACATGGTCGAACGCCCGTTCAGACCCGCCGGCGCGCCGCCTCACCCGGCAACGACCCCGTCGGCACACCGGGCACACCCCGTCTGCCGCCCCTCGCACACCGCGCGGCGTCACACGGCTGCGGCCCCGGCCGGCGTGCTCCGCCGCCCCCGGCGTCAGCCCCGCCGGCGCGCCGCCTCGTACAGCACGATGCCCGCCGCCACACCGGCGTTCAGCGACTCGGCGCCTCCCGGCATCGGGATCCGCACCCGGTGGTCGCACGTTTCGCCGACGAGCCGGGACAGTCCCTTGCCCTCGCTGCCGACGACGATGACGACCGGGCCGTTCAGCGCGTCCAGCTCACCGATCTCGGCCTCGCCGTCGGCGGCCAGGCCGACGACCGCGATCCCGGCCTTCTTGTACGCCTCCAGCGCGCGCGTGAGGTTGGTGGCCCGGGCGACGGGCGTACGGGCGGCCGCCCCCGCGGACGTCTTCCATGCCCCGGCGGTCATCCCCGCGGCCCGCCGCTCGGGCACGACGACGCCGTGGCCGCCGAAGGCGGAGACGGAGCGGACGACCGCGCCGAGGTTGCGCGGGTCGGTGACCCCGTCGAGGGCGACGATCAACGGGTCCCGGCCCTCGTCGTGGGCGCCCGCGACGAGGTCCTCGGGGTGCGCGTACTCATAGGGCGGCACCTGGAGGACCAGACCCTGGTGGTTCAGTCCGTTGGTCATCCGGTCGAGCTCGGGACGCGGCGCCTCCATGAGGTTGATGCCGCCGCGCTCGGCCGCGAGCTGGAGCGCCTCGCGCACCCGCTCGTCGTTGTCGATGAACTGCTGGACATACAGCGTGGACGCGGGCACACCCTCGCGCAGCGCCTCGACGACCGGGTTGCGGCCGACGACGAGCTCGGAGGCCGAGCGGCCCCCGCCGCGCCGCTGCGGGGTGCGGCCCTGGGCGCGGCGCACCTTCGACTGGGCGGCGCGCTGCTTGGCGTGCCCCTTGCGCATCTCGGCGGGCGGCGTCGGCCCCTTGCCTTCCAGGCCCCGGCGTCGCTGGCCGCCACTGCCGACCTGCGCGCCCTTCTTGCCGGACATGCGGCGGTTGTTCGCGGCCATGAGGTATCCGTCTCCGTGAAGTCGTGGGTGGTACTGCTTACTGCTTCTGCTTCTGCTTCTGTGCGTACGTCTGTGAGGTGTGCCTATGAAGTGTGCCGCCCGGAGGCCCGGACGGCACAGTCGATCTTCAGGTGCCGGGGCCGACGGCGCCCGGCCCTCAGCGCGGGCCGAGGCTCCAGCGCGGCCCCTGCGGGCTGTCCTCGATCACCAGACCGGACTGGCCGAGCTGGTCGCGGATGGCGTCCGCGGTGGGCCAGTCCTTGCGCGCCCGCGCGGCCTCGCGCTGGTCGAGGACCATGCGGACCAGGGTGTCGACCGCGCCGTGCAGGTCCTCCCCGCGGTCGCTCTCGCCGGCCCAGTGCGGGTCCAGCGGGTCGAGGCCGAGCACTCCGAGCATGGCGCGGATCTCGGCGAGCCGGGCGACCGCCGCTTCCTTGTCGTCGGCGGCCAGCGCGCTGTTGCCCTGCCGGACGGTTGTGTGCACGACGGCGAGCGCCTGCGGGACGCCGAGGTCGTCGTCCATCGCCTCGGCGAACGCGAGCGGCACCTCGTCGGCCGGTTCGACGACGCCCCCGGCCTTCTCCACAACGCGCTGCACGAAGCCCTCGATCCGCGCGAAGGCGGACTCCGCCTCGCGCAGGGCCGCCTCGCTGTACTCGATCATCGACCGGTAGTGCGGGGTGCCGAGGTAGTAGCGCAGCACGATGGGCCGCCAGCGCTTGACCATCTCGCTGACCAGTACCGAGTTGCCGAGCGACTTCGACATCTTCTCGCCGCTCATGGTGACCCAGGCGTTGTGCACCCAGTACCGGGCGAACTCGTCGCCGTAGGCCTTGGCCTGGGCGATCTCGTTCTCGTGGTGCGGGAAGATCAGGTCGAGACCGCCGCCGTGGATGTCGAAGGCGCTGCCGAGGTACTTGTGCGCCATCGCCGAGCACTCCAGATGCCAGCCGGGGCGGCCGCGGCCCCACGGCGTCTCCCAGCTCGGCTCGCCGGGTTTGGCCGCCTTCCACATGGCGAAGTCGCGCGGGTCCCGCTTGCCGGTCTCACCCTCGCCCGACGGCTGGAGCAGGTTGTCGAGCTCCTGGTTGGACAGCCTGAGGTACTCGGGGAACGAGGCGACGGCGAAGTACACGTTGCCGTCGGCCTCGTAGGCGTGCCCGCGCTCGATGAGGCCGCGCATCATCTCGACCATCTCGGTGATGTGGCCGGTGGCGCGGGGCTCGTAGGTCGGCGGCAGGCAGCCCAGGGCCCGGTAGCCGTCGGTGAAGGCGCACTCGTTCGCGTAGCCGATGGACCACCAGGGGCGGTTCTGCTCGGCGGACTTGGCGATGATCTTGTCGTCGATGTCGGTGACGTTGCGGATGAACGTCACGTCCAGACCGCGGTACTCGAACCAGCGGCGCATGATGTCGAAGTTCAGGCCCGAGCGGATGTGCCCGATGTGTGGTGCCGCCTGCACGGTGGCACCACACAGGTAGATCGAGACACAACCCGGCTGGAGCGGGGTGAAGTCACGGATCTGCCGGGCGCTGGTGTCGTACAGGCGAATGGTCACGACACCAGGGTAGTAGGCGCGGGAAGGTGCGCGGTGCACGGTGCCGTCCTTGCGGTCGGGCGGATCTCGGGTGCCGGCCCGGTGGGGGCTGGTCGCGCCCGCGCGGCGGAGCCGCATGCCGACACAGGCCCGCGCCGCTTGGGGCCTGGCCGCTCACCCCTCGTGTATGACCAGCGCCGTCGCCACCGCCATGAGGCCCTCTCCCCTGCCCGGGAAACCCAATCCGTCCGTTGTGGCGCCCGAGACCGAGACCGGGGCGCCCGCCGCCTCCGACAGGAGCTTCTGTGCCTCCTGCCTGCGCTTGCCGATCTTCGGGCGGGGGCCGACGACCTGTACGGCGATGTTGCCGACGCGGAAGCCGGCTTCCCGGACGATGCGCGCGGCCTCCGTCAGCAGGGTGACGCCCGACGCGCCGGACCACTCGGGGCGGCCGGTGCCGAAGTGCTGTCCCAGGTCGCCCAGGCCGGCGGCGGAGAAGAGGGCGTTGCAGGCGGCGTGGGCGACGACGTCCGCGTCGGAGTGACCGGCGAGGCCGGGGCCCTCGCCCTCCCATTTCAGGCCGGCGCACCACAGCTCGCGGCCGTCCTCGAAGGCGTGGATGTCGGTGCCGATGCCGACCTGGGGCAGCGGGTACGGCTCAGAAGCCATCGTTCAGCCTCCTGCGTGCCAGGACCGCCTCGGCGAGGACCAGGTCGAGGGGGCGGGTGACCTTGAAGGCCTCCTCGTGCCCGGGGACGGTGACGACGGTGAGGCCGAGCTGTTCGACCATGCTCGCGTCGTCGGTGACGTTGTCGGTCACCGTCGCGTGGGCACGCACCAGGGTGTCCCGGTCGAAGCCCTGTGGGGTCTGCACCGCCCGCAGCAGGGACCGGTCGGGCGTGGCGACCACGGGTTCCGGCTCGCCGGGGGCGGTGGCGGGCTCGACCTGCTTGACGGTGTCGGCGAGCGGCAGCACGGGGACGACGGCGGGTGCTCCGTCGCGTACCGCCTCGACGACGGCGTCGACGGTGTCCACGGGGACGAGCGGGCGGGCCGCGTCGTGCACCAGGACGATGTCGTAGCCGGGCGGCAGCGCGTCCAGTCCGAGTTTCACGGACTCCTGGCGGCTCTCACCACCGGGGACGACGAGGAAGTCGGTGCGGTCGGGCAGCGCGTGCGCGTCGAGCAGCGTCCTGACCTCGGCGGCGCCGTCGGGCGGGGCCACGACGACGACCAGGGAGACGGCACGGGAGTCGGCCATCGCGCGGATCGCGTGGATGAGCATCGGCGTACCGCCCAGCGCGCGGAGCGCCTTCGGGGCGCCCGGACCGAGGCGCACACCGCGGCCGGCGGCCGGAATCACGGCCGCCGTGCGGATGGTCGTACGGCCGGACGCGGGGGTGGGCGAGGGCGGAGGGAGCGGATCGGCAGACATCGGTTCCTGTCAGGTTTGTGTGCTCGGCCTACGTGGGTATGGCCTGGGCGTACCCCCTGCTCCCGGAGCGGGGGAATGCCGGGCGTGCCGCCTTGACCAGCCCCTTCCGTGACTCTGGTCGAGCCGACCGCCCGGGCCCGGCACGCCAGGGGCGGGAATGTGGGTGATGACACATTCCACACCACGGCGCAGGAGCAGCGTACGTACGGTGTCGGGGTACGAACATGCCGCAGCGCCCGGCGACATCCATGACGTCATCGGGCACCGCGGCATTTCGATGTGCTGAGCGCGGCTTCGCATCGCTGCTCCGCTTACTGCTGCGCTCCGCCGAGCGCCGAGTATGTGAGCGAACGAAACTGCGGCTCAGGAGGCCTCAGGAGGCGAGAACCTCGTCGAGCAGGGCCTCGGCCTTGTCCTCGTTGGTGTTCTCAGCGAGGGCGAGTTCGCTGACCAGAATCTGACGCGCCTTGGCGAGCATGCGCTTCTCACCTGCGGAGAGTCCGCGCTCGCGCTCACGACGCCACAGGTCACGCACGACTTCCGCGACCTTGATGACATCGCCCGATGCGAGCTTCTCGAGATTTGCCTTGTAACGACGGGACCAGTTCGTGGGCTCCTCCGCATACGGTGCGCGCAGCACCTCGAAGACCCGGTCCAGCCCTTCCTGACCGACCACATCACGTACGCCGACGAACTCCGCATTGTCCGCTGGCACACGTACCGTCAGGTCACCCTGGGCGACCTTCAGCACCAAGTAGGTCTTGTCCACGCCTTTGATCTGGCGAGTTTCGATAGCCTCGATCAGCGCGGCCCCGTGATGGGGATAGACCACGGTGTCGCCAACCTTGAACGTCATGTGACAGGTACCCCTTCCGTGGCTATCCAGGGTAACACGGATACGGCGTCTTCTGAATGGCGTTTTCGCAGGTCAGGGCCATTCTCGGGGCTTGACAACTGCATCAGGAACGTGCTGCGACCGCCTAGCGGAAGCAGGTATTCGCAGGTCGGAGCGGCTCTCCGGCGCAAGCGAATCGCGCACGTCACACGCTCCCGCGACCCCGCGCAGGCGGACGAACATCCCCATATGTCCGGTTCGGTGCGCCCGAGTTCCGCTACTCCGTTCGATGAGCTCGGCCGGGTTCCGGCCGAATCCTGAATTGATCACACGGTGTGAGGATCGGCGGCCGGTGATCAATTCCCTGGCCGCCCGCTCATTCCTTCACGGGAAATAGGCGATCACTCGAATGCGGCGGTACTCGCGCGTACTGCGAGGCGGAAGTGGCAGGTGTTAACTCACGAATCACTGGGGGGTCACGGGACCGGACGGGACCGCCGGGATACGACCGGTGATCGAGTGACGCCCTCCGCACGCACACCGCTTCCTGGGCTAACCCCGCCCTCTCGGGGAGGGTCGGGTGCGACGCCACCGGAACGGCTCGGTAACCTGAGGCCGCTGACAGACACTTAGGGCGGCTTCACCCGGTCGCCAAACGCTCAAGTCAAGGAGTTGCCGCCGCCGTGAGCAGCAGCCTTCGACGCGGCGCCCTCGCCGCCGCCGTCATCGCGTTCTCGATCGCCTCGCTCTCCGCGTGCGCGGCCGGCCACAACGCCCAGTCGCTCCAGATCCAGCCGGACAACGCGGCCACGACCGTGGGCGACATCAAGATCCAGAACGCCATGGTCATCACCCAGCCCGACCTGGAGTCGACCGGCCCCGCCGTCGTCGCCGCCACGCTGTTCAACGAGGGCAGCACCGACCAGACGCTGGAGTCGGTCGCCATCCCCGGCACCGGCAAGACCGCCGAGCTGTCCCCCGCCGAGGGCGGCAGCCTCACCGTCCCGGCCGGCGGCCGTCTGATCCTCGGCGGCGAGGGCAACGCCTCCGCCGTCCTGCCCAGCAGCCGCGAGGCCGTCCGGGACGGCAACGCGCAGCAGGTCACCTTCACCTTCAGCAAGACCGGCGAGGTGGGCCTGCGCGCGCTCGTCTACCCGGCCGAGGGCAACTACGAGAGCTGGGGCCCGAGCGAGATCCCGGCCGCACCGGGCGCCTCGACGGAGCCGTCGGCCGAATCCTCCGGCGAGCCCGCCGACGGCAGCACGGACGAGGCCACCGGCACCCCGGGCGACACGGAGACCTCCGGCGCCGCCGGCGACGCCTCGGCGACGAGCACCCCGACCGACGCCGCCTCGGCCAGCCAGTCGGCCGGCCACTGAGCACACCCCACATCGCGTAAGGGCGGACCCCCGCGGGGGTCCGCCCTTACGCGATGTGGGCGCCTCGGTAGCTGCGGGCCATCGCCTCTCCCCAGTGCCCCGAGGGTTCGGGAGGCACCCCCGGGACGGCACGGGTGGGGCTGCGAGGTGCCTCCCGTTCGAGCGCAGCCGAGAATGCGGGGAGACACCCGTGCGGCTGGGCCGCGCAACTCCCGCCCAGCCCCCACCACGGCACACACCCCGCCTACGCGGACCACGGTCTGCGCCCTGTTCGGAGCGTCGCCGCCGTGCCCGGCACCAACCAGCGCACGGCCGCACCCGTCCTACCGTCTGCGGTCTGCGGTCTACGGTCTACGGTCTACGGCTCGAACTTGTACCCCAGCCCTCGTACCGTCACCAGATACCGCGGCGCACCCGGATCCGGCTCGATCTTCGCGCGCAACCGCTTGACGTGCACATCCAGCGTCTTGGTGTCACCGACGTAGTCGGCCCCCCACACCCGGTCGATGAGCTGCATCCGGGTCAGCACCCGCCCGGCATTGCGCAGCAGCATCTCCAGCAGGTCGAACTCCTTCAGCGGCAGATCGACCTTGGTGCCGCCCACGGTGACCACGTGCCGGTCCACGTCCATCCGAACCGGCCCGGCCTCCAGCGCCGCGGGCGTCACCTCCTCGGGCTCACCGCGCCGGCGCAGCACCGCGCGGATACGGGCGACCAGCTCGCGCGAGGAGAACGGTTTGGTCACGTAGTCGTCGGCGCCTATTTCCAGCCCGACCACCTTGTCGATCTCGCTGTCCTTGGCGGTCACCATGATGACGGGGACGTTGGAACGGCCGCGCAGCTGGCGGCAGACTTCGGTGCCCGGCAGCCCGGGCAGCATCAGGTCGAGCAGTACGAGGTCGGCGCCGTTGCGCTCGAACTCGTCGAGTCCGTCGGGCCCGGTGGTCGCGACGGCGACCTCGAAGCCCTCCTTGCGGAGCATGTACGACAGGGCGTCGGAGAAGGACTCCTCGTCCTCGACGACGAGCACTCGGGTCACGGAAGGACCTCCGGGGAGGGAAGCGTTTCGTACGCGGATGGATCGGAAGAGTGGGGGGATGAGTGGGACGGCCGTCCGGCCTCGTCCTCGAGGCCTTCGGTGTCGTCCCGGTGGGACATCTGGTGGGCGCGGTCACGGGCCGCACGGGCCTCCGGCAGCCGCAGGGTGAAGGTGGAGCCCTGGCCCTCGGCGCTCCACACGGTGACTTCCCCGCCGTGCGAGGCGGCCACGTGCTTCACGATCGCGAGGCCCAGTCCCGTACCGCCGGTGGCACGGGAGCGAGCGGGGTCGACACGGTAGAAACGTTCAAAGACGCGCTCCTTGTCCTTCTCGGAGATACCGATGCCCTGGTCGGTCACGGCAATCTCGATCAGGTCCCCGCCCGGCTGGACGACCGTACGCGCCGCGATGCCCACGCGGGTGCGGGCGGGTGAGTAGTTGACCGCGTTCTCGACGAGATTGCCGAGCGCGGCGGCGAGCTGGCCGCGGTTGCCCCATATGCGCAAGTCGTCGGCGCCTCCCGCGGCCATGGTGATTTCCTTCATCCCCGCCTGGTGCCGGCAGCGGTCGATGGCCTCGGCGACCAGTTCGTCGACGCGGACGGGCTCGGCGTCCTCCAGCGGATCATCGTTCTGCACCCGGGAGAGGTCAATGAGTTCCTGCACCAGGTTGGTCAGCCGGGTGGCCTCGATCTGCATCCGTCCGGCGAAGCGCTCCACGGCCTCGGGGTCCTCGGAGGCGTCCATCACGGCCTCGGAGAGCAGGGAGAGCGCCCCGACGGGGGTCTTGAGCTCATGGCTGACATTCGCGACGAAGTCGCGTCGTACGGCCTCGATGCGGCGGGCCTCCGTGAGGTCCTCGACCAGCAGCAGGACGAGCCGGGAGCCGAGCGGCGCCACCCGCGCGGAGACCGCGAGGGCCTCGCCGCGCCCGGTGCCCCGGCGGGGCAGGTCCAGCTCGACCTGGCGTATTTCGCCGTCGCGCCGGGTGTCGCGGGCCATCTTCAGCATGGGCTCCACGGCGAGCTTGCCGCCGCGGACCAGACCGAGTGCGTACGCGGCGGAGCTGGCCTTGACGACACCGTCGGCCTCGTCCAGGACGACGGCGGACGAGCGCAGTACGGACAGCACGGTGTCCACTCCCGGCGGAAGCACCGGGTCGGTGTGCAGGGAGGAGCGCGTGGGGCGCCTTTGTTCGCGCTCGCTGACGCGGAACGCCAGCATGGCGATGACGCCGGTGAGCACTCCGGCGATCGCAGCCACTGCGGCGACCGCCGCGTTCACGTCCATGCACCCAGGTTAGGCATGACGCGGCCGGTGCCCACAGCCGTCGGAGGGCGAGCTCGAACACTCGTCGCCCAGAGTTCACCTTGGAGCCAGGGATGGTTCATTTGGGGTGACGGAACCGGACGCGTAGGGGACGGAACGTGGGAGCGTGGGCAGGAGCCCGGGCCCCTGAAGCCCGGACAGACGTACGAGAGGAACCCTGATGCGGGACGCGTACCACGAGGAACTGGATTCGATCGGCGACGGTCTGGTGGAGATGGCCAGGCTGGTCGGGTCGGCGATCGGGCGCGCCACGACCGCCATCCTGGACGCCGATCTGAAGCTGGCGGAGAGCGTGATCGAGGCCGACAAGAAGGTCGACGGGCTCCAGCACGAACTGGAGGCACGGGCCATCGCCCTGCTGGCGCGCCAGCAGCCGGTGGCGACCGACCTGCGCATCGTCGTCACCTCGCTGCGGATGTCGGCCGACCTGGAGCGCTCCGGCGACCTCGCCCAGCACGTGGCGAAGCTCGCACGGCTGCGTTACCCGGAGCGCGGGGTTCCGCACGATCTGCACGCGACGATCCTGGAGATGGGACAGCTCGCGCAGCGCCTGATGGCGAAGGCGGCCGAGGTGATCATCACCAAGGACGTGGACCTGGCGCTCCAGCTGGAGCAGGACGACGACGCGATGGACCTCCTCCACCGGACTCTCTTCCAGCACCTGATGGACGACCGCTGGAAGCACGGCATCGAGACGGCGGTGGACGTCACGCTGCTCGGCCGCTACTACGAGCGCTTCGCCGATCACGCGGTGTCGGTCGCCAAGCGGGTGGTGTACCTGGTCACGGGTGAGCACGCGGACGAGATCCAGGCCGAGCTCCAGTCGGAGATCCAGACGGTGCCGGGGGCGGAGGGGGCCTGATCACGGCTCGCACGGCTCGCACGGCTCACAGGGCCCACAGGGCCCACGGGGCCTCGCACGGCTCGCGGGGCGGGCGTGCACGGGGCCGGCCGGAGCGCGTACGAGCCCCAATGCGCCGTTGACGCGCCCATCGGGGCGGGCATCCCATGGGAGAGGTGTGCGCAGGCCCAGCCCCCGAGGAGGGACCCATGGCCGAATCCCCCGGCACGACGCCCGACCCCACGCAGGACCGCGAGACCGAGCAGCCCGCCGAAGTCAGAAGCCTCACCCTGATCGCCGCCTGCGGCTGCGGCTCGGGCTGCGGGTGCGGGTGCCAGTCGGGCAACCCGTGCCAGTGCGGCTGACGACGTACGTCCCGTGGGGCCCGGCACACCCGCCGGGGCCCACGGGACCGCCCCTCACGGCGTACTGACCTCGGGCACCGCCTCGGCCTTCCCGACGACCGTTTCGGCCGCCTCCGCCGGCAGTCCGCGCATCAGCAGCGCGTACCCGAGGCCGGCCACCGTACCGACGACGGCGCACATCCCCCACAGCCACCGCGCGCCCCAGTGATCGATGACGAAGCCGGACATCAGCGGGGCGACGAGGGACGCGACCGCCCAGGACATGGTGTACATCCCCTGGTAGCGGCCACGCCCGTGCACCGGGGAGAGCTGAACGACCAGCCCCGTCTGGGTCGGAGCGTTGACGATCTCGGCGAGCGTCCACACGCACACGGTGAGGGCGAAGACAGCGACCGACCCGGCGAACGCGGTGAGCCCGAACCCGTACCCCGCCAGCAGCGACGAGGCGACGAGCAGGTGCCGCGGATCCCGGTGCTGGATGAACCGGGTGACGGGAAGCTGCAGTACGACGATCAGCACCCCGTTGACGGCGATGGCCATACCGAAGTCGGCGGGCGTGAACCCGGCCTCCCCCATGGCGATGGGCAGCCCCAGATACCCCTGCTGGAAAACAAGGGCGATGAGGAAGGACAGCCCCACGACACTCATGTACCGCCCGTCACGCAGTACGGTCCCCAGGGAGACGGACGCGCTCTCCCCGGAGGAGGAGTCCGGCGCATCCTTTGCGGGCCGGGACTCGGGCAGCTTCACGAAGACGAGAACGGCGCAGACGAGCGTCATGCCCCCCTCGATCAGGAACCCGGCGAGATAGCTGACCTCGGCGATGAACCCGGCTCCCATGGAGGAGATCGCGAAGCCGAGGTTGATGGCCCAGTAGTTGAGCGAGAAGGCCCGGATGCGGTCCTCCGGCCGCACGATGTCCGCCATCATCGCCTGCACGGCGGGCCGGGAGGCGTTGGAGGCCATGCCGACGAGGAAGGCGACGGCCGCGATGGCGACCGGGTCCCGCATGAAGCCGAGCAGCGCTACGGTCAGCGCGGTGGCGGTCTGGGAGACGAGCAGCGTGGGCCGCCGCCCCAGCCGGTCGGTCATCACCCCCGCGCCCAGTGACGAGATGACCCCGCCCAGCCCGTGCAGTGCGGCGACGAGACCGGCGTAGGAGGCGGAGTACCCGCGGTCCAGCGTCAGGTAGAGCGCCATGAAGGTGGCGACGAAGGCACCGAGCCGGTTGACGAGGGTGCTGGTCCACAGCCACCAGAACTCACGGGGCAGCCCCGAGACGGACTCGCGCACGGCACGTCTCAGTCCGACGCCTGACATGGAACCCCCCGTGGAAACAGATGTAAGCGGCTGAAGCGGCCAGCGCAACTTACGAACACCGTACGGAGAGGGGAGTCCGGGCGACCACTCGATTAACAGATCCCGTCAACCGTCCGCCAAGCGGGCAGGGCGCACGGCCCTCGCGGGGCGTCTATTACGCTCGGGCACATGGCCGACGCACCGTACAAGCTGATCCTCCTCCGCCACGGCGAGAGCGAGTGGAACGAGAAGAACCTGTTCACCGGCTGGGTGGACGTCAACCTCACCCCGAAGGGCGAGAAGGAGGCGACGCGCGGCGGCGAGCTGCTCAAGGACGCCGGTCTGCTCCCCGACGTGCTCCACACGTCCCTCCAGAAGCGCGCGATCCGCACCGCGCAGCTCGCACTGGAGTCCGCCGACCGCCTGTGGATCCCGGTGAACCGCAGCTGGCGCCTGAACGAGCGTCACTACGGCGCCCTCCAGGGCAAGGACAAGGCGCAGACCCTCGCGGAGTTCGGCGAGGAGCAGTTCATGCTCTGGCGCCGCTCCTACGACACCCCGCCGCCGGCGCTCTCCAACGACGCCGAGTACTCCCAGTTCCCCGACCCGCGCTACGCGACCCTCCCGCCGGAGGTGCGCCCGCAGACGGAGTGCCTCAAGGACGTCGTCGTCCGCATGCTCCCGTACTGGTTCGACTCGATCGTCCCCGACCTCCTCACCGGCCGCACGGTCCTCGTCGCCGCCCACGGCAACAGCCTGCGCGCGCTGGTCAAGCACCTCGACGGCATCTCGGACGCCGACATCGCGGGCCTGAACATCCCCACGGGCATCCCGCTGTACTACGAGCTCGACTCCGACTTCAAGCCGGTCACCCCCGGCGGCAAGTACCTCGACCCGGACGCGGCAGCGGCCGCGATCGAGGCGGTCAAGAACCAGGGCAAGAAGAAGTAGCCCGACGCCATGAGCCCCCTACGCGCGACTTCTCGCGAGTAGGGGGCTTTGCCGTCCTGGGGCCGTCTCTGGCCGTCAGGAGTGGCGGTCACGTCGCCACTCGTACGCACCGGGTGACGTCT
The DNA here is from genome assembly GCF_055569765.1 of Streptomyces sp. NPDC031365. Taxonomy (NCBI): domain Bacteria; kingdom Bacillati; phylum Actinomycetota; class Actinomycetes; order Kitasatosporales; family Streptomycetaceae; genus Streptomyces; species Streptomyces sp. NPDC031365. The sequence continues at coordinate 150,569 of NZ_JBVIIM010000001.1, read as the reverse complement.
CGACCACCTCACAGGGGTCGTGAACAGCTCCCGAATAAGTGTCCATGGGTGTCTTTTAGGCGCCGTGAGTGATGTGCAATCTTGCGCATGAACCTGACGGAATGGGCGCGCGCACAGGGCATTGCGCCCCGCACGGCGTACCGCTGGTTCCGTGAGGGCACGTTGCCGGTCCCTGCGGAACGCGTGGGGCCTCGCACGATCCTGGTGAACATCGACGCGAACACCTCACCCACCGTGATTGGTGGCGTGGGCTTGTATGCCCGCGTCTCCTCCCATGATCAAAGGCCGGACCTGGAGCGGCAGACCGCCCGGTTGTCGGCGTGGGCGGCGAAGGCCGGTCACAAGGTCGTCCGTATTGAGTCCGAGATCGCGTCGGGCATGAACGGCTGCCGGTCGAAGGCGACGCGGCTGCTGGCAGACCCCGCCGTGACCACAGTCGTGGTCGAGCATAAAGACCGCCTCGGCCGGATGAACGTCGAACTTGTCGAAGCTGCCCTGTCTGCCTCCGGGCGCCGTCTCGTTGTCCTGGATGACGGCGAGGTCGAAGACGACTTGGTCCGGGACATGGTGGAGGTGCTGACGTCGTTCTGTGCCCGCCTCTACGGGCGCCGCTCGGCGAAGAGTCGCGCCCGCAAGGCTCTTGAGGCGGCTGCCGCCGGTGAGTGAGCCGAAGAAGAAGCAGCTCCGCGGCCCGTCGTGCACGGACACCAAGAGGCCGCCGCTCTCCTGGGGCTTGAACCTCGTGGAAGGATTCCGCCAGGAGTTGAGCCACGTCAGAGCGGGAGATCGTCGGGGAGTACCCGAAACGCCTTGTGGTGCCCCAAGGGACGTACGGCCCGGAAGTCACGCCGGTCGAGGGTGAGGATCGCGTCCGTGTCGTAGTCGGCGGCAAGCACCACGTTGACCGCGTCGGCGAGGTCGAGGTCGAGGTCACGGTAGCGGACACGGACTGACTGGGCGGCGCCCAGGTGGCTCTCCGTGATCTCCGGCATGACGACACGCCCTCGGCTCATCCAGCGCCGGATGTCATCAACCGCACCGAGGGCGGCCGCCCTGCCGAGTTCGCGCGTGGCGACGTGATCCAGTTCGGCCATCAGGAGCGGGGACATGACCAGGAGGCCGGCTGCCATGATCGCCTCGTTCGCCGCCCGGTGTTCCGGGTGGGCCGAGTCCAGGGCCGCCAGGGGGTTGGTCCGACTCCAAGCAGGACGCTAAAGGCCGTCGCGCTCGACCAGTGAGCCGTCAGGGCTCAGTGTGTAGATGCGCGGCGGATCCATGTCCTCCACAACTCTGCACAGCTCCGCTTCCCGCTCGGCGACACCGGGCCCGTATGCGTCTCGCACGTGGAATCCGTACAGCTCGATGGCGTCCGCGTCGATGTCGTCGGGCTCGGGAATTCCCTCTTGTACGAACCCGCAGAGCGCTCGCAGCGCGTCCTCGCCCAGTTCCAGGGGGTGGAAGGGCAGAGCGTACGGCTCTTCCTCCTCGCCGGGCCAGGGGATGATGTCCGCCGGGCGGTCGCCGGCCCAGTAGGGCAGTTCGAAGGAAAGCGGCTCGCCGATGCTCTCGATGATTCCGCTGTCCGGCGACAGGCTCAGGGAACGGACGAGGCGCCCGTCCTCCCACACGGCGAACGCCAGCCAGTCGACGACGCTGTGCATGGCGTGCAGGACGAGCCGTCGGCCGGCGCTTGCCTCCACGAGGTGTTCCGGGAGGTGGGAAGGGGCGTCGATCATCACTTCCTGATCACCGATGACCTCCACGCCCGGCCAGCTCGCTGCGCACACCGTCCCCTCCGGTGGGTACACGCCATCCCCAAGGTTCGAGCCCTCGCACTGCTTGATCTCCCGATCCGGGTAGAGCCGCCGCATCATGGTGACCGTCCGGTCGAGGTCCGCCGCCCCCACACGCCCCAGCAATCCCGGCACGTCGCCGTCCGCGTACACCAGCAATCCCGTCTTGGCTCCCAAAGCCCCTCCCCGTGACGCCTGATGGTGAGCGCACCTTAGCCGCGCGCACTGACAAGGCGGCTCGGCCGGCCCGCCTCTGGGCCGTCCCAGGTCAGCCGGCGTGAGCGTCGTCGGCGTCCGGTCGGCGGAGGCGCACCCTCGCGGGGAACCCCGGGTTGTGCACCTCCACGCACAGCGAGTTTCCGTCTCGGAACCACTCGACCCGTACGACCCACTCGCCGTCGCACGACCCGTAGAGAATCGCGTTGGTCACGGCCCAGGGCCGCCCCGTCGAGGTCAACGGGATGACGCTGGACGCCGCCTCGTACGTCCTGGAGTACGACTTCGACGCGAACCCGAAAGCCACGCCGCCCAACGTGCCGGACCCCGGCTGACGCTTGACGTCCTGGTCTCACCGAGTCGCGGGCCCGCCGGGCGTCGGCGCAGCCTCCACGCCACCGTCGAGCAGGGCTGAGGGCGGTCGCTGCGCACCATGGGCGCAGAAGCCGCTGACGGCGTGCCGGGGTGTGCGGGCGCGGTCAGGGGCGGGGCAGCACGCCCAGGAGGGTTGCCGTGAGGGCCAGCTTCAGGCTGTCCTTCAGTTCCAGGTGGAAGCGGGCCAGGTCGGGCTCGGCCTCGTAGGCCGCCTGCAGGCCGGGCGGGGGTGTGCTGTACGCCGACAGGGCGCCGGCCAGGACCATGGTGTGCAGGCTGAACTGTGTCGCGTTCTCGCCCAGCTCCGGCAGGTACTTTCCGATCAGGGCGGTCATGGTCGTGAGGCGGTCCAGGGCGGCGCGCTTGTAGCGCGAGACGACCTCGACGGAGACGTTGCGCTCCAGGACGCTGCCCTGTGCGCCGAAGAGGTCGCACAGCGCCACCCGGTCGGAGAGTGAGCGGCTGAGGATCTCGGCCACCGCTGCCGACCGCTCCGCCATGGGGAGGTTCTCGTCGACGCCGGCGGCCAACTCGGCCGCCAGTTCCGTCAGCCACTCCCGCAGGTAGCGGTCCAGCAGTTCCAGCAGCACCGCCTCGCGGGACTCGAAGTAGCGCAGCACGTTCGGTTTCGCCAGGCCTACCCGGCGGCTGAGTTCGTTCAGGGTGACCGCGGCCACGGGCATCTCGTCGAGCATGGCCGACGCCGTGTCGAGGATCGCCCGTCGGCGGATCTCCCGCTGCTCTTCGGTTCGCGCCCGCTGGAACGTCACGATCGCCAGCCTAACTTAGGTACCTCCGGTACGTTGACAGCGTACCGGGGGTACTTTAACGTCGGGAGGCAAGATACCTTCGGTACGTTAGACAGTCGGGAGCCTCACATGAGCGAGAAGTGGACGACGGCGGACATTCCGGTACAGCGCGGGCGTGTGGCCGTGGTGACCGGGGCCAACACCGGACTGGGGTACGAGACCGCGAAGGCGCTCGCCGAGCGCGGGGCGTCCGTGGTGCTCGCCGTGCGCGACGTCGGGAAGGGCGAGCAGGCCGCGGCTCGCATGACCGGCGATGTGACCGTGCAGGCGCTGGACCTGGCCTCGCTCGACTCCGTGCGGACCGCAGCGGCGGCGCTGCGGTCCCGGCTCGACCGGATCGACCTGCTGATCAACAACGCCGGCGTGATGTACACCCCGAAGCAGACCACCCGGGACGGCTTCGAGATGCAGTTCGGCACCAACCACCTCGGCCACTTCGCGTTCACCGGGCTGCTGCTGGACCTGATGCTGCCGGTGCCCGGCTCGCGCGTGGTGACCGTCAGCAGCGCCGGCCACCGCATCAGGGCCGCGATCCACTTCGACGACCTGCAGTGGGAACGGTCGTACGGCCGGGCCGCCGCCTATGGTCAGTCCAAGCTGGCCAACCTGATGTTCACCTACGAGCTGCAGCGCCGGCTGGCCACGCACGGCACCACCGTCGCGGTGGCCGCGCACCCCGGCATTTCCAGCACCGAACTCGCCCGCAACTCCCCCGTGGCCCTCCGGCTTCCGCTCGTCCGGCTCGCGCTGAGCACACAGAAAGCGGCGATGGGCGCGCTGCCGACCCTGCGCGCCGCCACCGACCCCGCCGTGCTCGGCGGCCAGTACTACGGTCCCGGCGGACTCAACGAGGTCAGGGGCCACCCCCGGCTGGTCACCTCCAGCCCGGAGTCGTACGAGCTGACCGTCCAGCAGCGGCTGTGGGCCGTCTCCGAAGACCTCACGGGGGTGACGTTCCCCATTGTTCGGTCTTGAGCAGCAAGCCGAGAGATATGGCGCCCCGGTTCTTGACGCGCGTCAAGGATCCCCCCGCACGTGGGTGCGACGTTGAGGTCGGGACGAACGGTCCCATGGATTTCGTCAGTCCTCACCACGGCCGGGAATGAGGTGGGCCAGATGGATGACCGTCCGATGGGCGAGGAGGCCCTCGAGGGAAGCCAGAGCGCGCGGATCTCTCGCCGTCTGAACTGGCTCCGCGCGGGGGTGATGGGCGCCAACGACGGCATCGTCTCCACCGCGGCCATGGTCGTCGGCGTGGCCGGTGCGGCAGTGAGCAACAGCGCGCTGCTGGCCTCCGGTATCGCCGCCGTGGCGGCCGGCGCCCTGTCGATGGCGGTCGGCGAGTACGTCTCGGTGTCCAGTCAACGCGACTCCCAGGAGGCCGAGCTGGCCCTCGAACGGTCCTTGCTGAAGGCCGATCCCGCCGGCGAGCTGGACCAGCTCACGGGGCTGATCCGGGCGAGGGGCATCGACGCGGGCCTCGCCCGGCCCGTGGCCAGGCAGCTCACCGAGAAGGACGCGCTGACCGCCCACGCCCGCCTCCACCTGGGCATCAACCCGCAGGAGCTGGTGAACCCCTGGCACGCGGGCCTGTCGTCGATGCTCACCTTCATCGTCGGCGGGCTGGTACCGCTGCTCGCGATCCTGCTGTCCCCGCGGTCCATCGCCGTCGGGATCACGGTCCTGGCCGTGGTGGCCGCCCTCGTCGCGACCGGGTCGGTCTCGGCCCACCTGGGCGGCGCGAGCAAGCTCCGCGCGGTGGTCCGCGTCGTCGTCGGCGGACTCGCGGCGATGGCCATCACCTACGTCATCGGCCTGATGGTCGGCACTCAGATCTGACCGGCCCACCGGCCGGCAGCCCACGAAGGGAGAAGAACCTGTTCATGGCTCTCGTCATCACGGCGTTCCGAGGGACATGACCACGACGACAACCACAACCACGAGCACGACCACCACCGTGCCCACGCCGGACACGCGCACTGAGGCGGCCGGCGATCATGGATGACCCCGCCCTCGCCACCCTCGCGCGAGCCGGTAGACCTTGACCGGCCCACCGTGCACGCCGAACAGTCCGGTGCGGTCCCCCGGGGCCGTACACCCGCTCGTCGCGCCGGTGGGAACGCGTCATCGCGGCGGACGCGATCCAGTGCTGGGCGTCCTCGGGCAGGCCCGCGAAGAGCCGCATCGTCCGGACGATGTGCAGCCGGTGTCCGAGCCCTTCGTCCATCGCCACTCTCCCGTAGCCTCACCGCCGATCATGGCAAGGCGGACGATCCTGCCCCGGGCAGGCGGACCGCGCGTCCCGCGCCACCCGATGTCGCGTTGTGCCGGGCTCGGGAGACTAGTGAGTGCCCTAGGTGTTCGTCGTTTTACTGACCGCATGACGACCTTGGCCACCGGTGGGGTGCTGGGCATCCTCGGTGGGATGGGCCCATCCGCCTCGGCCGCGTTCCTCCGCACCGTGTACGAGGCGGCCGCCGAGCGGTCGGGGTCGCTGGAGGAGCAGGTGCTGCCGCGCTGCCTGCTCGATTCCGACCCGGGGTTCCCCGACCGCACCGACGCGATACGGGGGCATACCGAGGCGGAGTTCGCCGCCCGGCTGCAGCAGCGGCTGGCCGGTCTGACGCAGCTCGGCGCCACCCGTGTCGTGCTCGCCTGCGTCACCGCGCACCACTTCCTGGACCTGCTGGAACCGGCCTCGCGGGCGCGGGTCCTCTCCCTGGTCGATGTCGTCGTCGACGACCTCCGGTCGCTGGGCGGGGACGGGCGCCTGCTGCTGGTCGCCACCCACGGCACCCGTGAGGCCCGGGTCTTCGAGCGGCACACACGCTGGCCGACAGTGGCGCACCGGGTGGTGCTGCCCGGCCCGGAGGCCCAGGAGGAACTCCACGAACTGCTCTACCGCGTCAAACGGGAGCCCTTCACCGACGAACTCTGCGACCGCTTCCTGGGCATGGCCGACATGCACGGCTGTGCGGGGCTGGTGGCCGGCTGCACAGAAGTGCATCTGCTGACCCGCCGGCTGCGTCACCGGTACGGCGGGCCGCTGATCGTCGACCCCCTGCTGACCGTCGCCACCCATCTGAAGTCCTTGCTCGCCGGCTCCGGCTGAGCGGCGGTGCCACGCCCGGGTCCATGGGCCACCGCAATGACATCGACGCGCTCGCGCCACGAGGCGGGACCGCACCCACGCAACGACAGGAGTACGCCGGTGGACGGGGACCACGCACGGGAGTACTGGCGGGCGCGGCTCGCCGGCTTCGCCCAGCCGACGCGGCTGGGTGTGGAGCGCGCCGCGACGCCCGCGGACGAGGGATGGGCCGAGGCCCGGCTGTCCTGGACGCCGGAGCACGCCGACGCCCTGGTGCGCGCGGCCGGGGCGGCCGGTGTCCGGCCCCGGGACCTGATGTGCGCCGGGTGGGCGATGGTGCTCGCCGCCCATGCCGGTGAGCAGGACGTGGTGTTCGGTGTGGACGACGAGGGCTCCGAGGGCGGCCGGGTGCGGCCGCTGCGGGTGCGGATGGAGCCGACCCAGCGTCTCGGCGCGTATCTCGACGGCGTTCGTGAGGCGGTCGGGACGGGCGCCGCCCATGCCGTTCCGGCGCCGGAGGAACTGGCCCGGTGCGCGGACCTCACCGACCCCGGCGCGCCGTTGTTCGACACGGTGCTGCACCGGGTGCCCGCGGCGCGTCCGCCCGCGTACGGCATCGAGGTCACGGCCGTGTTCGACGGTCCGGAGCCCGGTCTGCGGCTGGTCCATGCCGTCGGACGGATCGACGCCACCGACGCCCGCAGGCTGATCGGCCATCTCGACCGGGTCCTCCGCGCGCTGGCCGCGGGCGCCTCCCGGGACACGGTTGGTTCGCTCGAGACGCTGTCGTCCACCGAACGCGACCGCGTCGTACGGGAGTGGAACGACACCGGGCGCGTACTCGGTGAACCCGCCTGTCTGCACGAACTGTTCGAGGAACGTGCCGTCCGCGCCCCGGGCGCCCTCGCGGTGGTCCAGGGGGCCGACCGCCTGACCTACGCCGAGCTCGACACAGCGGCCGACGCCCTCGCCGCGCGTCTCGCCGCCGAGGGCGTCGGCCGCGGTGACACGGTGGCGCTGAGCCTGCGCCGTACCGTGCACTGCGTCGTCGCCCTTCTCGGTGTGCTCAAGGCCGGTGCCGCGTACGCCCCCGTGGATCCGGAGCTGCCCGCCGAGCGGGTGCGCGCCCTGGTGGAGACGCTGGGCGCGCGGGTGGTGCTGACCGATCCCGGCAACGTGCCCGAGACGCTGCGGCGCTGCCGCGGCCTCGATGCGCTGCGCGCCGTGCTGTGGCTCGGGCCCGCGCGGAACGAAGGGGACGGCGGGAACGCCGATGGTGACGGGAACGGCGGGAACGGCGGGGACGGCGGGGGCAACAGGGAAGGCAGGGGCGACGGCTCCGCTGCCGAGCGGTCCGTGGGCGGTGTCACGGTCGGCTGGGCGCTGGCCCGGCCGGCCGACGGAGCCCCGGAACCCGTGCGCGCGCACCCCGACGACCCGGCGTACACGATCTTCACTTCCGGTTCCACGGGCACCCCCAAGGGCGTCATGGTCCAGCACGCGCCCGCCGTGAATCTCGTCCGCTGGGTCAACGAGACGTACCGGGTCAGCCCGGCCGACCAGGTGCTCTTCGTCGCCTCCCTGAGCTTCGACCTCTCCGTCTACGACGTCTTCGGGATGCTGGCCGCGGGCGGCAGCGTCCGGGTGGCGACAGCGGAGGAGGTCCGGGACCCGCAGCGGCTGCTGACCCTGCTCGACCGGGAGCCGATCACCTTCTGGGACTCGGCGCCGGCCGCCCTGCAGCAGCTCGAACCGTTCCTCGCCCTGCGTGAGCAGCCCGCCGAGCACTCGCTGCGCCTGGTCTTCGTCAGCGGCGACTGGGTGCCGCTGACCCTGCCCGCCTCCGTCCGGCAAGGATTCGCCGAGCCGGAGTTCGTGGCCCTCGGCGGGGCCACCGAGGCGGCGATCTGGTCCAACTGCTTCCCGGTCACCAAGGTCGATCCCGCCTGGTCGAGCGTCCCGTACGGCCGTCCCATCACGAACGCCCGCTACTACGTGCTCGACGCGGCGATGCGGCCCGCACCCGTCGGCGCTCCGGGCGACCTGTACATCGGCGGTTCGTGTCTGGCCACCGGGTACCACGGTGCGCCGGGGCTGACCGCCGCCAAGTTCGTTCCCGACCCCTTCGGCGGGGAGAGCGGCGGCCGGCTCTACCGGACCGGGGACCGGGCCCGGTTCTGGGCCGACGGGACCATCGAGTTCCTCGGCCGCCAGGACCAGCAGGTCAAGATCCGCGGCCACCGGGTCGAGCTCGGTGAGATCGAGGCGTGCCTGGCCGCTTGCGCGGGCGTCGCCTCCGCCGTGGCCGAAGTGCACGGCAGGGGCGCCGACGCCCTGCTCACCGGCTATGTCGTGCCCCGCCCGGGCGTGACGCCGGATCCCGCCGGGCTGCGCGCGGAGCTGGCCGACCGGCTCCCGCCGTACATGGTGCCCGCACAGGTGCTGGTGCTTCAGGCGCTGCCCACCACCGCCAACGGCAAGCTGGACCGGGCGGCGCTGCCGGCGCCCGACTTCACCGCCGCGGTCCGTCCCCCGTACGTGGCGCCCGGGACTCCGGTGGAGGAGGCCGTCGCGGAGATCTGGGCCGATTTCCTCGGGGTGGAGCGGCTCGGCGCCGACGACAACTTCTTCGACCTGGGCGGGCATTCGCTGCTGATCACCCAGGTGGTGGCCCGGCTGCGGACCGATCTGGGCATCGAGGTGATGCCGCTGACGCTGCTGGAACACCAGACCGTGGGCTCCTTCGCGGCCGAGGTGGAGGCCCTGCTGCTGGACGAGGACACACCAGCCGGGACCGGGACGACGGACACGGCCGACACGGCGACCCCACCACCCGGCGAGGCCGCCCCCTTCGGGACCGGGGCCACGGACACGGACGGGGGTGCGGTACGCGATGGCGGCACCATCCGGGGCTGACAGCCGCGCGGACCGGCTGGGCGCCCTGCTCGCCCGGCGCCGGGCCGAGGCGGCCGCGGCCCGCGTCCGCCGCCCCGCGCTGACGCCGGGCAGCGGCCCCGTCCCCGTCGCCCCGGCTCAGCAGAGGATGCTGTTCCTGGCGGAGCTGGACCCCGGCAGCACCGCCTACCACCTGATCTTCACGCTGCGCCTGGAGGGCCCCCTCGACACCGCGGCGCTGGAGCGTGCCCTGCGCGGGGTCGAGGAGCGCCACGAGGTGCTGCGCAGCGTGTACGAGCGGCGCGGGGGGACGGAGACGATCGTCCCCTGCCCGCCGTCGTTCGTCCTGCGCCGCACCACGGTGCCGGACGGGTCCGGGGCGCCGGCCGCCCTCCAGGTACAGGAACTCGGCCGTCCCTTCGACCTGCGCGAGGGCCCGGTGTGGCGCGGCCTGCTGGCCCGTACCCACGACACGCTGCACCACGTGATCCTGACGGTGCATCACATCGCGTTCGACGGGCTGTCCATCGACGTCCTGCGCCGGGAGGTGGCCCAAGGGTATGCCGCCGAGCTCGGTCTCGCCGCACCCCCCGCACCGCCCGCCGTCCGGTACGCCGACTACGCGGACTGGCAGCGCCGCTGTCTGGAGTCCGGGGCGTACGACGGGCAACTCGACTACTGGAAACGGCGACTGGGCGACGTGGAGCCGCCCTCCGGCCGCCGCGCGGCGCAGCACCGCGACGGGTCCGGCGGTATGGTCCGCGCCACCGTCGACGCCGGCACCGCCCAGGGGATCCGGGCGCTCGCCCGGGACACCGGGGCCACGCCCTTCATGGTGCTGCTCGCCTGTTTCCAGACGCTGCTGCACCGCCACTCGGGGCAAACCGACATCCTCGTCGGCACGCCGGTGGCGGGCCGGACCGAGCCGGGCTCGGAGGCGCTGATCGGGCTGTTCGTCAACACGGTCGTACTGCGCGCCGAGTGCCGTCCCGGGCTGTCCTTCCGGGAGTTGCTGGGACGGGCGCGCACGGAGGCCGCCGCCGCATTCGCCCGTCAGGATGTGCCCTTCGACCATGTGGTGAAGGCGCTGCCCCGAGCGCGGGACCTCGCCGACGTCCCGTTGTTCCGGGCGATGCTGGTCTGGAACCCCGCCGACCAGGGCTCCGCGGTGCTCGGCGATCTGAGGGTCGTCGACGTGCCGTGCCCCGACGTGTCCGACACCAAGGTCGACCTGACCCTGGAGGTCGCCGAGGCCGGTGGCGGATACGAGTTCGAGCTGAAGTACGACCGGGGGCTGTGGGACGAGTCCGCCGCGGCGGCGATGGCGGGCCACTTGCTGACGCTGACCCGGGCGGCGGTCGCCGACCCGGAGCTGCCCCTGGGCCGGCTGCCCCTGCTCTCCCCGGGGGAACTGCGGCTGGCCGCCCGGCACGCGAGCGGCCCGGTACGCGACCACGGCGGACCGGCCGATCTGGCGGCCATGGTCGCGGAGCAGGCACGCCGGGACGGCGAAGCCGTCGCCGTGACGGACGGCGGCCGGGAGCTGACCTACGCGGAGTTCGACCGCCGGGCCAACCGGCTCGCCCATCATCTGCGGGCCCTGGGCGCCGGGCCCGAACAGCCGGTCGCGGTGCTGCTGGAGCGCTCGTTCGCGCTCGTGGAGACGATCGTCGCCATCGTCCGCTCCGGCGCCCCGTACCTTCCGCTCGACCCCGAGCACCCGGCCGCCCGCATCGCCGCGGTGCTCGCCGACGCGGGCGCCCGCTTCGTCGTCACCCACTCCGCGTTCGCCGACGCGGTGGCCGCGGCCGGCCGCGTTCCGGTGCTCGTCGACGACCCCGCCGTCGCCGCCCGCCCGGACGGCTGGGGGTTCCCGCCCGCGCTGCCCGACCAGCTGGCCTACGTCTTCTACACCTCGGGCTCCACCGGCCGCCCCAAGGGCGTCATGGTCTCCCACCGCGCGGCGCACAACCAGATCCGCTGGCAGATCGAACGGTTCGGCCTGGGTCCCGGTGACAGCGTCCTGCTGAAGACCAACGTCACCTTCGACGACTCCGTCGTCGAGATCTTCGCCGCGCTGGCCGGCGGCGCCCGGCTGGTCGTCACCGCACCCGGCGGGCATCGCGATCCCGCCCATGTACGGACCCTGATGGCCGAGGAGCGCGTGACCTACGCGCGGTTCGTGCCCACCATGCTGGCCGCGCTGCTGGAGCACGGCGGTGACGTCCCCGTCCCGTCGCTGCGGGTACTCAAGAGCGCCGGGGAGCCACTGGCCCCGGAGCTGGCGGAGCGCTGCCTCGCGGCTTTCGACGCCGAGTTGTACGACGCCTACGGGCCCACCGAGACCGCGGTGAACGTCACGGCGGGGCGCTGCCTGCCGGGCGGGCCGGTGACCATCGGCACGCCCGTCGACAACGTCCGCTGCCACGTCCTCGACGCCGGTCTGTCCCCGCAGCCGGTCGGTGTGCCCGGCATGCTCCACGTCGGCGGGGTGCAGCTCGCCCGCGGCTATCTGGGCCGGCCCGGGCTGACCGCGGAGCAGTTCGTCCCCGACCCGTTCGGACCGCCCGGCGGCCGGCTGTACCGCACCAACGACCTGGTGCGCCGGCTGCCCGACGGCCGGCTCGAGTACCTGGGGCGCGCCGACAAGCAGGTCAAGATCCGCGGTATGCGCGTCGAGCCCGGTGAGATCGAGGGCGTGCTGGCCGAGCACCCGGCCGTCGGCCAGGCGGTGGTCGCCACCCGGGACGACCGGCCCGGCGGCACCCGCCTCGCCGCCTATCTGCTGCCCACCGCCACCGCGTCCCCCGATGTCACGGAACTGCGGACGTGGCTGTCCGCGCGGCTCCCCGCGCACATGGTCCCCTCCACCTTCACGGTGCTCGCCGCCTTCCCGCTGCTTGCCAGCGGCAAGGTGGACCGCCGGCGGCTGCCCGAGCCACAGCCCGGCTCCGAGCCCGGCGAGGCCCATGAGCCGCCCGCCGGGGAGACGGAGGAGGCCATCGCGGCGATCTGGTCCCGGGTTCTCGGCACGGACCGGATCGGCCGCGCCGACAGCTTCTTCGACCGCGGCGGGCACTCGCTGCTCGCGATGGAGGTGGTGGCCGCCGTACGGCGGGAGCTGGGCAGGCCGGTGCCCCTGCGGCTGCTGTTCGAGGCGCCCACGCTCGCCGGGTTCGCCGCCGGGGCCGCCGGACCGCGGGTCGCCGCGGCGGGGAATCCGCCCCCGGTCGGGCGCCGCGCGGCGGGGTCCGACGAGGTCTCCGCGGCCGAGGCCCGGATCTGGCTCGCCGACCGGCTGAACCCCGGCGACCCCGCCTACAACCTGCCGGTCGTCGGCCGGCTGCGGGGATCCTTCGACCTCGACGCGCTCACCGAGGCGGTGCGGGCCCTTCCCGCCGCGCACGAAGCGCTGCGCACCACGTTCCCCGCCGTGGACGGCCTGCCGGTACGCCGGGTCCGTGACCTGGAACTGCCGCTGCGCCCGGTCGACCTGAGCGGCCTGGGCGAGGAGGAGCGTCACGCGCGGCTGGAGCGGATCCTGGCTGGGGAGGCCGCGACCCGCTTCGACCTGGCGCAGGGGCCGCCGGCCCGGGTCGCGCTGATCCGGCTCGGCCCGGAAGAACTCGTACTGGCCCTGACGCTGCATCACATCGTCGCCGACGCACGGTCGGTGGAGGTGCTCGTCGAGGACCTGCGCACCGCCTACCTCGCCGCCCGGGCCGGACGGCCCGCCGCCCTGCCGAAGCGGCTCGGCGCCGGGGACTACGCGGCCTGGCGCGGCCGGCCCGTCCCCGACGAGGACCGCGCCGCCGAACTGGCCCACTGGCGCCGCGCCCTGGCGGGGGCGCCCTCCGCTCCCGGCCTGCCGGCCGACGGCCCCGCCGACGACGCGGCCGGCTCGCAGGGCGCCGCGCACCGGTTCACAGTGCCCGGTGAACTCGCCGGGCGGATCCGGCGGCTGGCCGCGCAGGAGGGGTGCACCGCGTTCATGGTGCTGCTCGCCGGATACGCGGCGGTACTCGCCCGGCACAGCGGCGAGGACGACATCGTGCTCACGATGCCCGTCGCCGACCGGGCGGCTCCCGGCCTGGACGGCATCGTGGGCCTGCTTCTGGACACCACCGTCGTGCGGCTGCCGGCCGGGGCCGGTCCGGACTTCCGTACGCTGTTGCACGCGACCCGCACCGCGGTCCTCGACGCGCAGGAACACCGTCTGCTGCCCTTCGACCGGCTCGTGGACGCGCTCGGACTGGACGGGCGGGCGCTGTCCCGGCTCTCCGTCACCATGGATCCGGCGTGGGCCGGCGCCGTCCCGTTCGGCGACGACGCCGTGCTGGAGCCGGGCGGCTTCGAGCTCGCGCACTCCAAGGCGGACCTCAATCTGCTGCTGGACGACGGCGAGCAGGGCCTGGGCGGCTGGTTCGTGCACCGTACGCCGCTGTTCGCGCGGGACCGTGTCGCCCGGATGGCCGACCACCTGCTGCTCCTGCTGGACGGCGCCACCCGCGCTCCGGGGTCGCCGCTCACCGGGCTCCCCCTGCTGACGGACGCCGAGCTCGGGGCGCTCTCCCCGGGCACCGCCGCACCCGGCGGGGCACGGGCGGACACCTGTGTGCACACGCTGGTCCTCGACCGGATCGGCCGCGCACCCGATGCTCCCGCCCTGGTCACGGACACCGAGGAGTGGAGCAGCGGCCGCCTGGCCGCCGAGGCCTGCCGGCTCGCCCGGCACCTGACCGCGCGCGGGGTACGCCCCGGGACGCTGGTGGGCCTCGCGCTCGGCCGGGGCGTGCGACAGCCGGTCGCGGTGCTCGCCGTATGGCTGGCCGGCGCCGCCTACGTCGCGCTCGACCCCGGCCACCCGCCCGCGCACCTCCACCGCGTCCTCGCCGACAGCGGGGCCGCGTTCCTGGTCACCGACCGGCCCTGGGCCGCCGCCTGCGCGGGCAGCGGACTGCCCACGGTCGTGCTCGGCGACGACGAGGCGGTCATCGCGGGGTACGACGACCGGGTCCCGGAAACCGCCGCGGCGGTCGATCCGGCCGCGGTCGCCTACCTCGTCTACACCTCCGGCTCCACCGGAAGGCCCAAGGGGGTGCGCACCTCGCACCGCGCCGCGGCCGCCTATCTGCGGGACTACCTGGGCGGGTTCGGGCTCGATGGGCGGGACACCGCGCTGCAGCTCGCCGGACTGCCCTTCGACGCGTCCGTCCGCGACCTGATGGGACCGCTGGCCGCCGGGGCGCGCGTGGTCCTGCTCGACGACGAACGGGCCGCCGATCCGCGCGCCGTGGTGGCGGCGCTCGACCGGCACCGGGTCACCTGTGTCCTGAGCGTGGTGCCGACCCTGCTGCGGGCCCTGCTTACCGCGGCGGAGGAGAGCCGCGCGGTGCCCGGCGCCCGGCTGCGGCTGCTGCTGACCGCCGGTGAGCCGCTGGACCTGGCCGACTGCGCGCGGGCGGGCACCGCGTTCGCCGGCCGGCCCGTGGTCGTCAACCAGTACGGGCCCACCGAGGCCACCATGACGACGACCGGCGCCCGGGTGGCGGCGTCGCCCGGCGACCGCGGCCCGGCCCCGATCGGCGATCCGGTGGCGGGGGCGAGGATCTGGGTCGTCGACCGGCACGGCCGGCTCGCCCCGGTGGGTGTTCCGGGCGAGCTGTGGATCGGCGGCGACCGGCTCGCCGACGGCTACCACGCCCGGCCCGCGCTGACCGCCGCGAGTTTCGTGCCCGAGCCGTTCTCGCGCGTCCCGGGCGCCCGCGCCTACCGCACCGGTGACCTGGCCCGCCGGGAGGCGGACGGCACGCTGACGTTCCTGGGGCGCGGCGACGACCAGGTGAAGATCCGCGGCCAGCGGGTGGAACCGGCCGGGATCGAGAGTGTGCTGCGCGGTCTGCCCGGCGTGGCGGAGGCTGCGGTCGTCGCGGTGCCGGCCGCCGTGTCCGGGGGCTCCGTCCGGCTGATCGCCGCGGTGGCGCCCGCCGGGGTCGACGCCGACGCCGTCCGCGCGGCGCTGCGCGGCCTGCTGCCCGCGCATCAGGTCCCGGGGGTCATCCGGGTTCTGCCGTCCCTGCCGCGCACCGCGAACAACAAGCTCGACCGCCGGCTGCTCGCCGCGCCGGTGGCGCCGACCGCGGCGGCGGACGCGACGGCGGACGCGGCTCCTGTCGCGGCGGCGGACGCACCGCGCACGCCCACCGAATCGACCGTGGCGGCCGTGTTCGCCGACGTGCTCGGTGACGAGCTCACCGGCGGGCCCGTGGGCCGCAACGACGACTTCTTCGACCGCGGCGGCCACTCGCTGCTGGCGGCCCGGCTGGCCTCCCGGCTGCTCCGGGCCACCGGCCGGGACGTACCGCTGCGCCGGATCCTCGAACTGCGGACCGTGGCGGAGCTCGCCACATGGCTCGACACCGCCGCCCCCACACACGACCCGACCAGCAGCCGCGCGCCCGATACGACCAGCAGCCGCGCGCACGACACCACACCCGACCCCGCGCACGGCACCACACCCGACGCGACCACCCACACCACGCCGCGCGCCACACCCGACCCCGCGCGCAACGCGACCACCGACCCCGCGCACGGCACCCCGCCCAACACCACATACGACACGACTACCGCCCCCGCGCCGCGCGACGTGGTCGGCGGCGTCGTCGGCGACATGGTCGGCTCGGGCGTCGTCGGCGTGCGGTACGGCGAACCCACTCCCGGTCAGCAGTACATCTGGCGGCACTGGCGTCGGGAGCCGCACACCGCCGCGTACCACATCGGCTTCCACCACCTGGTCCGGGGCCCGGTAGACGTGGTCGCATTCGCACGCGCCCTGGACGCCCTCGCCGAGCGGCATCCCGTGCTGCGCACCCGCTTCCCGGCCGCGGGCGACGGGGAGGACGGCGGCGGGCGGGCCCGCGTGGTCGTCGAGCCCCGCGTGCTGTTCCCGCTGTCCCGGGAGGACGTCGCACGGGCCACCGACCCACGGGCGGAGGCCGTCCGGCTGGCGACCGCCGACCTGCGGGCCCCGTTCGATCCGGAGCGCGGGCCGCTCGCCCGCGCGATCCTGGTCCGCTGCGGCCCTCAGGAGCACGTCATCGGACTGACGGTGCACCACATCGTCGCCGACGGCTGGACGCTGTCCGTCCTCGCCCGTGACCTGACCGCGCTCTACGCGGAGTTCGCCGCCGGCCGACTGCCCGCGCTGCCTCCCGTACCCGGTTTCGCCGGCTACGCCGCGGCCCAGCTCGCCCGGCTGGAGGACCCCCGGTCGGCGGCCGACGCGGCCTTCTGGGCGGACCGGCTGCACGGCGTACCGTCCCTGCTGCCGCTGCCCACCGACCGGCCCCGGCCCGACACCTGGTCGCTCGACGGGGCACTGGAACTCTTCGACATCGATCCGGCGGTCGCCGCCGGGGTCCGCCGGCTCGCGGACGAGTCGGGGGCGACCGTCTTCATGGTGCTGCTGGCGGCCTTCCAGCGCTGGCTCGGCCGGCTGTCGGGCGCGGAACGCTTCCTGGTGGCGGTGCCCGTGGCCAACCGGCCCGACCCGGCGTCGGAGGCGGTCGCCGGACCCTTCGCCAACATCGTCCCGGTGCCCGCCGATCTGACCGGGGCGCCGTCGTTCCGCGACCTGGTGACCCGGGTCCGCGAAACCTTCCTGGAGGTGTGGGAGCACCGCTACCTGCCGTTCGAGACCCTGGTGGCCGGGCACGCCGCCGCGGACCCGGGCCGGCCACCGCTGTGCCAGGCGATGTTCGCCGTGCAGAACCTGCCGTCGGCGGGAAACACGCCGGACGGCCCATCGATGACCACGCTGCACCTCGACCGCGGCACATGCCGTTACGAACTGCACATCCGCTGCTTCGAGACGACCGAGGGCCTGTCCGGCCGGCTCGAGTACAGCACGGCGCTGTTCGGCGGGCGGGGGGCGCGGGAGCGGCTGGACGCCTTCCTCGCCGTACTGGGCGACGCGGTCGCCACTCCGGACCGTGCCACGGGAGAACATTGAGATGCGCGTGTTCAATCTGATCTGGGCCGGTCAGGCGGTCTCGATCATCGGAACGGCCTTCACCGTCTTCGGAATCGGCGTCTGGGTCTTCGAACGGACCGACTCACCCACCGCGTTCGCGACCCTGGTCATGGCGGGTTCGCTGCCGGGCGTGCTGGTCCTGCCGTTCGCCGGCGTGCTGACGGACCGCTGGGACCGCCGCCGGGTCATGCTGCTCAGCGACCTGGGCACGGCCGTCGGCCCCCTGGTGGCACTGGCGCTCCACTCCGCGGGAGCGCTGCGGGTGTGGCAGGTGTACGTGCTGGTCGCGTGCAGTGCGGTGTTCCAGGCGTTCCAGTGGCCTGCCTTCTCCAGTCTGGTGCCGCAACTGGTCGGCAAGGAACTGCTCAGCAAGGCCAACAGCCGGGTGAGCCTGGCCGAAGGCGGCGGGCTGCTGTTCGGCCCGCTGCTCGGCGGCGCGCTGTACGCGGTGTCCGGACTCGACGCGCTGCTTCTGGTGGACTTCGCGTCCTTCTGCCTGGCGGTCGCCGCCACGCTGTGGTCGTACCGGCTCCTGCCGGCCCTCCCGCCCAGCGAGGCGGGTGCCGCGCGTCTGCCGCTGCGGGTCGAGATGACGGAGGGGTGGCGGTTCATCAGGCCGCGCCCCGCTCTGCTCGCGCTGCTGGTCTTCTTCGCCTGCTACAACCTGCTGATGGAGCTGGCGCTCGTCCTGGTCGCCCCGCTGGTGCTCAGTGCCCACTCGTCGTCGACGCTCGGCCTGGTCAACGCCGCCGCAGCGCTGGGACTGATCATCGTCAGCGGCGTCATGAGCGTCGTACGGCAGCCACGGCGTCTGGTGCGCACGCTCCTTCTCGTGGCGGCCCTGCACAGTGTGCTGCTCCTGGTCATCGGCGCGGGGCGCGGCGATCTCTGGCTGCTGGCCGCCGGGACGTTCGCCGTCTCGGGCGCGTACGCCGTGACCAACGCGACCACCACGACCCTTTGGCAGCGCAAGACACCGGCAGCCGTGCAGGGCCGGGTCGCCGCCGTACGCCGGATGGTCGCCTGGTCCGCCTACCCGGTGGCGCACGCGCTCGCCGGGCCCGTCGCCGTGCAGGTGGGCGAGCCGCTGGCGGACGCCGCGGGCTGGGGCGGTACGGAGGGCGGCCGGGGGCCGGGCATCGCGATGGTGTTCCTGCTGTCGGGGCTGCTGCTCGCGGCGGTGGTGACGGCCACCAGTGTGCCGCGGACCGTGCGGCGGCTGGAGCGGGAACTGCCCGACGCCGACGAGGCGGAGCCGGAGGCACGGCCCCGGCCGGCCGCCACCGCGTCCTGAACGTCCCGCGTTCTCATCGGGTTCCCGGTACCGCTC
>NZ_JBVIIM010000001.1:113893-131930 GCF_055569765.1 Streptomyces sp. NPDC031365 | reverse complement strand
GTGGCTCGGCTCGGCTCGGCTCGGCTCGGCTCGGCTCGGCTCGGCTCGGCTCGGCTCGGCTCGGCTCGGCTCGGCTCGGCTCGGCTCGGCTCGGCTCGGCTCCGGCGGAACACTAGGGGATTCCTCGGTGGTTCGGTTTCGGCCGGCATGGTCGAATTCCCTCAGCAGTCGTCCGGCTGTTCCGGGATCCATGCGCGCGGCTCCGGCTGTCCCGGACGGACGGACCGTGTGCGCCGCCCCACCGGTGACACGACGGTGTCGGGGCTTCTTCGGAAAGGCGAAGTCGACCGTCCGCACGGCTGGGGACATTCACGAGAATCCGCTCCGCGTTCGAGTTCTTTCCCCGGCCCTCCCGGGGCGGGGGTCGTTTCCGCTTCCGCTGCCGGTTCGAGGACCGCGAAGGAGTACTCCGGGCACACGGGCACATATGGGGGGAACGAGCGTTGTCCGAGAACAGTGACACTCCTGTTCCGGCCGGGGCGGCCCGGCTCGAGCGGTGGATCCTCCGGCGGCTGGCCCATCGGGCGGGTGCCCGGCCGGAGACGATCGACCCCCGCCGGCCCCTGTCCGACCTGGGACTGTCCTCGCGGGAGGCCGTGGTCCTGGCCGGGGAGCTGCGCGACGAGTTCGGCCAGGAGGTCTCCCCCGCGCTGCTGTGGGAGCACCCGACGGTTCGGGCGCTCGCCATTCACCTGGCGGGCGTCACGGACACCGGCACCGCGCCCCCGCCGGCCGGTGCCGGCCCCCGGCCCGAAGGCGGGGACGGGTCCGAACCCCGGGACGGATCCGAGCCCGGGGACGGATCCGAGCCCGGGGGCGGTGAGCCGATCGCCGTCGTGGGCCTGAGCTGCCGTTTCCCGGGGGCCGAGAACCAGCGGGAGTTCTGGGAGCTGCTCAGGGACGGCCGGGACGCCATCGGGGACGGCGGGCAACGCCGTGAGCTGCTCGGCGACCATCCCCCGCACGGTCTGCTGCGGGACATCGCCGGTTTCGATGCGGCGTTCTTCTCCCTGTCCGAGCGGGAGGCCCCGTTCGTCGACCCCCAGCAGCGGCTCCTGCTGGAGACCGCCTGGGAGGCGGTCGAGGAGGCGGGCATCGCGCCGTCCGCACTCGCCGGCAGCCGCACGGGCGTGTTCATCGGCATCAGCCACAGCGACTACGGCGGCCTGCAGAACACGCCCGGCCGGCACAGCGGCACCGGGCAGGCGCTGAGCATCGCCGCGAACCGCCTGTCGTACTTCCTCGATCTCAAGGGCCCGAGCCTCGCCGTCGACACCGCCTGTTCGTCGTCACTCGTCGCCGTGCACCAGGCGTGCCGCAGCCTGCGGTCGGGCGAGAGCACGATGGCGCTCGCGGGCGGGGTGAACCTGCTGCTGCGGCCCGACGCCACAAGGATCTTCACCGAGGCCGGGATGATGGCGGCGGACGGACGCTGCAAGGCCTTCGACGCCGGTGCCGACGGGTACGTGCGCTCCGAGGGCTGCGGCATGGTGGCGCTCAAGACCCTCGCCGCGGCACTACGCGACGGTGACCCCGTCCTCGCGGTGATCCGGGGATCGGCCGTGAACCAGGACGGGCGCAGCAACGGGCTCACCGCGCCCAACGGCCGGGCACAGCGGGACGTCGTACGGGAAGCGCTGCGGGACGCGGGCGTCGCGCCCGCCGACGTCGACTACGTCGAAGCGCACGGCACCGGGACCCCCCTCGGTGACCCGGTGGAGATCAGGTCCCTGTCCGCGGTCCTCTCCGCGGACCGAGCGGCCGGCCGCCCGCTGCTCGTCGGTTCGGTGAAGAGCGCCATCGGTCACACCGAGGCGGCGGCCGGTATCGCCGGGCTGATCAAGGTCGTGCTGATGCTCGGGCACCGCCGAATCCCCCCGCTCCTGCATCTCGGACGCCTCAATCCCGCGATCGGGGACCGGCCCGGGATCGAGTTCCCCACGCGGCTGCGCGACTGGCCGGAACCGGCCGGCGGCACCCGCACGGCAGGGGTGAGCGCGTTCGGCTTCGGAGGGACCAACGCCCACCTCGTCGTGCAGCAGGCGCCCGCGACGGCCGAGCCCGCCGCGGCCATCGGCCGGGCACTCTCCCGCCCGGTGCACCTGCTGGCCCTGGGGGCCCGCACCGCCCCCGCCCTCACCGCGCTGGCCGGGCGGTACGCCGAACGGCTGGACGGGGAGCGGGACACCGCGCTCGCCGACGTGTGCCACTCGGCGAACACCGGCCGCTCCCCCTTCGCGCACCGCGCGGTGATCGCGGCCCGTTCCGTGCCGGAGGCCCTTCAGGCGCTGCGTCACCTGGCCGGAGGGACGGCCCATGAGGCGCTCACCACCGGCCGTGCCGCTGCGGCGGGACCCGACCGGGTCGCGTTCCTCTTCACCGGGCAGGGGTCGCAGTACCCCGGCATGTCACGGCAGTTGTTCGAGACGCACCCGTTGTTCCGGCAGGAGATCCTCGAGTGCGGCGAGGTCCTCGCCGAGTACCTGGACCGCCCGCTGACGGAGATCCTCTTCCCCGACGAGGAGGACCGGGATCTCGTCCACGACACCCGCAACACCCAGCCCGCCCTGGTCGCCGTCGAGTTCGCCCTCGCCAGGCTCTGGCGTTCCTGGGGCATCGAGCCCGCCTTCGTCCTCGGGCACAGTGCGGGCCAGATCACGGCGGCCTGCGTCGCCGGTGTCCTCGGCCGCGACGACGCGCTGCGGCTCGCGGCGGAACGGGGGCGGCTGATCCAGGAGTCGACCGGCCGGGGCGCGATGCTCCTCGCCGTCGCCGGCGAGCCGGCCGTGCGGGAGGCGGCGGCCGGGCTCACGGGGCGGCACACGGTGTCCGTCGCGGCGGTGAACAGCCGGGAGAGCACCGTGGTCTCGGGCACGCCCGAGGCGGTGGATGCCTTCCGGCAGGTCATGGCCGACCGGGGGGTGGTGACCCACCCGCTCAGGAGCCGGCACGCCTTCCACAGCCCCGCCATGGAGTCCGCCCGCGCGGCCTTCGCCCGCGTCCTCGCGGGGATCGAGTTCTCCGCGCCGCGCATCGGGCTGGTCAGCGATCTCGACGGACGGCTCTTCGACGCGCGCACGAGGCCCGACGCCGCCTACTGGGAGCGGCATCTGACCCGGACCGTCCGGTTCGGCGACGCGATCGGCACCCTCGCCCGCGAGGGCTGCCTCACGTATGTCGAGACGGGGCCCCATCCCGTGCTGCTCGGCGCGGTCCGCGCGGAGGTGGACGGTGCGGCTCTGCTGCCGTCCCTGAGGCGGGGAGCCGACGACTGGCCGGTTCTGGCGAAGAGCGTGGCCCGGCTGCACGTCGCGGGCCATCCGGTCGACTGGAAGGGCTTCGACGAGGGGTACGCGCGCCGGCGCACGCCGGTGCCCACCTACCCCTTCCAGCGCAAGCACCTGTGGCTGCCGGCGGACACGTCCACCACGCCACTCGCCACGCCGTCCACCCGACGGACGAACGTACCGAGCGAAAGGCCGGCCATCGTGCCCGTGTCCCCGGACCATGGATCGTCCGTGCGGCAGGATCCCGTACTGACGTATCTGGCGGAGATCGTCACCAAGCTGCTGGGCAGTGCCGAGCCGGTCGACCCGGACGCGCCGTTCCTGCAGCTCGGCGCCGACTCGATGATGCTGCTCCAGGTGCTCCAGTTCCTCCGGCGGACGTTCGGCGCGACACCGCCCACGCACCTCCTCTTCGAGGAGGTCAACACGCTGACCCGGCTCACCGCCTACGTACGGGAGCACGCCGAACCGCACCTGCTGGCCGCGTTCGAGGCGTCGTCCGCACCCGCCCCGCGCGACACGCCCGGACCCTCCGTCGTCCCGGACCCCACCCCGATGCCCGAGGTCCCCGCCGAGGTGCCGTCGGCGGCCGCGACGGGGACCACGGACGGGTCGGTTCTCGGCAAGTTCCTCGACGTCCACGCCCGGGTCATGGGACAGGCATACGAGATCATGCGCTCCGGCGCGGCCCCGGCCGCCGCTTCTCCGGAGACCGCCGCTTCTCCGGAGACCGCCGTCTCTCCGGAAGCCACCGCCTCCGCGCAGCCCGCCGCCTCCCCTGAACGGCGGACCGTCCGGACCGGTCCGGCGCCGGCCGCCCCGGCGCCCGCACCGCGGACGGTACCCCCCGTCCCGGCCGGCACCTTCGTACCCTTCCGTGCCGCCCGCGCCGACGGGACCGCGGCCGCAGCCGGGGCCGGGGCCGCCGGAACGTTCACCGCGTCGCAGCGGCGCTACGTCGACGACCTGGTGCGCCGTCACTGCGAGCGCACCCGCGCGTCCAGGGAACACAGCGTCCTGGACCGGCGGCACAACTCCGACGCGCGTCACGCCCCGCGGGCCGACACGGCCCTGCGCGAGACCCACTACCCCATCACGGTGACCCGCTCCCGGGGCTCCCGCGTGTGGGACCTCGACGGCAACGAGTACATCGACGTGGCCATGGGCTTCGGCGTCAATCTCTTCGGGCACAACGAGCCCTTCATCAACGATGCCGTCCGCGAACAGCTCGAACAGGGCATGCAGTTGGGCCCGCAGGCCGAGCACGCCGCCGAAGTCGCGCGGCTCGTGCACGAGATGACCGGCAACGACCGTGTCGTCTTCTGCAACACCGGTTCCGAGGCCGTGATGACGGCGATCCGGCTCGCCCGGGCCGTCTCGGGACGCAACAGGATCGTGCTCTTCGCCGGGTCGTACCACGGCTCGTCCGATCTCGTGCTCGCACAGCGGGACTTCACCAGCGACACCGGGGAGTCCCTCCCGCTGGCGCCAGGCATCACCGACGGCGTGAGCCGCGACGTGCTCGTCCTGCCGTACGGCGAGGAGGCCTCGCTGGACGCGGTCCGCGACCACATCGGCGAGCTGGCCGCCGTGGTGGCCGAGCCGGTGCAGAGCCGCCGCCCCGACCTTCAGCCCCGCGAGTTCCTCAAGAAGCTGCGGGAGATCACCCGCGACGCCGGGGTCGCACTAATCTTCGACGAGGTGATCACCGGCTTCCGGTCGCATCCGCGCGGCATCCGTGAGGTCTTCGGCATCAACGCCGACCTCACCACCTACGGCAAGGTGATCGGCGGCGGGCTGCCCATCGGGGTGGTGGCGGGAAGCGCCCGCTATCTCGACGCCGTCGACGGGGGTGTGCACGCCTTCGGTGACAGCCCCAGGACCGGGGCCGTGCAGACGTTCTTCACGGGCACCTTCTGCAAGCATCCACTGGCGCTCGCCGCCGCCCGGGCCGTCCTGCTGGAACTGAGACGGCGCGGCCCCGGCCTCCAGGAGGGCGTGACCAGGCTGGTCGGCCGGTTCGCCACCCGGATCAACGACGCGTTCGAGGACTCCGGCGTCCCCATCCGCGTCGTGCACTTCAGCTCGCTGTTCCGGTTCCGCCTCCCGGCGGCGTCCCCGGGCGCGCCGGACGTCGCGGAACTCTTCCACACGGCCCTGCTGGACCAAGGCATCCACGTCTGGGAAGGCCGCAACTGCTTCCTGTCCACCGCCCACACCGAAGCGGACGTCGACACGGTCGTCGAGGCCGTCCTGCGGGTGGGCCACGAACTGCGCGCGGCCGGCTTCTTCCCCGACACCGACACCGACACCCGCCCCACCACCGACACCGGCCCCGATCCCCGTCCCGACACCGATACCGGCCCCCACCCCGGCAACGGCTTCGGCACCGACTCCGGCACCGGACCCACCGAGTCCGCCCCCACCGGTCAGCCCGATACGGAAGACGGCGGCGGCGACACGTACCCGCTCAGCGTCGTCCAGCAGGAGCTGTGGGTTCTCGACCGGATGGGCCAGGACCAGTCCCGCGCGTACAACGAGAGCCTGCTGCTCGACCTGCGCGGTGAACTGGACCTGCCGGCACTGCGCCACGCCGTGCGCGAGGTGAGCGCCCGGCACGAGGTGCTGCGGACGGTCTTCGCCCCGGACGGGAGCCACCAGCGGCCCGCCGCGGAGCCCGCCCTCGCACTGCCCCTGGTCGACCTGTCCGCGCCCGCCGACGGGCCGGCCACCGACGGGCCGTCCGCCGGCCGTCCGGCCGCCCAGTGGCTCCGACAGCAGGAGGACACACCGTACGACCTCGCCGCGGGCCCCCTGCTGCGTGCGGCGGTACTGCGTCTGGCGCCGGAGCATCACCAGCTCTACCTGGCGGCCCATCACACGGTCGTCGACGGCTGGTCCTTCGGGGTGCTGCTGTCGGAGATCGGCCGCTGCTACGGCGCCCGCCGCGGGGGTCGCTCCGCCGCACTGCCTCCCGCACCCCGCTACCGGACCTTCGTGGCCCGGCAGCTCGCCCGCGCGGGCACCGACTCCTGGCGGGCCGACGAGGAGTACTGGCGCGGCCTGTTCACCGACGGCATGCCGGCACTCCACCTGCCCACCGACCGGCCGAGACCGCCCCGCGCCACCTACCGCGGCGGTTCGGTGACCGCGTCCCTCGACGCGGATACCGCCGAGGGCGTCGTGGCAGCGGCCCGCCGCCTCGGCAGCACACCCTTCACCCTCCTGCTCGGGGTCTACGCCACCTTGCTGCACCGCCTCACCGGTCAGGACGACCTGGTGATCGGCGTGCCGGTGGCACAGCGGGCCGCCGAGGACGGCGAACACCTGGTCGGCAACTGCAGCAACCTGATCCCGGTACGGGTCTCCTTCCGCCCCGGCACCAGGGTCGCGGGCCTCCTCGCCGCGCTCCAGCGGACCCTGCTGCGCGGCTACGAACACTCCGGCTACCCCCTCTCCGCGCTGCGCGGCACGATCCCCCTCGGCGCCGACGGCGGCCACGCCCCGCTCTTCAGCACGCTGTTCAACCTCGACCAGGAGACGCGGGCCCCCGGCTTCCCGGGACTGCGCACCGACGTGATCACCCCCGAACGCCGGTGGACGCCCACCGACTTCGAGATCGACGTCCGCACCCTGAGCCAAGGCTCGACACTCGTCCTCAAGTACAACCGCGACCTCTTCGAGGAAGGGACCGTACGACGCTGGGCCGGCCTCTACGGCACCCTGCTGCGGGCCTTCCTGGCCTCCCCGGAGCAGGACGTACGGCACATCCCGCTGACCGGCGGCGACGAACGGGAAGCCCTGCTGCGCACCGGACAGGTCCCGCCGCCGCTGCCGCACACGGCGCCCGCCGACGACGTTGTGCGGCTCTTCGAGGCGCTGGCCGCGTCGGAACCCGACCGTGAGGCGGTGGTTCACGACGGTGAGCGGCTCACCTACCGGGAGCTCAACGAGCGGGCCAACCGGCTCGCGAGACGGCTGCGGCAGGAGGGCTCGGGACCGGAGGACCGCGTCGGACTCCTGATGGAACGCGACCCCGGGCTGATCGTCGCCGTGCTCGCCGTGTGGAAGACGGGCGCGGCGCACGTCGCCCTCGATCCGCACGGTCCCGCCCAGCGCCGCGCGACCGTCGCGCGGGACGCCGGGGTGTCGGTGGTGCTGACACGTGAACGTTTCCGGGACCGGCTGCCCGAGGCCGACGTCACCGTGGTGAACGTGGACGCCGAACGGGCGGACATCGCCCGCCTGCCCGCCGGTGACCCCGGGGTCCGGGTGGCGGGCGACGGCCTGGCGTACGTCGTCCACACCTCCGGGTCGACCGGGGCGCCCAAGGGCGTCATGGTCTCGCACCGCTCCCTGATCGACCGCTACCGCGGCTGGGAGGAGGCCTACCGGCTGCGGGACCGGGTCTCGCGCGTGCTGCAGATGGCCGGCTTCGGATTCGACGTCTTCGTCGGCGACGTGGTCCGTGCGCTGTGCTCGGGATCGACGCTGGTCCTGTGCCCTCGCGAGGTGCTGCTGCAACCGGCGGACCTGCTCGCGCTGATGCGCCGGGAGCGGATCGACTGCGCCGAGTTCGTACCGCTGGTGCTCAACGCGCTGGTCGGCCACGTCCTCGGCCGGGGCGAGCGGCTCGACTTCATGAACGTGCTGATCGTCGGCTCGGACACGGTGTACGAGGGCGATCTGGTCAGGGCGGCGGAGGCATCCGGGCCGGACACCGTGGTGGTGAACTCGTACGGGCTGGCGGAGGACACCGTCGACACCACGTACTACGTGCACCGGGGCGACAAGCCGGGCAAGGAGCCGGGCGACGAACAACACAGTGAACCGGGCGACAGCCGGCGCTCACCCATCGGGCTGCCGTTCGCCGGCTCCCGGGTCTACATCCTCGACGACGCCCTCCAGCCCGTCCCGTTCGGCGTCCCGGGCATGCTCTGCACCGCGGGCACCGGACTGGCCCGCGGCTATCTGGGACGTCCCGGGCTGACGGCCGAGCGCTTCGTGCCCCACCCCTGGGCCGCACGACCCGGCGAACGCCTGTACGTGACCGGGGATCTGGCTCGTTTCCGGGACACCGGCGGCGGTCCGGTCGTCGAGTACCTGGGCCGCGAGGACACCCAGCTCAAGATCCGGGGCCACCGGATCGAACTGGGCGAGGTGGAGTCCGCCGTGCGGAAGGTCACCGGCGCGACCGCCGTGGCGGTCCTGCCGCGGGTGCGCGACGCCGACACCCGGCTCGTCGCCTGCGTCGAGACCACCGGCCCCGAAGCTGTGGCACCGCCCACGGCACGCTGGCACGCCGCGCTGCGCGAGCTGCTTCCCTCGTACATGGTGCCCACGTCGTACGTGGTGCTCGACAGGCTGCCGCTGACACCCAACGGCAAGCTCGACCGCGCGGCACTCTCCGGCACGGAGGGCGTCGACGTGGACACCGGCGCCGATTTCGTGGCACCCCGCGACCCGGCCGAGGCCCGGCTCGCCGCCCTCTGGGCGGAGGTCCTGGGCCGCGAGGAGATCGGCGTCCACGACGACTTCTTCCTTCTCGGCGGCCACTCGCTGCTGGCGACCCGGGTGGCCGACCGGGTGCGTGCGGAGTTCGGTACGGAGCTGCCGCTGCGCGCGTTCTTCGAGACCCCGACCGTCGCCGCGCTCGCCCCGCTGCTGGGCGGGGCGGGAACGCGCCGGGCGCCGCGCCGGGTGCTGACGGCCGCCGAACGTCCCGAGGTGCTCCCGCTGTCGTACGCCCAGACCCGGCTGTGGTTCCTCAACCACTTCGACGGTGACGGCAGCGCCGCCTACAACCTGCCCATGATCCTCAGGCTGTCCGGCACGCTGGACACCGGTGCGCTGCGGGCGGCGCTGTCGGACGTGGTGGAGCGGCACGAAATCCTGCGCACCCGCTACACGGAGCACCGCGGCGTGGTCTCCCAGCAGGTGCAGCCCGCCGACGGGGCCGCTCCACCGCTGGTGAGCCGGGACGCGGCCCCCGGGGACGTGGACGCCCTGGTGGCGGCGGCGGCCGCGGAGCCGTTCGACGTGTCCACCGACCTTCCGCTGCGGGCCCGGCTGTTCAGGTCGGCGGAGCGGGAGCACGTACTGCTGCTGGTCCTGCACCATATCGCCGGGGACGGCTGGTCCATGGCACCCCTGTCCCGGGACGTGGCCGCGGCGTACGGGGCACGGCGGGCGGGCCGGGCCCCGCACTGGGCGCCGCTGCCGGTGCAGTACGCGGACTACGCCGTGTGGCAGCGGGAGATGCTGGGCGAGCGGGACGACCCGGCGAGCGAACTGAGCGGGCAGCTCGAGCACTGGCGCCGGACGCTGGCCGGTCTCCCGGACGAGTTGAAACTCCCGGCGGACCGGCCCCGGCCGGAGGTGGGCAGCGGACGCGGGGCGAGCGTGGCGCTGGCCGTGGCACCGGGAACGACCGGTGGTCTACGGGCCGTGGCACGGCAGTCGCGGGCGAGCCTGTTCATGGTGCTGCAGGCCGCGCTGGCCACGCTGCTCACCCGGCTCGGGGCGGGCACGGACATCCCGGTCGGCACGCCCGTCGCCGGCCGCCGGGACGAGAAGCTCGACGACCTGGTCGGCTTCTTCGTCAACACGCTGGTGCTGCGCACCGACACCTCGGGCGACCCGTCCTTCGCCGGGCTGGTGGCGCGGGTGCGGGACACCGCCCTGGCCGCGTACGCGCACCAGGACGTGCCGTTCGAGCGGCTGGTGGAGGAACTGAACCCGCCCCGGTCGCTGGCACGCCACCCCCTGTTCCAGACCATGCTCGCCCTGCAGAACACGCCCGAGGTGCGCCTGGAGCTGCCCGGGCTGCGCATCACCGAACAGCGGCACACCTCGGTGACCTCGAAGTTCGATCTCTTCTTCCATCTGGAGGAGCGGCCCGACGGCGGTGTCGGCGGCGTCCTGGAGTTCAGCACGGACCTGTTCGACCCGGGCACCGCCCGGAGGCTCGCCGACGCGTATGTGCGGGTACTCGAGGCCGTGGCCGGGGAACCGGAGCGCCCCATCGGCGAGGTGGACACGGGGTGGACGGCCGAGCCACGCAGGTCGGACGCGGCCGTTCCGCACCCCGACCCGACGGCCACCGACACAACGGACACGGACCCGACGCACACCGTCACAACGCACCCCGACCCGATGGACCTCGCCGCCACGGATCCCGCCACCACGGACCTCGCCGCCGCGGACCTCGCCGCCACGGATCCCGCCGCCGCGGACACCCCCGCCCCCGCCGGGCGGCCGCACGACCACTCCGGCCGGCGTTCCGTGCTGGACCTGTTCGAGGAACAGGCCGCCCTGCACCCGCGGCGGACGGCCGTGACGCTCGGCGCCGACCGGCTCACCTACGCGCGACTGGAGGCGCGCGCCAACCGGCTGGCGCACCGGCTGCGCGGTCTGGGCGCGGGCACCGAGACGCGGGTCGCCGTGCTCCTGGACCGTTCGCCCGACCTGCTGGTGGCGATGCTCGGGGTGTGGAAGGCCGGCGCCGCCTACGTGCCGCTGGACACCGACAACCCGCCCGCCCGCTGGACCGCCGTCGTCGGCGACGTACGGGCCACCGTGGTGCTGACGCACGACCGGCTGCGGGACCGCGCCCCCGATCCGGGCGCGGTGGTGGTGCTCGACGATCCGGAGGAGGCCGGCCGGCTCGCCGCGCTGCCGGTGACGGCGCCGGCCCGCGCGGCCGGTCCCGACGACCTGGCGTACGTGATGTACACGTCGGGTTCGACCGGGCGGCCCAAGGGTGTGGAGGTCGTCCACCGCGGTCTGGCGGACGCCTACCGGGGCTGGGAACAGGTCTTCGGGCTGCGCGACGGGCGTCTCAGGACCCATCTGGTGATGGCCAACTTCTGCTTCGACGTCTTCCCCGCGGAGGTCGTGCGGACCCTGTGCTCCGGCTCCCGCCTGGTGCTCTGCCCGAAGGAGACCGTGCTGAGCCCACCCGACCTGCTCGCA
The DNA here is from genome assembly GCF_055569765.1 of Streptomyces sp. NPDC031365. Lineage (NCBI taxonomy): Bacteria > Bacillati > Actinomycetota > Actinomycetes > Kitasatosporales > Streptomycetaceae > Streptomyces > Streptomyces sp. NPDC031365. The sequence continues at coordinate 120,669 of NZ_JBVIIM010000001.1, read as the reverse complement.
CTGGTCCGGACCGAGCGGGTGCACTTCGCGCACTTCGTGCCGGTGGTGCTGCGGGCGCTGAGCCGCCACGCCGCGGAGACGGGACGCACCCTCGCGCCGCTCAAGGTCATCCTGGTCGGCGCCGACACCATCCACACCACCGAGCTGGCCGACGTCCACGCCACGACCGCGCCGGGCACCGTGCTGTGCAACAGCTACGGCACCACCGAGACGACCATCTCGCACACGTACTTCACCTTCCGCCCGGACCCGGATGCCCCCTCGTCGAGCGCGCCGATCGGCGTGCCCTACCCGGGAGCCCGGGCGTACGTGCTGGACGACGGCCTCCGGCCGGTGCCGCCGGGAACCGTCGGCCGGCTGTACCTGGCCGGTGAGCGTGTCTCCCGGGGCTACACCGGCCGCCCCGCGACCACCGCCGAACGCTTCCTGCCCGACCCGTGGGCCGAACACCCCGGGGAGCGCATGTACGACACCGGGGACCTCGCGCGCCGGCGCCAGGGCGAGGACGGACCGGTCCTCGACTTCCTCGGCCGCGAGGACGGCCAGGTGAAGATCCGCGGTCACCGTGTGGAGACGGGTGAGGTGGAGACCGTACTGCGGGCCGCGCCCGGGGTGCGGGACGCGGCCGTGGCAGCGGAACCGGACGGCGACGGCGGTACGGCGCTCACGGCGTACGTCGTCCCCGCCGTCGGCCCGGACGAGGAACGGGCCGCCGCGGTGACGTGGTTCACCGCACTCGAGTCCATCGTGCCGGGATACATGCTCCCCTCGCGCCTCGTCGCCGTCGACGCGCTGCCGGTGTCGGCCAACGGGAAGGTGCGGCGCGACGCGCTGGCCGGCTTGCCACAACGTGAACTGCCGGTGCGCGGCGAGGTCCTCGCCCCGCGCGACGACACCGAGCGGGCGCTGACCCGCATCTGGGAGGAGCTGCTCGGGCGCCGTCCGATCGGCGTGCGTGACGAGTTCTTCCACGTCGGCGGGCACTCGCTGCTGGCCATGCGGGCCATCGCCCGGATCCGCGACGACCTGGGCGCGGAGATCTCCGTACGGGAGTTCCTCACCAGCACGACGGTGGAGCGGCTGGCCGCGCTGATCCGCCGGGCGGACGCCGGTCCCGCCGCCGCCGTCGACGGGACCGGTCCGGTGGTGGCGCTGCCCCGGGACGGCAGTGTGCCGCTTCCGATGTCGTTCATGCAGCGGCGCTTCTGGTTCCTCGACCGGCTGTTCCCCGGCACGGCGCTGTACAACCTGCCGGCCGTCGTGCATCTGGAAGGGGAACTCGACCCCCAGCTGGTGCGCCGGGCCTGGGAGGTCCTGGTCGGCCGGCACGAGATCCTGCGCACCCGGTACCCGGACGACGGCGGCATTCCCCGGCCGGTCGTCGAGGACGGCTGTGCCGCCGCGCTCACCTTCACGGACCTGTCGGACCTGCCCGCGGACGAGCGCGAGGCACGCGCCCGGGACCTGGCCGAAGCCGCCGCCCGGCACGACTTCGACCTGGCCGGCGGGCCGCTGGTGGTCCTCACGCTGCTCCGGCTGGCCAAGCGGCGGCACCGGCTGCTGTTCACCATGCATCACATGGCCGGCGACTTCTGGTCGGTGGCCCCCCTCATGGAGGACTTCAGGGAGGTGTACACCGCGCTGGCCGAGGCCCGCGAACCGCGCCCCGCGCCGGCCGTGCAGTTCGCCGACGTGGCCGCTTGGCAGGAGCGGTGGCTGGCCTCGCCGCAGGCGGAGGCCCAACTCGCCTTCTGGAAACGCGCGCTGGCCGGCCCGCCGCCGGTCCTGGCCCTGCCCACCGACCGCCCGCGCGGCCGGAGCCGGGCGGCGGTGCCCAGCGCGGTCCTGCGCATCGGGCTCGACGCGGATCTGCCGCCCCTGCTGCACTCGCTGGCGCGGCGCGAGGGCGTGACGCCGTACATGGTGCTCATGACCGCCCTGCAGACGGTGCTCGCCGACGCCGCGGGACAGACCGACTTCGCGGTGGGCACCCCGGTCGCCAATCGCCACCACGCCCGACTGGAGCATGTGATCGGCCCGTTGATCAACACGGTCGCGCTGCGGGCGGACCTGTCGGGTGAGCCGTCGCTGCGCACGCTGCTGGAGCGGGTGCGGGCCACCGCCCTGGACGCGCTGGCCCACCAGGAACTGCCGTTCGACAAGGTCGTGGAGGGCGTCAGGCCCCGGCGCGACCCCGGCCGTCACCCGATCTTCCAGGTGTTGTTCCAGCACCTGCCCGAACGCCCGGCGGGCATCCGGCTGCCCGGCGTCGAATTGACCATGGAGGACATACGGACCACCACGTCCGTATTCGACCTGATGCTCGACGTCGTCACCGTCGGACCGGGTCTGGAGGCAGTGGCCCAGTACGACGCCGAGCACTACGACGAGGCGACCGTGGCCCGGCTGCTCGGCCAGTGGCAGGGAGTGCTGCGCCGGATGACGGCCGACCTGGACTCCCCGGCCCGCGTGACCGACGCGGACCGGGCAGGGACACACCTGGAGGAAGAATGAGCGACGAACCGGACGACCAGCCCTACAAGGTGGTCCTCAACCACGAGGAGCAGTACTCCATCTGGCCCGCGGACCGGGAGAACGCCCCCGGCTGGCGGGACGAGGGCACCACGGGAACGCGGGAGGCGTGCCTGGCGCACATCGAGGAGGTCTGGACGGACATGCGTCCGCTGAGCCTGCGCGAGCGCATGGCACGGCAGGAGAACGCACCGGCGGAGAGTTCCGTATGAGCACCGCAGCGGACGCCGGTACGGATGCCGCAGCGGACGCCGGAACGGACGTCTTCGTGGCGGCGCGGCCGGAGCGGGACCCGTCACCGGTGTACCGGCACCCCGCGGGCGCCACCCTGACGCGGATTCTGCGCTGGGGGGCGGAGCGGCACGGGGACCGGACCTACTGCATCACTCTGGGACCGGACGGCGAGGAGACCGCCGGCCTCACCTACGCCGAACTCGACCTCCGGGTGCGGGCCGTCGCGGCGGAGCTGCAGCGGCTGGCCCGGCCGGGTGACCGCGCGCTGCTGCTCCTGCCGCAGGGCACGGACTTCGTGACGGCGTTCTTCGCCTGCTCCTATGCCGGTGTCATCGCGGTACCCGCACCGTGCCCGGACAGCCCCTCCCGAGCCCGGCGGCTGAGGGAACGCCTGACGGGCATCGTGGCGGACGCCCGGCCGAGCGTGGTGCTGACCGTCGCCGAGCTCGCCGCCGGTGACGCGCTCTCCGCCCTGGTCGGTGACATGCCGCGGCTGGTGGTCCGGGACACCGACCCCGGCCTCGCGGACACCTGGCGGGACCCGGGCACCGACCGGGACACCGTGGCCCTGCTGCAGTACACCTCCGGCTCCACCAGCGGCGCCAAGGGAGTGGTCCTCACCCAGGGCAACGTGACCGAGAACCTCGCCGCGGTCGCCGGCGCCCTCGGTGAGGACGTGCGCGAGAACGGCGGCGACGGCACCTTCACCAACGTCACCTGGCTGCCCGCCTTCCACGACATGGGTCTGGCGACGCTGCTGCTGCCCTGCTACCTCGGAGGCCGCTGCGTCGTCCTGGACCCCACAGCGTTCCTGCTCGACCCGCTGCTGTGGCTGCGGGCGGTCGACCACTACGGCGCCCGTATGTCCACCGCTCCCAACTTCGCCTACGACCTCTGCGTCGACCGGATCGCCCCCGAGCACCGGCGTGAACTGGACCTGAGCCGGTGGCGGGTGGCGATGAGCGGTGCCGAGCCGGTACGGGCCGCCACCCTGAGCCGCTTCGCGGCCGCGTTCGCCGGGACCGGCTTCAGGTCGTCGGCGTTCATGCCCTGCTACGGCATGGCCGAGGCGAACGTCTACGTCAGCGGCCACCGCAGGCCCGGGGACACCAGGGTCCTGCGCGTGCGGGCCCGGGAACTGGAGACCGGCCGCACCGTGGAGCCGGCCACCGGCGAGGACGCCGGGCGGCCCCTCGTGGGCCTCGGCGGACTCCCCGAGAACCTGACAGCACTGATCGTCGACCCCGACACACGGCGCCCCCTTCCGGAGGCCCGGGTCGGTGAGATCTGGCTGACCGGGGCGAACATCGGCCAGGGCTACTGGGGCAACCCCGAGGCGAGCGCCGAGACCTTCGGCGCACGGCTCGCGGACACCGGGGAAGGCCCGTTCCTGCGCACCCGCGACCTCGGCTTCTTCCAGGACGGCCAGCTCTATGTCACCGGGCGCACCGATGACCTGATCATCGTCGACGGCCGGAACATCCACCCCCAGGACATCGAACTGACCGCGGAGGAGAGTCACCCCGCGATCGGCCGCAGCCGGGTGGCGGCCTTCGGATGGCGGGACGGGAACGAGACCAGGGTCGTCGTGGTGGCCGAGATCTCACGCCGGCACCGGGTCGTCCGGGGCGACGCGGTGGAGGCCGGGCAGACGGCGGTGGAGGAGATCGTGCGCGCGGTGCGCGAGAGCGTGCGGGAGGCGCACGAGGTGGGCGTGGCGGACGTGGTCCTCCTCAAGGGTGCGTTGCCCCGCACCACCAGCGGCAAGATTCAGCGCGGACGGACCAGGAAGCTGTTTCTGGAGGGCGCACTCAGCACGTGGTGAGGCTCGGGGCGCGCGCCGGCGCTCCGTGGCCGTCCGACACCTCCCGGCCGGCCACGGAGCGTGCCGCTACGATGACGTCGCGTCCCGTGACCCAGAAGAGACGTCGGCCACAGAACACGCGCGGCTCCCGTGGGCGCCTACTGCCCAGCACCGAACTCGCCCGCAACTCCCCCGCGGCCCTCCGGCTTCCGCTCGGCCGGCTCGCGCTGAGCACACAGAAAGCGACGATGGGCGCGCTGCCGACCCTGCGCGCCGCCACCGACCCCGCCGTGCTCGGCGGCCAGTACTACGGTCCCGGCGGACTCAACGAGGTCAGGGGCCACCCCCGGCTGGTCACCTCCAGCCCGGAATCGTACGAGCTGACCGTCCAGCAGCGGCTGTGGGCCGTCTCCGAAGACCTCACGGGGGTGACGTTCCCCATCGTTCGGTCTTGAGCAGCAAGCCGAGAGATATGGCGCCCCGGTTCTTGACGCGCGTCAAGGTTCCCCCCGCACGTTGGTGCGACGTTGAGGTCGGGACGAACGGTCCCATGGATTTCGTCAGTCGTCACCACGGCCGGGAATGAGGTGGGCGGGATGGATGACCGTCCGATGGGCGAGGAGGCCCTCGAGGGAAGCCAGAGCGCGCGGATCTCGCGCCGTCTGAACTGGCTCCGCGCGGGGGTGATGGGCGCCAACGACGGCATCGTCTCCACCGCGGCCATGGTCGTCGGCGTGGCCGGTGCGGCAGTGAGCAACAGCGCGCTGCTGGCCTCCGGTGTCGCCGCCGTGGCGGCCGGTGCCCTGTCGATGGCGGTCGGCGAGTACGTATCGGTGTCGAGCCAGCGCGACTCCCAGGAGGCCGAGCTGGCCCTCGAACGGTCCCAGTTGCAGGCCGATCCCGCCGGCGAGCTGGACCAGCTCACGGGGCTGATCCGGGCGAGGGGCATCGACGCCGACCTCGCGCGGCCCGTGGCCGTGCAGTTGACCAAGAAGGACGCGCTGACCGCGCACGCCCGCCTCGAACTGGGCATCAACCCCGATGAGCTGATCAACCCCTGGCACGCGGGCCTGTCGTCGATGCTCACCTTCATCGTCGGCGGGCTGGTGCCGCTGCTCGCGATCCTGCTGTCCCCGCGGTCCATCGCCGTAGGGGTCACGGTCGTGGCCGTGGTCCTCGCCCTCGGGGCGACCGGATCCATCTCGGCACATCTGGGCGGCGCGAACAAGCTCCGCGCGGTGGCGCGTGTCGTCATCGGCGGGCTCGGGGCGATGGCCATCACCTATGCCATCGGCCTCCTGGTCGGCACCCAGATCTGACCGGAGACACACGTGCCGGAGCACGGACATCCAGGTCCGGCCCGGCAACCCGGAAAGGGGAAAGAGAATGTACGAGCTGCTCGTCATCGCGGCGTTCGCGGTGACTCTGGCCGTGGTCGTGCTTCGGCCGCAGCGGGCCGAAGCCCACTGCGACACCGTCGAGGGCCCCACGGCGAAGGACGGCGTCCAGGCCCTGGAGTCCGCCGACCTCGACCACGCCCTGAAGTGGATCGCCCCCGAGGGGGAGGCCGAACTGCGGGAGGTGTTCGAGCTCAGTCTCGCGGTCCGCAAGCTCGGCCCCGAGGCACGGGAGGTGGCCGACCGCTGGTTCATGGAGAACCTGGTCCGTATCCACCGGGCCGGCGAGGGCGCGGCCTTCACCGGCCTCCAGCCGGCGGGCACACCGGTCGAGGAGAAGGTCGCCGCCGCCGACCGGAGCGTCGACGAGGGCGACCTGCGCCCCCTGGCCGGCCTGGTTCCGGCCGACCGCTGGCCCGAACTGGAGCGGCGGTTCGCGAAGGTGCTCGAGCGTCGGGACTACGACGTGCACGACGTGGATGCGGGCCGGGCCTACATCGAGGCGTACGTGCACTTCTTCAAGTTCGCCGAGGGACACGACCACGACCACGACCACGACCACGCCCACGCCCACGCCGGGCACGGGCACTGAGCCGGGAGTGGTCATGGGGTACGCCCTCTCCGCCGTCGCCGCGGTCCTGTCGGCCGTGGTCGCAGGACTGGTGGCGCGGCACCGGCTCGGCTTCGTGACCATGGTCGAGTCCGAGTCCATGGCGCCCACCCTGGGGGGGGGGGGGGGGGGGGGGGGGGGGGGGGGGCCGGACGGAACGGGCGGGGGCGCGGGGGGTGAGGGGGGGGGGGTTGGGGGT
>NZ_JBVIIM010000001.1:0-113883 GCF_055569765.1 Streptomyces sp. NPDC031365 | reverse complement strand
GGGTTTTGGCGCCCCGCCCCTCCCTCCCCTCCCCCCCCCCTCCCGCCCCCCCCCCCCCCCCCCCCCCCCCCCCCCCCCCCCGCCCCCCCCCCCCCCCCCCCCCCCGCGCCTCCCGGCCGGTCCGGCGCGGTGACATCGTGGTGGTCCGTTCCGCCGAGCTGGGCCGAGTGATCGTCAAACGGGTGATCGGGCTCCCCGGTGAGCATGTGGACGTCGCCGCCGACGAGGTCCGGGTGGACGGCGAGCGGCTGTCCGAGCCGTACGTCATCCGGCGGGGCGGGCGGTCCGGCGGCTTCGACGTCCCGGACGGCCATCTGCTCCTGCTCGGCGACAACCGGGCCCGGTCGAGCGACAGCCGCAGCTGGCGACAGCCCTACCTGCCGGTCAGCGCCCTGCGGGGCACCGTCCTCCTCACGCCGAGGCGACCCGTCGCAACGCCTCCGGATCGAGGACCTCGATCCGCCGGCCCGGCCCGAGGCGGATGACCCCGTCCTCCTGCAGTGCGCCGAGCCGGCGGCTCAGTGTCTCCGCGGTGGTGCCGAGGTAGGAGGCCAGCTCCCTCTTGGTGGTGGGCAGCCGGAAGTCCGCGCCACCGGCCGCGTCCGCCAGGTGCAGCAGTTGCTGGGCCAGCCGCTGCCGGACCGACTTCCCGCTGAGCGCGGACACCATCTCCTCGGCCGCGTCCAGCCTGGCCGAGACGGCGTGCAGCATCTGCACCGCCACCGCCGGGTGCTGCCCGAGCAGCCGGGTGAACCGGGCCCGGTCGATCACGCAGAGTTCGCTCGGCTGGAGCGCGACCGCGAAGTGATCGGTGATCGTGTCCGCGAGAAGCGCGGTCTCGCCGAGGAAGTCCCCCGGTGCCATCAGCCTGATCAGCTGTTCGTTTCCGGATTCGGTGAGCCGGTAGACCTTGACCAGCCCGCTGTGCACGATGAACAACCCGGTGCGGTCCCCGGGACCGTACACGCGCTCGTCGGGCCGGTACGAACGCGTCACCGCCGCGGACGCGACGCGGCGCTGAGCGGCCTCGGGCAGGTCCGCGAAGAGCCGCACCGTCCGGACGATGTGCAACTGGTGCTCGTGCGCGTCGTCCACCACTGCTCTCCCCTCGTCACCCCAAGTATGGCAAGGACGATGTTTCCGGCAGGGTGGGTTCCGGCGCTGAGCGGACCGGCCGTCCTTCGTCCGACACCACGCGGAACGCCGCCATCACGTCCTCGGCCTGCCGGTTCTTCGCAGGTCGAGGGCTTCTCGCGGAGGCCGGCCGTCAGCTTCCCGGCCGGAACGCCGGGTGTTGCCGTCACGCCGGCGGTCGTGGGGGCGGGAACAAAGAGACGCCGACCACAGCGTATGGGGCGCGCGTGGGCGCATACTGGGGGACGATGACAAAATCTGCTGCCCCGAAGCGCCACTTGCCCACCAGCCCCTTCAAGGCCTCGGTGGCGCCGCCACCGAAGCACTTCGCCGTGGGTGACCAGGTCACTCACGACGTGTACGGCCTCGGCCGCGTGATCGCCATCGAGGACGGGATCGCCGCGCTCGTGGACTTCGGTTCCACGCAAATGCGGATCCTGAGCCCGTACTCGAAGATGACCAAGCTGTAGGACCCGTCAGGACCCGCTGTGCCCGGTCACGGCACGCCAGGCCGCCCTGTCAGGGGCCTGTACCGAAAGAGAGCCCTCTCATCGAACTGACCTCGCTGTTCTCCGCTCCGGAGGGGCAACCCCGCAGTTCCACTGCGGCTTCGCCCCCTCCGACGATCAACCCCTTCCAGTCCCCGGACTTCGGGGACGACGACACATTCGCGCCCGAGGATGCACAGGATCCCCTCCCGGGCATCCGTACGGCGCGACGCAGGGCCGCCTGAAACGGCAGCCCCGCAAGGACCCGGTCCCCGAAGCATCCGCGGGGACGAGGGCCCTCCACGTCACTCCGACTGGGCCAGCCGCGTGCCGGCCCACCCGCGGAGGATGTGTTCATCCCCGGTCACGACAGTTCCCGGTCACGGCTGCCGCCGGCCGGCCGTCATGTGTTGAGTGATCGTCCGTCTTGCGGGAGGGGAGACACCGGGCGCGGAGTTCGCCCCGTCGCTCGGTGAGTTGCAGGAACTCGGGGCGGCCGGTGAGGAAGGACAGTTCTCGCCGCTCCTGCGGGAGTTGGTCGAGGCGCTGGAAGCTCCTGTCCTCACCATCAGTGTCGAGACCACCGGCCAGGCCGGTCCCGTGCGCCATGGTGTCCTCGTCGGGCCGAACTCGGTGACGGCCCACGACCACCCACTTGGCCTTCGCCGCTCGAGGCTCAGGGGAGGCGGACGGAAGAGGATCGGGGGCGGGGCGGAGGGGGGACAGTCCTCTATTCCATGAAGTGGGACGAGACCGTCCCCTGGATGCCGGATGCCGTGATGCCGCCCGAGTGTCCGGGAAGGCGCAGGTAGTCGGTGAAGAGGTCGGCGTGACCGTCGTGGTTCGAGTCGCGCAGCCGGAGACGGTCGCCGAAGGTCGCGCCCGCCTCCAGACCACCCGGCACACCCTTGCTGGTGCGGTCGAAGAACTGCGACGTGGATCCCGTGAGCCCGGAGGCGCTGCCGCGCAGGATGTGGACGGCGCCCGCGTCGGCGTATCCGCCGAGGTCCTCTCCGGGGGCGGCGACGGCGAGGTCCGGGTAGCCGTCGCGGTTGACGTCGCCCACGGAGATCCGGGCACCGAAGCGGTCGCCGACCTCCATGCCGCCGGCGACGCCCGGGGTGTTCTGGTTGATGCGGGTGACGCTGCCGGGACCGCTGGAACCGCCGCGCCAGACGAGGACGCCGCCCTTGCCGTTGGCGTTGGGGTGTCCGAGCGCGATGTCCCCGTAGCCGTCCTTGTTGAAGTCGGCGATCCGGGCGTCGACCTCCCAGCTGGTGTCCTCACCGGTGCCCAGCCTGTACGTCGTCCCCCGCGCGAGGGTGCTTCCGCCCCGGATGAACCAGGCGCCGCTGACGGTGTGCTCGCTTCCGTCCACGGCGCCGATGACCACGAGGTCCGAGGCCGCGTCCTTGGTGACCTTCCCGGCGGCCAGGTGCTCGGCGAACATCCCGTCGTTGGTGAGCTTGGTGACCTTGCCGCTGAAGCCGGACTTGGTGAACGAGCCGACGTAGACGTGCGCGGTGTGGCCGTTGATCGTGGCCAGGTCGGGCCTGCCGTCACCGTTGAAGTCCCCGACGGCGAGGTCGAGACCCATCTGGCCGTACCTCTGAGGTGCCTTGTTCGGGACGGAGGTGGCTCCGGAGAGACCTGACGCCGACCCCCAGACGATCATGACGGCACCCTGCTCCTTGCCGGTGCCGACGTCCTCGCCGTAGACGCCGACGGCCAGGTCGGCGTATCCGTCACGGTTGAAGTCGGCACCCGCCATCACGTTGCCGAAGCCGTCGTCCCACTCGTTGACGCCGGGGATGCCCGCGCTGTTCTGCGTGATGTTCTGCCTGCGCCCGTCCGGCCCGGTGGCGGTGCCGTAGATGACGCCGACCGTTCCGGAGCCGTCGCTGCCCGCGTCGGTGACGCTCCCGCCGTACGCGTAGTCGCGGTAGCCGTCACCGTTGAAGTCGTCCGCGTACTTGGCGGGGGCGGCGACGGCCGGGGCGGCGACGGTGACGGGCACGAGGCCGCAGCCGAGGACGGCCGCGGCGAGAGTGAACGTCGTGGTTCTGCTGCGCAAGGTGTGTCCTCAGTCCAGGGCGGGAGTTCAACGCGGGCGTTCAACGCGGGCGTTCGGTGCGGGAGTTCGGTGCGGGAATTCAGTGCGGGAATTCAGTGCGGGAAGGGGCCGAACAGCGTCTTGTACGACAGCTTGAGGGTGTTCACCGTGAAGGTCTTCGAGCCCGTGCCGGTGGTGCCCGTGTTCGACCCCTTCAGCAGGTGGATCATGCCGTGACGGCTGTTGTCCAGCCAGTCGTTGGTGTCCACGAGCAGGTCGGCGCGGCCGTCCCGGGTGTAGTCGGTGAGCTTGACGCTCCAGCCGAAGTAGTCGTCGTTCTCGATGCCGCCCGCGACACCGGAGGTGTTCTGGTCGTACGCCTTGGCCCCGGTGCCGGACAGGCCCCCCGCCCGCCCCAGCAGCACGGTGACCATGCCCGCGTCGCGCTTGCCCGCCAGGTCCTCGCCGGGGGCTCCGATGGCGAGGTCGGCATAGCCGTCGCCGTTGACGTCGCCCGCCGAGACGGAGGCGCCGAAGTGGTCCCCGTCCTCCGAGCCTCCGGGCACGCCCGCCGTGTTCTGCGTGAACTTCACGGTCGCGCGCGCCGTGTTCGGGCCGGAGGGACCGCCGTAGTGGACCGTGACGTAACCCCGCTCCTCGTCCGGCTGCTCGTAGCCGCGGCCGATGGCCAGGTCGCCGTAGCCGTCCTTGTCGAAGTCGCCGACGGTGGTGATCGAACCGCCGCCGATCTGGTGGCCGAGGTCGTCGGGTACCCGTATCTGGCCCGCGGAGCGGGCGAAGCCGCCGCCTCCGCGGTGGAAGAAGGCACCCATGTCCCCGTCCCCGACGCCGAGGTCCGAGCCGAGGATGTACAGGTCCGTGGCAGCGTCCGCGGTGACACGGCCCGTGGTGAGCTGGGAGGCGCTCAGGTAGCCGTAGTCCTCGCCGAGGCGCTGCCAGCCGGCCTTTCCGCCGCTGCGGGTGAAGGGGCCCTCGAACAGGATCGCGCCGGCCCGGCTGTGGCTGATCGCCGTGAGGTCCTGGTCGCCGTCGCCGTCGAAGTCACCGGCCACGACGTCCTCACCGAACGAGTCGCCCGAGCCCGCGTACTCCGGTGCGATGGGCGAGTGGAAGACGGTGCCCGAGCCGAGCCCCTTGGACCCGCCCCAGACGACCGTGAGTCCCCCGCGCATCTGGACATCGCCCACGGCCTCGCCGGGCGACGCCACGACGAGGTCGGCGTAACCGTCACGGTCGAGGTCGGCGCTGGTCGCGGCGAAGCCCCACTGGTCGCCCTCCTCCACCGCGCCCGGTATGCCGGCCGAGTCCTGGTGGATGGTCTGGACGCGCGTGCCGGGGCCGGTCGACGTGCCGTAGACGACGGTCACCCGGCCGTCCTTGCCGTGCGTCCCGCCCAGCATGACCAGGTCGCGGTAGCCGTCACCGTTGAAGTCGTCGGCGAGCCTGGCGGGTGCGGCGGACGCCGTGGGGGCGACGAGGAGTGGCGAGCAGAGGGCCGCCGCGAGGGCCGCCGCGGCGGCGGCGACAGTGCGAGAGGAGGGCATGGTTCTCCGTTGTCCGAGAAGCGTCCTGTGGACGGACGCTTGAACTGCGATCTTGGACACCTACGAACCCTCAATGGTTGTACACCGACAACCAGATCCTTACGGCACCACGACCTGCCTGGAGGGGACCCGGAACGCCGCCGCGTCCGCTGCCCTCGGGCCTGTCCGGGTGAGCGGCTGGTTGCGTGCGTCGGTTGCCCCGGAAGGCTGTGCGCTCGTCACGGTTGCCGTCGCGTGAAGCAGGGTGGTTGACTCGCGCGCGTGCCTTCGACTCTTGGTGTGCCGCGCCCCGATCAGGCTGCCTACATGCTGCGAGCCGCTGCCGGCGACGCCGGCCGCGCGTACAAGCAGCAGCTTCTTGAGTTGCTGGACGTGCGGGCGGGGGACACCGTTCTGGATGCCGGGTGCGGACCCGGTACCGATCTGCCCGCGCTGGCGGAACGCGTCGGTGATACCGGCACTGTGATCGGCGTGGACCGGGACCAGGCGATGCTGGAGCAGGCACGGGCACGCACGGCGGACCTGCGGCGGGTGGAGCTCCGCCAAGGGGACGTTCACGCGCTTCCCGTCGAGTCGGGGACGGTGGACCGCGCCAAGATCGACCGCGTGCTGATGCATGTCGCCGAACCCTCGGACGTTCTCGCGGAACTGCATCGCGCCACCCGGCCCGGCGCACGCGTCGGGCTTGCCGAGCCCGACTGGGACACCCTGATCGTGGACTCCGAGGATCTCGACACCAGCCGGGCCTTCACCCGCTACACCACTGCTGAAGTGGTCCGGCATGCGACCATCGGCCGCGGACTCGCCCGGCTCTCCGAGCGGGCCGGCTTCCGTGCCGAGGCAGTACTCGCCACGACACCCGTCTTCCGGGACTTCGACGAGGCGGACCACACCCTCGGGCTGGGCCGCAATCTGCGGAAGGCCATCGACGAGGGCCACATCGACCGGGTCCGCGGCCGTGACTGGTTCGCCGGGCTCTCCGAGGGACTCTTCTACGCGTCGTTCACGCTGATCAGTGTGGTCTGCACGCGCTGAGTCCGCCGACCGTGACGACGTCGCGTCCTGTGGTTGGCGGACGGTTCACCCCCGCCGGGCAGGCGCGGAGGCGGACGTACAGACGTGCGTCGCGGGCCGGTTGTCACGGGGGATGTCATGAAGGGACCGCGAAGGGTCGCACTCGCCGCGTCGGCCTACGATCGTCGGTCATGGACTGGGTCGAGCGCACAGCCGAGTTGCGGCAGTGGAGCCGAGGCGGTGTGCGGGCTCCGCACAAGCCGCTGTTGCTGCTCTACGCGCTCGGGCGGTTCCAGGGGGACGGCGACGGGGAGTTGCGCTACAGCACCGTGGAGGGGGATCTGCGGCGATTGCTGGCCGAGTACGGGCCGGGGAACCGGACGTCGCCCGCCTACCCGTTCCATCACCTGGTCAGTGACGGGGTGTGGGAGGTGCGCACCGACCGCGGGTCCGGCAGCCCGGGCACCGGTGTGCGGGAACTTCGAGCGAGCAACGCCGCCGGGCGGCTCACACCGGAGTTGCGGGCCGCGTTGCGGCGGGAGCCGTCGCTGCTCGGGCGTATGGTCCAGGCCCTGCTCGACGCGAACTTCCCGCCCTCGCTGCACGGCGAACTGTGCGAGGCCGTCGGCCTGGAACCGGAGTCCGTGGAGGTCACCCGCCGCACGGCCGCACGGCGGCGACGGGACGGCCGGATGCGGGAACGGGTCCTGACGGCGTACGAGTACCGATGCGCCTTCTGCGGCTACGACGGCCGGATCGACCACGTGACCGTCGGTCTGGAGGCGGCACATGTGCGCTGGTGGGCCTTCGACGGACCGGACGACGTCGACAACGGGCTGTGCCTGTGCTCCCTGCACCACAAGCTCTTCGACAAGGGCGTCCTCGGGGTCGGCGACGGCCACCGCATCCTGGTCTCGCAGAGCTTCGCAGGACACAGCCCGACGGCCCGCGCCCAGGTCACCGACCTCTCGGGCCGCCCGCTCATCGGCCCGCAACCGGGCACCGCCCCCATAGCGGCCGCCCACCGCACCTGGCACACCGCCCAGGTCTTCCGCGGTGAACCCCGGCCCGCCCACCCCGCCGTGTGATCAACTGGGCCGGGTGGAGAGCATCATCGCCAGTGCTATAGCCGTCCTGGGCACGCTTCTCGGTTCCGGGCTCACCCTGGCGTTCCAGCAGCGGACCACGGACCGGAGCCACCGGTTCACCCGGAGCGAGAAGCTCCGGCAGGAGCGGCTCGACGCCTGGTCCGCCTATGCCGGGACGCTGATCAACCTCCGCCGCTTCCTGGTACACCTCTGGTTCTGCGAGAACGAACAGCCACCGCCCGAGGATCCGGGCGAGGTGCGGATCCGGGCCTACGAGCAGCGCTCCCAGGCTCAGGAGGCCCTGTTCCGCGTGCAGATGCTGACCGACGACGCGGACCTGAGCCGGGCAGCGGAGGAACTGCTCACCGACATCGCCGGGTTGGCCCAGGCGGAGGACAGGGCCACCCTCGACGAGGGCAGGGTGCGCACCCGTGAAGGCATCAACCGGCTGGTCTCGGGTGCCAAGCGGCACTTGTGAGGGGTCGGAGGGGCGGACACGGGCGACGCCTCACGGATGCATGCGCGCCCCTTTCAGGGTCTTGTCGACCGCGTTCCGCGGGCCGTGCACGGCCAGGCCGACCAGGTCCAGGTCCGTCGTACCGACGGCTCGTACCGCCGCGCGGTTGGCCTCGTCGTGGCCGGTCGAGAAGAGGTCGGAGGTGAACACCGCGCGGGGCAGGGCCCGGGTCAGGGCGCGGGCGTGCGCCGTCTTCAGGAGTTCCTTCGTGCCCTGGAAGACCAGGACGGGCTGGCGGAACATCGGCAGGTACGGCACGGCGTCCGCATCCTCGTACGGGTCCCCGATCACCTCGGGGACCCGGGTACCCAGGCCGCTGACCAGGAACGCGGTGACGTTGAGGCGCTGCCAGGGCTCCAGGTCCTCGCGCAGCAGGATGGCGATCTTCGTGTCGAAGCGGGTGCTGGTGGTCATGGGGTGAGACTGCCGGTCCGGCCGCGTCGGCGTCTTGTACGTTGTTTGCATGCCCTCCCAGGCAACCTCCCAGGCAACCTCCCGGGCAGCGTCCCGGGCAGCGTCCCGGGCGACGGTTTCCGCCTGGCGGCCCCGCGTTCCGGGCGTCGTCGAGGTGTTCCACGCCCGCTTCACCGAGTACGCCTACCCGATGCACGTCCACGACGCCTGGACGCTGCTCATCGTCGACGACGGCGCCGTACGGTACGACCTCGACCGGCATGAGCACGGCACCCCGCACGACACGGTGTCCCTGCTGCCGCCGCACGTTCCCCACAACGGTGCCCCCGCCACCGCCGACGGGTTCCGCAAGCGGGTGCTGTACCTGGACACCAGCCGCCTCGGGGACGAGCTCATCGGGGCCGCCGTCGACCGGCCCGATCTGCGGGACCCCCTGCTACGGCGGCGTGTCGGGCAGGTGCACGCCGCGCTCGTACGGCCGGGGGACGAGTTGGAGGCCGAGAGCAGGCTGACGCTCGTCGGGGACCGGTTGCGGGAGCATCTGCGGTCGCGGGAGGTCCTCGGTCCGCCCCGGCGGGATCCCGTGCTCGCGCGGCGGCTGCGGGAGTTGCTCGACGAGCGGGTGGTCGACGGGCTCACCCTGGAGGATGCGGGCACGGCGCTGTCCGCCCATCCCGCCCACCTCGTACGGGCGTTCAGCGGGGCCTACGGCATCGCGCCGCACCAGTATCTGATGTCCCGGCGGGTGGGGCGGGCCCGGCGACTGCTGCTGGAAGGGGGGTCACCGAGCGGCGTGGCGGTCGCCACCGGGTTCTACGACCAGGCGCATCTCACCCGGCACTTCCGGAAGCTGGTGGGGGTCACTCCGGGGCGTTACCGGGCGACGGGCGTTGCAGCAGGTGCGTGAACGCGTCCAGATTGCGGGTGGATTCGCCGCGCGACACCCGCCAGTCGTACTCCTTGCGGATCGCGGAGGCGAAACCGAGTTCCAGGAGGGTGTTGAAGCTGCCGTCGGCGGCCTGAAGGACCTGGCCGAGGAGCCGGTCGATCTCCTCCTCGGTGACGGCGGAGAGGGGCAGACGGCCGGTGACGTAGATGTCACCGAGCGGATCGACGGCGTAACTCACGCCGAAGAGCTTGAGGTTGCGTTCCAGGAGCCAGCGGTGGACTCCGCCCTCGTTCTCGTCGGGATGGCGGATGACGAAGGCGTTGAGGGAGAGCGTGTGCCGGCCGGCGATCAATGAGACCGTCGTGGAGAGCTTGCGGGTGCCGGGGAGTTTCACCACGTAACTGCCGGGGGCGGGGTTCTCCCACTCCAACTCGGCGTCCTTCAGCACGCCCTCGATGACCCCCGCCGCCCGCTGCTGCCCTGCTTCCGCTGCCCTGTCATCAGCCATGGTGCGAGCGTACGTGACGGCGGTGGGCCTGGGTCGCGGCCGTGTAGACGTCGGCCGTGGCGGCGGCCGAGGTGTCCCAGCCGAAGGACTGGGCGTGCCGGGCGGCGGCCTCGCCCATACGGTCGGCGAGGTGCGGGTGGTCGGCGAAATCACGCAGCACGCGTGCGTAGGCGCCGGGATCGTGGCCCTGGACGAGGAAGCCGGTGTGCCCGTCCCGTACGGCGACCGGGAGGCCGCCGACCGCGGCGGCGAGCACCGGAGTGCCGGCGGCCTGCGCCTCTATGGCGACCAGGCCGAAGGACTCGCTGTAGGAGGGCATGACGAGCACGGACGCCGCGCGGAACCAGTCCGCGAGCTGTTCCTGCTCCACGGGCGGGTGGAAGCGGACCACGTCGGCGATACCGAGCCGCGCGGCGAGCTTCTGCAGGCCCTCCGGCTTGGCGAGACCGCTGCCGCTGGGACCGCCGACGACGGGGACGCAGAGACGGGTGCGCAACTCCGGGCGTTCGTCGAGCAGGGCGGCCACCGCGCGGAGGAGGACATCGGGGGCCTTGAGGGGCTGGATGCGGCCGGCGAAGAGCGGGATGAGGGCGTCCGCCGGCAGGCCGAGGCGGGCCCGCGCGGCGGCGCGGCCGTCGGCGGGGCGGAAACGGCCCAGGTTCACGCCGGGGTGGACGACGGCGACCTTGCCGGCGTCGGCGTGGTAGTGCCGCAGAAGTTCGTCGGCCTCTTCGGCGGTGTTGGCGATCAGCCGGTCCGCTGCGGCGACGATCTGGGTCTCGCCGATGACGCGGGCGGCGGGCTCGGGGGTGTCGCCGTCGGCCAGGTTGGCGTTCTTGACCTTGGCCATGGTGTGCATGGCGTGCACCAGGGGGACGCCCCAGCGCTGGGCGGCGAGCCAGCCGACGTGGCCGGAGAGCCAGTAGTGGGAGTGGACGAGGTCGTAGTGGCCGGGGCGGTGGCCGGCCCATGCCTGCATCACACCATGGGTGAAGGCGCACAGCTGGGCGGGCAGGTCCTCCTTGGCCAGACCCTCGTAAGGGCCCGCGTCGACGTGCCGGACCAGGACGCCCGGGGCCAGCTCGACGCTGGGCGGAAGGGCGGCGGTGGTCGCACGGGTGAAGATCTCGACCTCGATGTTGATCGCGGCGAGGCGCTGCGCGAGCTCCACGATGTAGACGTTCATACCGCCCGCGTCGCCGGTGCCCGGCTGGTGGAGCGGGGAGGTGTGCACGGACAGCATCGCCACGCGACGTGGCCTGCGGTGCAGGCGCAGCCGCGACGGTGCGGCGGGGGAGCGCCGCCCGAGCCTCGCGACGTACTGGCTCACGTGGCGTTCCTCCTCGCTGCGGGCATGGGACCCGGCACGGGTCTCGGGCACGAATCTCGGAGGGTCGTGCGGGCCCTCGGCGTCCACAACGCCGATTGGTTCCGTTCCCATTTCCGGTCGGCGTCCGGCGGTCCCGTTCTTTGCCGAATCATTACCAGCTGTCGCTCAACCGTTCGAGCTGTGGAGTGCGTGGCGCCCGTGCACCCGCATCGGGCCCCGCGTGGGTACGCCCTTACCCTCGGCGTATGACACTCCGCGCCGCTTCCCGCCCGGTGGGATCAGTGACGCGCGGGACCACCCAACCCAACCGGCTGCGCCGCATGGACCGCTGGATCGCGGCCACGCACGCCACGGAACTGCGCCGCGCCGAGGACCCCGTCGCCGTCGACCTGGGCTACGGCGCCGCGCCCTGGACCGCGGTCGAGCTGCTGCACCGGCTGCGCACCGTGGCGCCACGCGCGCGCGTGGTCGGCGTCGAGATCGAACCGGCCCGGGTCGCGGCGGCACGGCCGCACGAACGCGAGGGGCTGGTCTTCCTCCGCGGCGGCTTCGAGATCCCGGTGCCGGGTCGGCCGGTGCTGGTCCGCGCGGCGAACGTGCTGCGCCAGTACGACGAGGCCGAGGTCGCCGCCGCGTGGCGCCGGCTGTGCGCGCGGCTCGCGCCGGCGGACCCGGCGACCGGCTCACGCGGCGGGCTGCTGGTCGAGGGCACCTGTGACGAGATCGGACGCCGGCACGTGTGGGTCGCGCTCGGGCCGGAGGGACCGCGCACCGTGACGTTCGCGACCCGGCTGGGCTCGCTGGAACGCCCCTCGGACCTGGCGGAACGACTCCCGAAGGCGCTCATCCACCGCAATGTCCCCGGCGAGCCGGTGCACGCCTTCCTGCGCGACTTCGACCGCGCCTGGGCGGCCGCCGCACCCTACGCCTCGTACGGCGCCCGGCAGCGCTGGATCCGCGCCGTACGCGACCTCACGTCCGACTGGCCGGTAACCGACCGCCCGGCGCGGTGGAGGCAGGGCGAAGTGACGGTGCGGTGGGAGGCGTTGGCGCCGCGGGGGTGAGGAAGTACGGACCGCGGATCGGGGGCCGCGGACCGCGGATCGGGGACCGGGGATCGGAGCTCCGGACTCAATGCCCGTGGTCCCAGGCCGGGAACCCGACACTCGGGACCCGGCGCTCGAAGCCCTCAGCCCGGAGCCAGGAACCCGGAGCTCAGAACCCGGAGTTTGGAACCCGCAGCCTGGAACCCCCAGCACCTGGGCCCGGCGTTCGGCGTTCGGCGTTCGGCGTTCGGCGTTCGGCGTTCGGCGTTCGGCGTTCGGCGTTCGGCGTTCGGCGTTCGGGCGGGAACGATCTCCGTGAGTCGTTCGTCACATGGGCGGGGCGTTCGTCATGCCAGGGAATGACGGGTGGAGGGAGGCGGGAAGTACTCCCTCTGTTGTTTCGCACGCCGGCATGACAGCATCCCCCCGGCGACCAAGTGTTACTGACGGTTAATCAGGTGGGGGTGGCGTCATGGGGACAGGCAAGCGCGGGTTGCTCACGGCAGCCGTGACCGTGGTCTGCGCGGTCACCGTGCTGGCGGCACCGGGCACGGCGTTCGCGGCGCCCACTCCCCCGCCGTCCCCGGACACGGCCGCGAGCGTGACCGTGGTGGCCGACAGAGACCTCGAAGCCGTACGCAAGAAGCTCGAGAAGCTCTACCGCGCGGCGGCCGTGGCCACCGAGGAGTACAACGCCGCCGAGGAGAAGGCACGGAAGCAGAACGCCGAGATCGTCCGCCTGGCGAAGAAGATCGTCGATGGCCGGGAGAAGCTCGACGACCTGAAGGACCGCGCGGGCGCCGCGGCCGCCGCCCAGTACCGCGGTGGCGGGCTGACGCCCGAGGCCCGTCTCCTGCTGAGCGACGATCCGCAGGACTTCCTCGACGGCGCCGGCCGGGTGCGGCAGGGCGAGCACGCGACCAAGGGGTTGCTCGGGGAAATGACACGCACCCAGCAGGACTTGGAGCAGTACGCGCAGGACGCCGACGAGCAGTGGAAGAAGCTGGAGGCGGGCCGCAAGACCAAGGCCAAGGCGCAGAAGAAGATCGAGAAGCAGATCGAGGCGGCCGAGAAGCTCGAGTCCGAGCTGGAGCAGGAGGAGAAGGAGCGCCTGGCCCGGCTGGAGCAACAGGCCGCCGACCAGGCGCAGGCGAGCTGGCTGAGCTCCGGCATCCTCGACGAGATCGACGGGAAGGCGACGAAGCAGGGCAAGCAGGCCGTCGCGTACGCCACCGCCCAGATCGGAAAGCCGTACCAGTGGGGCGCCGAGGGGCCGAACACGTACGACTGCTCCGGACTGACCTCGGAGGCCTGGATCTCGGCCGGACTGGGCATGCCGCGCACCTCACAGGCGCAGTGGAAGCAGCTGAAGCGCGTCGGCGTCGAGGAGATGCGGCCCGGTGACCTCATCATCTACTTCGACGACGCCAGCCATGTCGGGATGTACGTCGGCGACGGCGTCATGGTGCACGCCCCGCGCCCCGGCCGGTCGGTGACGCTCGCGGGAGCCGGATCGATGCCGATCCTCGGGGTCGTGCGGCCGGACGCGGTCGCGAGCTGACCGGCGGATTTCACCGCCTCGATCCACTCAACGGCTCGACAGCACGGGCAAAGTGACCCAAAGCACATCAATCTCGCGACCAAACGCTCCACGCACGTGACGTTCGTCATTCGCTCAGCGTCTCCGGCCTGTCCAACTGCGGTAGCAAACGCGGCATATGACAGTGGCCGATGGCCGAGCGGCGTGGTTCACACCATTCCGCTGCGGCGCCGTCAACCGCTATGGTCCCCGTTCGAAGGGGCATCCCCTGCTCACACGCAGAGCTGAGAGCCGGGGACAGGGCCGAGATCCGTCGCCCCCGCCATGCCCTCGGGGGGAGGGAAGGAACCCGGAACAATGCCCGCACCCGTACCGCGGCAGAGAGCGACCCCGGCCGCGGAAGGTGGTCAGGCGCCGGCCGCCGCACAGAGCACAGGCTCCGCCCAGGACTCCTCGGAGGCCAGGACGGCGGTCCCGCACACGGCCACCCCGTCCCCGAACAGCACCGCGGACCGGGCCGGCACCGCGCCGGACAGGACCGAGACGGCCGCCCACACCAACCTCACGCTGCTGTTGATCGAGGACGACCCCGGCGGTTCGCCGATCGTGCCGGATCTGCTCGACCAGTCCGGCAAACCGATTCGCATCCGCACCGCCCGCAATCTCACCGAGGCCGAGCGACTGCTGACCGACGACGTCCACTGCATCCTGCTGGACCTCGCGCTGCCCGCACCGGGCCGCGCCGGCGACGGCGACGAGCTCGCCGTGCTCAAACACGTACTGCAGATCGCGCCCCGGCACGCCGTCCTCGCCCTGACCGGCGCCGACGACACCGAGCGCGGCGCGGAGGCGGTGCGGGTGGGCGCCCAGGACTATCTGGTCCGCGACGAGCTGGACGGCCGGCTGCTGAGCCGGGCGATCCGCTACGCGGTGGAGCGCAAGCGGTCCGACTCCGCCGAGCGGCGGCTCGCCGAGGGCCGTGTGCGCGCCCAGGAGAACCGCCGGCTGGAGCGCGGCCTGCTGCCCACACCGCTGCTGGACGGTTCCTCGCTGCGCTTCGCCGCCCGCTACCGCCCCGGCCGCTCGCGCGCCCTGCTCGGCGGCGACTTCTACGACGTCGTCCGCACCCCCGACGGCACCGTGCACGCCATGATCGGCGACGTCTGCGGACACGGCCCGGACGAGGCCGCCCTCGGGGTGGAGCTGCGCATCGCCTGGCGCGCGCTGACCCTGGCGGGACTGTGCGGGGACCAGCTGCTGGGCACCCTGCAGCAGGTGCTGGAGCACGAACGCTCGGACGACGAGATCTTCGCGACCCTGTGCACGGTGGACATCGCCCCGGACGGCCGCCGGGCCGGTCTCTGCCTGGCCGGTCACCCCTCCCCCCTGCTCGCCCGGCCGGGCATGCCCGCGCGCCTGCTGCCGTACGACAACAACGGCCCGGCGCTCGGCCTGCTGCCCGGCGCCCGCTGGCCGCGGATGCAGGTGGAGCTGGGTGCCGAGTGGAGCCTGATGCTCTACACCGACGGCCTGATCGAGGGCCGGGTCGGCGACACCGGCGAGCGGCTCGGCCAGGAGGGCATGGTGGAGATGATCCGCCGGCAGCTCTCCGAGGGACTGGGCGGGGAGGAACTCCTGCGGACCGCCGTGAACGAGGTCCGGGACCTCAACGGGGGCGAGCTGACGGACGACGTGGCGGTACTGCTCCTGGACCGGGGGGCGTGAAGCAGGCCACGATCGCGGAGCCGCCCCGAACCCGGGATGCAAGCCCGCCAGGATCGCGGTACGAGCCATCCGGACCACAGGGGGAGTCATCCCTGGCCGCAGGTGCTGGACCGCCCCGGACCCGGGGTGCGAAACCGGCCCTGTCCGGGGTGCGAACCGGACCAGCACTCCTTCCGGCGCGGGACCGGCGCGGCAGTGCCTCAGCGGCCGCCGTTGTACGGGCCGTAGGGACCGTCGCTGCTGGAGCCACCCTTTCGGGCGCGTCCGCCGCCGGGCAGGCCGCGGAGGGCGGGGCGGACGTCGACCATGTACACGATGGTCGCGATCAGCCCGATGATCGGCAGGAACGACAGGATGTTGAAAATCAGGTTCACCACGAAGGCGAGGGCGAGGATGATCAGCCAGAACGGCTTGGTCTTCTTGTCCGCCGCGCGGTAGGCGTCCTCACGGCGCGTCGCCGCGTCGATCAGCGCGAAGCCGCTGAAAACGATCAGGGCCACGCTCAACAGCCACATGAACCCCGCGAAGCCCTGCATCAGCACAACGTCCACCACCCGATTCGCTCGTCGTCCACGCCGTCACCGTACCCGCATCCCCCGGCCGCCTACCCCGAAGAACGGGCCGGGCACCACGAGAGTGCCCGGCCCGTCACACCACCGTGCGCCCACTCCTACTTCGCGGGCGGGGTCGTCTTCTTCGCGCTGGTCTTGCGCGCCGGGGCCTTCTTGGCGACGGCGGGCTTGTCGTTCTTGACCTGGACGGGCTCGGGCCGGGGCGCGGGCTTCGGCTCGACGGCGGGTTCGGCGGCCGGCTCGACGGCCACGGCGATGTCCTCGATGCCCTCGGCAGCCTCGCCGCGCCAGGTCCGCACGCTCTGCTCGCCGCGCTCCGCGACCTTCTCGTACGTCTCCCGGGCCTTGACCGCGTACTCGGCGGCGATGCCGACGCCGCGCAGGGCGAGGTCCTGGGCGTTCTCGCCGAACTTCTTCAGGTCGGTGTCGAGGGAGCCGATGAGCTCGCCGACCTTGACCTGGAGGTTCTCCTGGGTCTCCCGGACCCGGACGGTCGCCCGCTCCTGGACGGCCTTGGGGTCGGTGGTGCGCACGGCCTCGATGCGGGCCGGGGCCTCGGCGCGCAGCTGCTCCACCAGTGCCGGTACCTTCTTGACCTGCTGCAGCGCGAGGTCGGCGGTGCCGGCGGCGAAGTAGAGCGGGGTCGGGTCGCTGAGGGTCTTGCGCAGGTCGTCGGTGATGGCCATGGTGATGGTCCTCCCGGATATCGTTTCGGCTGAGGGTTTTTTGTGTGATCCGTGGCGGGCGGCCGGTGCCCTGGTCCGGCTCAGCCGGCCGTCTGCCGCGGATCGCTGTCGTTGCCGCCGGCCGCGCGGGGCCGACTCTTGTCTGAAGTACCGCTGCGGGCCGTACGGCTCCGGCGTATCACGGCACCGCCCTCCGCAGCGTCCACCGCGCGGTCGCTCGCGTCGACGGCCTCGGGCACCCCGGCCGTCTCTGCCGCTTCGGGGTCCTCCGTCACCTCACCGTCCTCGAAGCCGCCAAACCCGTTCTCCTTGCGGAAGGACTCGTAGATCTGGAGCAGCACCTGCTTCTGCCGCTCGGTCAGCGTGGGGTCGGCGAGGAGCGCGGCACGGGTCTCCACCTCGTCCCGGCCCCGTTCCGCGTCGAGGATGCCGGCCCGGACGTACAGCGTCTCGGCGGAGATCCGCAGCGCCTTGGCGACCTGCTGCAGCACCTCCGCGCTGGGTTTGCGCAGCCCGCGCTCGATCTGGCTGAGATACGGATTGGACACCCCGGCGGCGTCGGCGAGCTGCCGCAGCGACAGCTGCGCACTGCGCCGCTGCTCGCGCAGATACTCACCGAGATTGCCGACGTTGAGCGATGCCATGCCTCCACCGTGCCCCATCCCGCTAACTATTGCAAGCACCTGCTTGCAATAGTGCGCCACAGCTCGTTACGGAACCAGTGAGGCTGAGCACGATAGGTGTCGTATTTGCAGAGCATCTGTCGTAAGCCGTGCTGAGCTCCTGCAACAGGAGCACCCTCACGCATCTCCTCCACGAGTCGCTGGAGGAGGAGTGTCGGTGGGCTCTGCCAGTGTCTGCGTCATGGCTGAACTGGTGGAGCGTGTCGACGATCAAGATCGTGTGCTGGGGCTGGTCAGCCGTCAGCAGGCCGTCCGGGAGGTTGGCTGTATGGGGTCGCCTCAACGGGAGGCCGACACCTCATGCACGGAGCAGGCAGACGCCCCCGGGGAAGTTGATCCCTGTCGTGCTGCACGTAGCGTGAACCGCTAATTGGCCGTCGTGGCGACACCGTCTGTGTCGGCCAGCGCGGTCTGCGGCAATCCATGAGGGGCAATGCGCCGACGGATGTGCTCCCACAGCTCGTTGTTCCATGCCGCGAGACTGCGCATGGCAGGGTAATTGCTGTGAGGCTTGACGAGCCCGCCATGGAAGAATCTGGTCGCCTCGGCCATGGGGCCGATCAGAGTGATCCTGGGATCAGCGGCCCCATCGGCTCCTCTCGGGTGGAAGGCCTCGTCCAGGTCGAGACCACCAGGCGCGAAGTGGTCGTCAGCGCCCTCCTCCGGGTTGCACCACAGGCGGAACTTCCCGCGCCGCAGCAGGTTGGGGTACAGCGGAGCGCTCTCCACAGTGGGGGCGAACCCTGGCATGCGGGCATCGACCACCACGTCCACCCGCCGACGGGCCCCCGTTCGGGTTCCGTGCACCACGAAGTGGTCATCGTCCCTGTCGATCTTGCTGTCAGGACCGGTTCCGGCATCGAGGAGGCCGCAGCGGGCCAGCGCCAGCAGCTTCTCCATGACGTCCGGCACGGGCCCGTACGAGAGCCGGTTGTGGTGACGCAGCCAGCTCTGCAGGAAGGTCTGGTGCGAGACGGGGGTCAGTCCGCCGTTGTTCACCGCGTACACGATCACCGTGCGCAGACCGCGCCACACCACGTCGGCAGCAGTTTTGGCGGGATTGACGAAGACGCCTTGCCTGGCCCAGGCGATGTCTCGCGTCATGAAGTCGACGAGTGCGACGCGGTACTCGTCGGGGGTGTTGGTGGCGCGGGCGGGGATCGGACGCACTGTGCGTTCCCACGAGAACCGGTTGTCCCGCAGCAGCCGCTCGTGCCGCCACAGGGGCTTCAGGTCGGCGACGGCGACGGCGGTCTTCTCCGGACACTCCACAACCGCAGACAGCCTCTGCGCCGCGCTGGCCCCGAAGACGACGGCGACATAGCGTGCGAGCGCGGCGTCGAACTGCCATCGGCGGTCCTCGCCGATGAGTCGGCGGTAGGTCGTCAGTCCGTCCAGAAGCGCGTCGATCGCGGCTTCGACCTCATCGACCAGGGCCTCCACCGGGGCAAGCAGTCGGGTCAGCGGGTCTGCGGCGTCGGCCGAGGCCGCGCCTCCTCCCTCGAGGAAGGTCTCATAGGCGGGCATGACCTCTTGGACAAGTGCCGCCGCGAACTCCCTTCCCAGCAGCATGGCGTAGTGCCAGTAGGCCATCTCCAGAATGATCAGAGGGAGAACGTGGTGTTCGTACGCCAACTGCATCCGTTCCTCGCCACCCACGTGGCGTGCCACCCCGTAGGAGTCGCGGAGCCGGTCGATCGCCTCGTAGGTCAGGAAGACCCCGCGAGGCGTGACGCTCGGGGTGCCCTTGACTCTCATGGGCCGGGCGAAGGCGAAGAGCCCCGACTCGCTGGAGGCCACGATCGCCCGTGGCTCGCGGCCCGACGGAACGTAGGCCAGCGTGTCGTCGGCCTGCCGGACGAAACGTCCACCGCGGCCTTCAGTGAGGTGGAGGATGACGTCGACCGCCGTCAGCATCGTGCCCGAGCAGCCGACCACCTGCCCGGAAGGCACCGCTTTTTCTGACAACCGCTCCTCGAGCGGATAAGCGCAGGGTATGAAACGCGCTGTGGCGGGCCGGACGCCGACCAATTGTCGTTGCCGGCCGGGCGAGGGGCTTGTGTCCGGCAGGGTGTGTCCGGTGACCGTCAGCACGTGGTGGGCAGCGATCTGGTGGTCACCGTCCGCTGTGACGATCCGCAAGGTCTCTGCGCCGTCCTCCACCAGATCGGTGACCTCGGTTCGGTGGAGATGGACCGACACACCAGGATGGCTCTTGAGGATCTCCACGTACCGGGAGAAGAACTCCTTCAGCGCCAGGCCATGGACACGCCGTTGCGGCAGGCTGCCGGGGGCGATGTCGAAGCGGGAGTCGCCGCTTTCCCGAAAGCGCCGGACGCACCATTCGTACAGGGAGAGACGTAGCTGGGGCGGGAGAAGGGCATGGGCTCCGGCCACGCTCTCATCGGCGCCGAAGCAGATGTCGGTGGCCGCCCGGTTGAGGAGGCTGGTCCGCGGCTGGCCTGGATGGTGAATTCCCCCCGCACCAAAGTGTCCGGTTTTATCGAAGACGTGCACTTCGAGATGGAAAGGGAAAAGAATGGTAGGAACCGTTGCCGCGAGGCGTTCCATGGCATACGTGCAGTAGGGCCCGCCGCCAATGATGGCGAGGCGCGTTGGTTCCACATCCACCCCCGTGGCGGTTCATAGCTGCCTGGTTGCAGGCTACACCCGGCAGATCTGTGCTGGTCAGGCACACGAGAAACGTGCCTATCACGCGGGCTTGCCGTAGACAACAATGCTTCGAAACACGCGCCCTAACCGCATTCCGGCAAAGTTGGCCGATATTGAGCGGTAGGCAAGTAAGAGCGCCACGGGCGGGCGGCAATCAACTATCACGGCGGCGCGCTCATGACAAGAGTTGACATGAACCTCAGGCGAAGGCGATTCTTCCGGCGGGAAGATCCCTTCCCTGTCCAGGGAATCACCGAAAGGATTTCTGATGCAGACCGAGAACGTGGTTGTCGAAGAGCAGCAGGTGTCCGAGGTCGCCGAGACCGAGGCGCCCGTCTTCGAGCTCGACCTGACCGAAATCCAGCCCACCGCTGGCCTCAAGCAGGGCTGTATGTGATTTTCCTCCCTGGGGCCCGGCGTAATCTCTGTCGGGCCCCAGGGGCATTTCTCGATGTGATCGATGGCGGCGCGTTTCTCGAAGGGGAAGGCATGAAGGTCCGAAGCGCCCTGGATCTGCAGGTTCAGGTAACAGATGGTCACCTCTGCTTGCACAGCCCCCGAGAGGGTTCCACCTACCACGCAGGGGTGATCGCTCGCGGACCTCTGTCCACACTGCTGATGGCACTCGGGGAATGGCTGCCCTTCGACGCTGCTGCTCGAAAAACAGCCGAGGTGGCAAAGGTCTCCCTACCTGCCGCCCAAGCGGAGGTACGACGTCTGCTCGCGGCCGGCATTCTCGTGAGCGATGAGGATGGGAGTCAGCAGGACCTCATCGACGGGGCCGCCCACTGGGCAGGTTTCGGCTGGCGTGAAGCGTTCTCGTATCACGCACTGTCCGACGCAATCCAACGGGTCGATTACCGCGACCAGGACGGGCAGCGTCACGACGTCGCCCTGATGAAGCAGTATGCAGCGGAACGGCTGGCGCCTCCGGTTCATATGCCTGACGTTTCCACCACCCGCCACCCGCTGCCGCCGCCGGAGAAAATACTCGGCGCGGGCGTCGGCGATGTCATCGGGTACAGGGAGACGCACACCGGGACGGGGCTCCCGCTCACCGCACAGCAACTGTCGACCCTTCTGTGGTTTGGGTTCGGACAGATCGGCTCCAAAAAACTTCCGGTGACCGGAGAGCACGTCCTGAAAACGAGTCCCTCCGGGGGGAGTCGCCACCCCACAGAAGCCTATGTCCTGCTGCTCGAGTCAGACGACTACCCGCTTGGCGTCTATCACTACGCGGTGCGCGACCACAGCCTAGACTTCATCACCGACGAGATGAGCCGAGACTGGGTCGACAGATACGTCACCGGAAAACCTGAATGGCTTGACTTCGCGCCGTCAGCGGTTCTCGTTCTTACGAGCCGCGTTGAGCTCAGCATGCACCGGTACCGGGAAAATTATTCCTACCGGCCCGTCCATCACGACGTCGGACACCTTATAGAGACCACGGGGATAGTGGCAGAGGCAATGGGCTGCGAGACCTTCCGCGGCTATTCCATGGATGACGACGAAGTGAGTAGGAAAATCGGCAACGAGAGGCTGATGAATCCGACGCTCGCCTTCATGCTTCTCTCTCGATAGGACTTTTCATGCGATTCAGGCTCAACGAGTTCATGAGGGTTCGGATTGAGGACCCCTTGATCTGCGATCTCCTGCTGGAGCGCAGGTCGTACCGCCTGCCGCACCCTTCCTGTCTGCCGGTCCTGGCCTCGATCGACGGCCCGCTTGAAAGGAACCAGATCGTCAGTCGGTTCCTCGACGCCCTGGTCGTGGAGGACGACCGGGCAGCGGAATTCGTCGACAAGCTCATCGAGGCGCACGTGTTCTGGCCGGAGGGGTACGCCCATCCGCTGATGCCCCAGGTGCGCACCTGGCGGGAATACGGCTGGACCGACGCGCTGATCTTCCACTGCCTCACGGAAGGGCAGTCGTACACCGACGTTCTGCACGCCGAGACGCCCGAGACCCCGGCCGAGGCGCTCACCCGCCGTCTCCGCGACGGACAGCTGCCCCCGTTCTGGAAGGAACTTCCCGGCAGGTACGAGAAGTTGCCCGAGCCGGAGAGCTACCCCTCGCGAGACCTCGCCGACGTTTTGCTGTCACGGCGCACCCACGTCCCCTGGTCCGGCCAGAAACTGACCGCCGAGCAAGTCAGCAGGGTGCTGCACGATGCGAACATCCCCCTGGTGAGGCGGCGCTGTGCGGCCGAAGAGGGGTACCGTAACGACCCCTCCGCCCTGATGCGGAACATCTACGGCGATCTCGAGTCCTACCTCATCGCCTACGACGTGGCCGGGGTGGAACCGGGCATCTATCACTACCACCCCCGGGATCACGCTCTCGGCCTGATCGCCGCAGGTGACTTCCGCGAACGTGTGCGGGATGCCTTCGTGGGCCAGGAACGGGCCGGCTCGGGATCCTGCTCGGTGCTCATATCCGCCGTGTGGGAGCGGCACATGTTCCGGTACGCCGGCAATCCCCGCGGCTACCGCACGATGATGATGCTCATCGGCCAGTTGGCCCAGCGCTATCTCGTGTCCTGGACCGCCCTCGGCTACACGACATTCCCCACCCCGGCGCACTACGCCGAACTCACGGACGCCCTCATCGGCAGCCAGCGGTACGAAGAGTCGGGCATCTACCTGATCACAGCAGGCTGACGGAACCACGATGAGTACAAGGACCACGAGCGGCGACCACGAGGCAGCTACGCCCGACTCCTACTACGTCCAGGGCGCTCTGGAGTTCCACAGCCTGTCCAGTTACGGTGAGTTTCCCGAGCCGTACCGGCCGGTCCCCGAGTCCTCGCCCGACCTTGAGGAGGAGCGGCCCTCTGCCGGACCGGGGCCCGGCCTCGCCGCTGTGGCGGACATGCTCAAAGCGCGCCGGTCCGTGCGCCACCGACGCTCCCGCCTCGACCTTCCGACCGCGGAGCGAGTGCTGCGGACCGCCCTGGCCCCCGACGACGCCACCGGGCACTGGCCCTACCCCAGCGCGGGCGACCTGCGGGCCGTGACCGTCTACTGTGCCGCATTCGACGTGGTAGGCGCCGAGCAGCGCATCAGCCAGTTCGACCCCCGAACGAGCCGCCTCCGTCCGCCCGCTGTAGCCGCACACGCACTGCGTGGCGAGGCGCTGTTGCGGACAAGCACCGTCGACCCTGCCACGGTCCAAGCGGTATTCCTGTTCGTCGGGCACCTCGGCCGTGCGGGTGGCCGCTACGGCGAGCGTGCTTATCGGTACCTGTTGCTGGAGGCTGGCCACATGGCCCAGAACCTTTCGCTGGTTCTCGCCGCACAGAACCTGGCCGGATGCCCGATCGGCGGTATCCACGACGACGAGGCCCGGAGAGTACTGGGCCTGACGGATCCCACCGCGGTCTGTCTGTACGGACTGGCGATACCGTGAACCGGCTCGGCGACATACGCGCGGCCTTCACTGACTGCGGGGGCTGCGACACGCTCTGGGAGAGTGAACGTCACGCGGCCGACTGGGCGCCGCAGCCGCGCCCCGCCGTGTCGTTGCTGCACCCGCTGTGCCCGAAAGACCACTGGGACCTCAGCGCAGATCCCGAGCCCGCGCTCCACTCCCTGACGCCGGGGCTGGGCCCCCTACTCGCCACGGACTTGACTCATGACGAGGGACTGGGGCTGTGGATGTCCGACGTGGCCGTCACCCTGCCTGTGGGCGCCGCCCTTCAGCAGCGTGCGATCGTAGCCGGCGCGGTCGCTGACGAGCCACAGCGCGCGCTTCTCCTGGGATGGACCGAGGCACTGGAGCGTCGCTGTACCCTGGCCCGGCCGCGGGGCCACGTCCGCCTCGCGTCGTACCCGCGGGCCGGGACTGACCGCGCCGCTGCCGCCGATGAGCCCCAGTGGTCGCTCGAAGGACGCCGGTTCGCGTCGGCGGAACCTGTGTGGCTGCCCTACGAGCGGGGTGTTCACCACAGCCTGCTGCGGGGGCAGGGCAGGCGGACAGGGACGGATTCGACCGGGGTCGCCGCCTACCCGGAGCCGGGTGGGGCCCGGATGCGCGCCCTACGCGAGTGCGTCGAGCGGGCCGGTCTCGCGCGGTGGTGGAGCACGGTCGGCAGCGAGCGGTGCGCACGGCACACACAGACGGTGAACGCCAGGCTCAGGCGCTCAGCCCTGGCTCCGCGCGCCGCCACGGCCGATGTCTGGCACACCCATCACGCAGGACACCATGTCGCGGGCTGCCTGATCACCACGGCCACCAACCTCGGGCCGCACGCCGTCTTCGGTTCCGCCGCGCACCGGTCTGTCGACGCCGCGGTCGAATCGGCCTTCCGTGAAGCACTGCAACTGCACCTGACCCGTGTGCTCGTGGTGAGCGACGACCGTCGACCGGAATTCGGCCGCAGGTATATCGGCAAGGCCGTCCGAGAGACCTTCCCGGCCGCCTTCCGGGAAACCTTCCCGCTTCAGGACCGGTGCGTCCGTACGGACGGCGGCCACCAGGAGACACCAGAGGATCCGGCCAGGGCACAGGAGGACATCACGCAGGAGGCTGTCGAGGTGGACTGCGGGGACGCGCTGACCGACCGGCTCGGGCTCAGCGTGCTCCGTGTGATCCTTCCCTCCACCGTGCGCTTCTCGGCACAGACCACGGCGTCAGGTGGTCTGAATCCGGACTTCATGGGGGTGTGACGACATGAGCCCGGACGCAGCCTGGAAGCTGTCCCCGACCCTGTCCCTGATAACGGTCCAGGGACAGTGGATCATCGAGGATCCCCGCCGCGGCAGCCATCGCCTCCTGAACACCCTCCCGTCGTGGCTCCTGTCGCTGCTCGCCGCGCTTGCCCAGCGGGGCGATGCCTCGTGGTCGGAGCTGACCGCCTCAGCCGTCGGCCAGGGAGTGCCCCACGACCGTGCTGACGCCTGCATCCGTTCACTGGCGAAGGCCCGCCTCATCGTGCCGGCCGACTCGCACGCGCCCAGCCGGGACGCGTCGGCTCTGCGCGATCACCAGTGGGCCCTGGCCTCCGAGCGGATGGACTACACCGACGAGAGCGCCATCGCCGATGACATCGCGCTGATGTACCGCTACGCGGAAAGCTCTCCGCCTCCGGCGCCCTGCTGGGAGCCGGAGGTCGGCAGTGGCGGCATCACGCTCCCGCACCCCATGCTCGACCACGGCGACCGCCCACTGGCAGACCTCGGCCGCTTGTTGTTCTTCACCAACGCGATCCTGAACGACACCAGTATCGGCCCCCTGCCTCGCTCGCGCCGCGTGCCCCCTTCGCACGGCGCCTCGCACCCGTTCGACCTGACGCTCCTTACAGCCCGGCCATCCGCAGACGGGACGACCGCCCACTACGGCTACGACGCGGCAGCTCACGCCCTCGTCCGTCTGAAAGCCGAGACGGCGGCGCCCACGCCTGTGGCGCCGCGAACCGATGTCCTGTCCGTGCACGCGGCGCTCGAACGCGTGCAGTGGCGCTATCGGACGAGCACCGCCTACCCCACCCTCTTCCTCGACCTCGGCCACCTCGTCGAGACGCTGTTCCAGGTCGCCGAAACGCTGAAGTTGGATGTGCTGGAGATACCCCACGACGACGAACCGGTACTCGACTCGCGGCTACCCGGGCTGGGCCCCCTGTTCGCGCGCTTCGCGCTTTACCCGTGCGCCGAGGGAGGGAACCAGTGAACCTGGACGTCCAAGCAAAGCGAGAACTTCGGTCCGCCTGCCGTTCGTTGGACGAAGAGCTGAGCAGCGGCGGCCCCTGCCGCCGGGCAGCGCTGGACACTGTGGCGAGAATGGCCGGCCCTTGGATGGGCGACTGCACTCTGCGCACGGCGCGGCACGGCATCGCGACGGGCGACTGGCTGCCGTGTGCCGACGACGCATGGCGCACCCTGCGCAGCGCATCCGGCCCATGGATCGTGATCCTCCCTCTCCCCGGCCCCGTCGATCACCTGCCGCACGTGCTGTGGACCTCCCCCTGGCACACGGGCGAGCAGGCGCTGCACGACGCGCGCCAACGGCGCACCGCCATGACGTGGTCGCTGTTCGGTTACCGAACCCCCGCCGCTCCGCCGCTGATGAGGGCCCGCACCGTGCACCACGGCCCCGGCGTCCTCGCCGCGGCCGACGGCCTGGGCCGACTGCCGGTGTGCTCTCCCACGTTGGCGCTCACCCGGCCCACCTGGGCGCTGCTCAACTCGGCGGAAGGCCACGTCCTGCCCGACCCTCTGTCGGACGTAGCAGGTCACCAACTGCTCGAGTGGGCGGCAGCCGCGTCCGTCCTCGCGATGGAAGGGCCCCTGCACGCCAGGCGGCTCCCCGTTCGCCAAGCGCCGCCCGGTGCGCGGGTACGCGCCGCTGCCCTGATCGGCCTGTGCGGCGGCTGGCTGTTCCTGCACCGGAGCGATCCCTCCTTCAGGATCGGTCCCCACGAACTGCCCGAACCACCGTTGCCGAAAGGCGAGCCGGACAGCCACCGACGCGCGGTGCAGGACGTGCTCCGCCTATGGCGGCGGGCCGACTCGGCGCGGACCACCGCGACCGCCGTCGACACCGTTCTGGGGCTCCTAGGCGGCGCACTGCCCCTGCTCATGTCCTCCAGCCCCGCCGGGTTCCACGCATTCGACCACTGGTTCCAGGATCGCCTCTCCGTCGCCCCTGCGCCTTAGCACCGGCAACACCACACCGCCCTCCCACCGGACCCGCCCGTCGAACAGAGAACAGGAAACACCGTGCCAGCCGTCGTCGCTAACAACCTCTCCCGCATATACCGAAGTTCAAGCGGCGGATTCTTCCGCAAGAAGATCAAGGAATTCGAGGCACTGCGCGGTATCGACCTGGAGATCCCACAGGGCAGCCTCTTCGGGCTGCTGGGCCCCAACGGGGCCGGCAAGACCACCACGGTCCGGATCCTGACCACCCTCCTGGTTCCCACCGGCGGATCGGTCACCATTCAGGGAATCGACGCCGTTGCCGAACCGCACCGTGTCAGGGAGAGGATCGGCTACGCCCTCGGCGGCGACAAGGGCTTCTACGAACGGCTGAGCGCACGGGACAATCTGCGTTTCTTCGCCGACCTCTACCGGGTCGCCGCACGTGACCAGCACAAGCGCGTCGATCAGGTACTGGAACTGGTGGATCTCGGCGACCGCCAGGACGACCGCGTCGAAGGTTATTCGCGGGGCATGAAGCAGCGGCTCCACATTGCGCGGAGCCTGTTGAACGACCCGGACATCATCTTCCTCGACGAACCCACCAACGGCCTTGACCCGCTGGCGGCACGCGACATCCGCCAGGCTGTCAAGCAATTGCGCACCGCTGGCAAGACCATTCTACTGACCACGCACTACATGTTCGAGGCCGAGGAACTCTGCGACCGGCTCGCCGTCATCAACCACGGCAAGATCATCATCGAGGGCACCTCACGCGACCTGGCCGATGCGACGCAGACGGGTCTTGTCGCACGAGCCGAGTGCCGTGGCGCCACCGAGGCGGTGTGCGAGCACCTGCAGTCCACCGCAGGGGTGATCAGCGCTTCCCTGGAGAGTCTGGACGACCGTGAGCTTGTCACCGTACGTCTGTCGGTGAGCTCGACGGCAAAGGCAGAACAGCTCGTCAAGCAGGCACTGGACGAGATCACGGATGTGCGGGTGCTCCACCTGTCGCTGCGGGAGCCGACGCTGGAGGACAGCTACATCGCCCTGGTTAGCCGGGGAGACGGTGGAGGACGTTCATGACCGGGCCGCTCGCTTCAGACGCTCTGCGCGCTTACGGGTTCGCCACGTTGTTCCATCTCAAAGATCTGACCAGGGAACGCGCGGAACTCGTCCTTAACATCGCCACTCCACTGTTCTACGCAAGCATCGCCTACTTCATCTTCGTTGCCGGGGGGCGCAAGGAGAATGCGGCGAACCTGATGCTCGGGGCAGGGCTGATGGGGATGTGGAGCGTGATTCTCTTCGGCGCCGGCACCGCGATCAAGAACCAGCGGATGCTGGGCACTCTGGAAGTGCTGCTCGGTGCCCCCAAGCGGTTCTCCTCGGCCATCGCCCCGCTCACCACTGCGGTTTCGTGCTTCGGAGCCTCCGCCATCGTGTGCACCTGCGCCTGGGGGGTGCTCGTCTTCGACGTCCCGCTCGCCGCGCACACCATCCCGGACCTTCTGCTGGGCGCAGCCGTGGTCGCCGTGTCCATGGGAGCGTTCGGTCTCGTCGTGGCGGCGCTCTTCGTCCACGTGCGGCGCGCGGAGAGCCTCGCGTCGCCCCTGCTCGCACCCCTGTGGATGATCTCCGGCGTACTGGTTCCGGTAACCGCGCTCCCTCACGTCCTGGAGCCTGTGGCCTACCTGCTGCCCATCGCCTGGGGAGCCGACGCGCTGCGCGCCGCCGCGGCCGGGGACCCCTACCTCACCTCGCTTCTCGGATGCCTGGCGACAGGCATTGGGTACGCACTTCTCGGCACATGGACAGTGAACCGTGTCGCACGGTCCTCGCGAGTCAAGGGAGAGGCGAACCTGTGGTGACTGCATCCATCGACCGGACGCCGCTAGTGGGACCGTTCACCACCTGCCGCCGCACGGCAGTGCTGTCCTTCCGGGCCCTGTTCAACTGGCTCCAGCCCAGCCAATTCCTTCTTGCCATGGTGGCCACACCGATCATGGAGTTGGTCTTCTACACCTACCTCGGTGACCATCTGGGCATCGAGGACAGCAAGTTCTTCGTTCTCGGGGGCTCCATGCTCGCGGCGTGCCTGCCCTCCATCGCCGGCGGCGTCATGGCGCTG
This sequence comes from Streptomyces sp. NPDC031365, assembly GCF_055569765.1. Lineage (NCBI taxonomy): Bacteria > Bacillati > Actinomycetota > Actinomycetes > Kitasatosporales > Streptomycetaceae > Streptomyces > Streptomyces sp. NPDC031365. Next base: position 85,192 of record NZ_JBVIIM010000001.1, on the reverse strand, counting down.
ACCAGTGAACGCTACTTCGGCACTCTCGATCACCTACTGATGAGCCGCCGATCCCGCGCCTACCTCCTACTCGCACGCGCGCTCCCCTACAGCCTCGCCGGACTCACGGCCGCCCTACTCACCCTGTTCGCCGGCATGTGCCTGCTGTGGACGTGGCTGCCGCCCCGCCAGATCGGCGTCTTCCTCGTGGTCATGGCATGCGGATGCCTCTCGGCCGCCTTCTTCGGGATGGCACTCGGCGTTCTGGGACTGGTCATCCGGAACGTCTTCATGCTGCTGAACATGGCCATCATGGGGCTGTCGCTGGGAGCCGGACTGCTGGTGCCCACCGCGGTGCTGCCCGGCTGGCTGAACGCGGTGTTCACCGTCCTGCCGGTGCACCACGCGTCTGCGGCCGTTCGCGGCTACTCCGACCACGGCGACCACAAGGCGATCTGGACGGCTGCCGGCTGCGAGCTTCTGGTGGCCCTGGGATGGGCCCTGGTCGTCCTCGTGGCGTTCCATGCTCTCGAAAGGCGGATGCGGCGTGGCAATTCATGACCCGGACTCCCCGCACGAGGGGACACCGCCGGGCGCGGTACTCCTGGTCTCGCCCGAGGCGGGCAACGACCTGATCGCGGGTGCCTCGGGCGCCCCAACGCTGCTGCCGGTGCACCTGCCCGCACAATGGCGCGAGGCACCGACGGTCATCCGAGCCCTCGAGGAACAACTGGGCTGCCCCGTCTTCCTGCGCAGGGAACTGCCCCCCAGGACCGGCCGGGCCGGCCGGATATTCGTTGCCGAGGTGGCCGACCGTCGCACACCGGGGCTCAGCCACCTCACCTGGTTCCCCGCACACGACCGGCTAGAGGAGCTCGCCGAACTCTTCGCCCCACCGGCCGGCACCACGGCACCGCCCGATGCGGGCACCTTGCTGGCCGACGACACCTTCTGGACCCCCTACGCTCCATGGACGTCAACCGGCTGGTTCGACCGGCTGCATCGCGAAGTGACCGCGTACTTCGGCGAGCACGTGGAAATCCGCCCGCTCAAACTGCGCTATGACCGCTACCTCCTGCGCGTCGCGTGCAGGGACGAGTTCTACGAGATCCACGCCCGGCCCAGGACCGAACAGCCCGTGTGGCGCTGCCCGTCGCTCGCCGAACTGGACGACGTCCCCCTGCTCAACGCGCACATCCCCGAGGTGCTCGCCCACTGGCCGCACCTCGGCGCGAAACTTGGACGCGCTCCCCTGGGACAGCGGCTGGCGGACGACGGAAGCCTGACGGCATGGGACGCGACGGTGCGGGACTGGGCTACGAGCCAGATGGCGTGTGCCGACCGGTTCGGTCCCGATCAGCACATGAAGGACCTTCTCGACCGGCTGCATGAGGAGTTCCGCCTGACCCTCCGGGAATGGCGGGCCGTACAGGAATACATTCCGGGGTTCGGGGACCGGGCCTTCGACTGGATGACCCAGAGCGTCAATACCGCCTTTGACGCACTCGGCCGCAGTCGGCTTCCCGTCAGCATCATCAATGGCTCATTGAATTGCCACACAGCATACCTCGGCAAAGACGGGATGCAGATATCCGAATGGGAACCCCGATACCTGGGGCACCCGTTCATGAACCTTGCCACGCTGCTGCACGTACGCGGTGGGTCGTTCACATCGTTCTCACAGTCCCGCCTGGCACAGCCCTACCTGTCGGCCTGGTTGAAGAACTTCCCCATGGCCGAGCCCGGCGGAGAGGTACGCGGGGCGATCACCGCCGGATGCGCGGTGCAGGCGATGACCACATGGCGAAGCACCATCAATTCACCCGAGATCCGTGCCCTTTCCCTGGGGGCAGACCTCGCCTCCTGGTGGGAAATCATCATCCGCAGCTCGCTGTGAACACACCGGACGCCCAGGAAAGGGAAAGGCTAATGGCGCATCTTTCATGCCCGGGTACACTCGGCGCATGATATGGGTACGCCCTATGCAGGAAGAAGACATCTGCGACGTTTCGACGGTGCGGGTGAAAGGCTGGCAGGCCGCCTACCCGGGCATGGTGCCGCAGGACTACCTCGACGCACTCACGGTCGCCGAGGACGCCCGCATGCGACGTGACATGTTCGCGCGCAGCACGGGCAGTGTCCTGAACCTCGTCGCTGAGGAAGACGGCGCCACGGTCGGCTGGGCGGCACTCGGCCCCTCCAAGGAAGAGGACCGGAGACCCCAGGACGGTGAACTGCTCGCCCTCTACGCGGCCCCTGACCGCCTCGGCACCGGCGTCGGGAAAGCGCTGATGCAGCAGACTCTGGTCGCTGCCCGGGAACGCTCGTTCCACAGGCTCGTGCTGTGGGTGATCGCCGCCAACACAAGGGCGCGCCGCTTCTACGAGCGGGGCGGCTTCGTACTGGACGGCCATTCGGCGGACTGGTCGGTCAACGGCACCGCGGTACCCGAAGTCCGCTACTGCAAGGATCTCGCACCGCCGAACCTACGTGGGTGAACTCAGCAGGGCTTCGCTTCAGCTCTTCTGCCCGCCGGAAGATCCATGACCGCTTGCCTGAGCGGGACCGAGATCCAAGACGGGCGGCGAAGCCAGGTGCTCAGTGCGCGATCAGCTTCTCTCAGCCGTTGCACGAGAGGGGCCAACCGGCGCCGAGCATCTTCCGGATCATGTGTGTCGAGCAAGTTCGCCGCGATGTCGAGTACAGCGCCGACGGCAAGGGGCTCTGCGGGCGGCGCGGTGTAGGGCTTGGAGGTCTTCTTCTTGCCAGCGGTGTTGAGCATGGGCTGGGCCTGCGCGGCGCGGGAGGCGTGCTCCGCGTCGAGCGCGGCGGCCAGAACGGGCGTGCGGGCGTACGGGCGGGCCTCTGGCCAGGTCCGGAAGACCATGGCAACCACGGCTCGTAGGTCGGCGAAGTAATGAGCTACGGCGACCGGCGCCCCCGCGCTCGTTGTGGTCTCCGGACCGCCTGTGTCGAGTAAGTCCGCAAGGTGCCTCTGGACTTGGAAGAGCACGTTCATGGTGACGGGATCAGGCTCCTCGGGCAGGGAGTCCTGCCGGGTCAGGTCGGCTCCGCAGGCATCTGTGGGCTGCTCGTTCGGTGCCAAACGCGCCTCCGTGAAACGGCATTGCCACGGGTTCAGCGTGTCGTCGGACAGGCGCGCGATGGCGCTTGCTGTACGGGCGGACTGCGCGGGCGTTCCGCAGTCGGGACATCGGTGGGAGAGAAGGCGTCGGTGCCGGACGCAAAGGAAGATCACGGGGAGGCGCCAGAGCCGTTGCCAGGGGCCACCGTGGCGGTTCTGGATGGCGGCGCCGTTCCCGGCTAGGCAGAGCGGGCAGTAGCGCGTGGAGCGGGTCAGGACCCACGGGTTGTCGTAGATCATCCGGACCGGGGTGTTGCGTGGGGTGAAGGTGGGGTTCAGCGGCCCGTACCGCTGTCCGATCGGGGCTAGGAGCATGTCGGTGACCTCGGCGGGCGTCAGGTGGGCGGCGTTGGCGAAGTCCGTGAGGTGTGCGTCGTCCAGGTGGTGCTGGAAGCTCAGGGGCAGGCGGGTGGGCAGGCCGGGGCGGTCGCCAGGTGCCAGGCCTGTGCGGAGAGCGATGTCTGCGGGTGTCGTGCCCAGCCGATGGGCCAGACGCAGTACGAATCCGGTGAGGGTCTCGTCGGACAGCGGGTCGAGGCTGCGGGGCAGGGGGCGCATTGTCAGCCGTTTCGTGGGCCGCGGAGGTAGATCTCGGGGCTCGAACTGTCCGCCGCCTCCTTCACGACTCCGAGCACCCACTGCAGCGCAAGGGACGTACCAGGAAGGCGTGCGAGGTCTCGGAAGGTGTCCCGGTGCAGCACGAGGGCGGCGTCGTAGAGCGGACCCAGCACCCTCTTGGTCCAGTGCTTGTCGCGGGCTTCGAGTACGCATTCGGCGATGCCCAGTACCGCGCCCATGGTCAAGGGGGACTCCATAGGCGCGAGCAGCGAGTTGATCCCGTATGGCCTCTTTGATCCGCCCGGCGTGCGGCGTCGGCTGTCGCGCAGTCGCTGCTCGGCCTCTCGCTCGATCGTCTGTGCCAGGGCAGGTGTCGCGGCGAATGGGCCCGCCTCCGGCCAGGAAGCAAGGATCAAGGTGGCCACAACTCTCAGGTCGATGAAGTACTGGGCGACCGGTACGAATTGGCCGCAACTCATGACTCTCTGCGGCCCGTCGGTCGACAGCAGCGCGTCGAGGCGTTCTTGGAGCGTCAGCAACGCCTTGAGCGAGTCAGCGTCGTCCGGAGCACGAGCGGGTCGGATGCGGGAGAGGTCGGCCCCACAGGCCGACCGACCCCCACCCGAGCGGGGAGCGGATGACGATCGGCACTGGGCCGGATGCAGATCTTCCATTCCCGGGCGAGCGATCAGGCCTGCGCGAGCAAACTGACCGGGGGTGCGACACGTGGGGCAGACCCGGTGGAGGAGCTGCTCGTGCCGGACGCAGGCGAAGACCACCGGCAGCCGCCACGTCCGTTTCCAGGCACCCCCGTTCAGGGTTTCCTGCGGGCTTCCATCGCCCGCGAGGCAGGACGGGCAGTACTGGGATGTCCGTACGAAGATCCAGCGGTTGGGACGGTCCAACTGCCGTGGACTCGTCCACGGCCGGTATCGCCTGCTCACAAGACCGTAGCGATGTCCCATGGGGGCGAGCAGCAGTTTGTCGGCCTCCGCCACGGTCAGATGTGCCGCGCGTGCCGCCCGGGCAAGGCGTGGCTTGTCCATGTCCGCCAGCAGCCAGGGCGAGACGACGCCGGGGGTCTCACCCGGTCCGTCCATCAACCCCAAACGGGCGGCGACTTGCGCCGGGCTCGTGGCGTTGTGACGGGCGAGGCGGAGAATGAAGCCGACGAGGGTTTCGTCTTCGAGTGGGTCGAGGCTGCGAGGCAGGGGACGCAGGGTCATGCCTCGGCCGCCGGAGGTGTGCCGCGGTCGTCGAGAACCGTGTTGCGACCCTTCCGAGCCTTCGGGGTCTTCCGGGTTGGTTTCGCCTTCGGCTGCGGGGCAGTGTCCACGTCGGGGATCTCACCCGCTTCGGCGTCCCGTGCGCCGTCCTTGCCCGGGACGTTGCCCAGGTTGATGGTGATCTCGTCGAGGAGGTCGATGGTCAGGTCCTCCAGACCGCTCTCCATGGCCGTGGTCAGCCCGTCCTCGACGAGGCGCCGCAGGAGACCGACGATGCCGTGGGTCCGGCGGTAGAGGTACTCGGGCATCAGCCCCTGGGACAGCGTGCCGGGGCCGGCGTTGAAGAGCCGGATCTGGTTCTCGACGCCGACGAGGTGGTCGATGAAAGCCGCGATACCCGCGTCGCTGCTGTAGTCGAAGGGGTCGAGTGTGACCAGGTCGAAGCGGCGCTCGGTCTGGGTGGAGGCGTCGGGGTTGTAGCTCTTGCCCTTCTTCCGTGGTGCGTAGACCCACTGGTTGGTGCGGGGGTCGTGCCAGCCCTCCCTGAGCAGGCCGGAGCGGGGAATGTTCACGCCGATGAGGACGAGCGTGACGTCCAAGTCCATCAGGCCGCGGATCAGGTCGAGGGTGTCCTGGTCGTCCTCCCGGTGCATCTTCAGGCGGGTGATGTCGTCGATGATCAGGACGGTGGTGGCGTGCGCCTTGATCGATTCGCGGGCGTTGCGGATCATGCCGCGCAGGTTCTTGCCGTAGGGGGCGCCGTAGTAGTCAAGAATTGCCTCGCACAGGCCGATCGGGGTGGCCTTCACCGGGGTCTGGCAGTAGGCGACCGGCGCGATCAGGTCCCGGGTGCCGGGCATTGGATCGAAGTAGCACTCGGGGTACTGCTCGAACAGGTCACGCCAGGTGTCCTCGAACTCGGCGGCGGTCCGGCAGGCGGTCTCCGTCTTGCCCTGGTACCCACCGCCGTTGATCATCAGCCCGTCCAGGGTGCTCGGGCCGATACGCATCGCGTTGTTCTGGATCCGCGAACGCATCAGCGTGGTGACCATCTCGCTCATCGGGGTGTCCAGCATCTGCATGTTGACGTGCGTGGCCGCGCGGTGCAGGTCATACAAGGACTTCTTGCGCGGGCTCATCAGCCCGTACTCGGCCAAGGAGATCTTCCTCACCGGCACAAACAGATCCCGTGTCCGGCGGAACTCCTGCCAACCCTCATGCCGGGTCCGGTCCGGCCTCGGGCCGAAGCGCAGGAACGGCACGGGAGCGTTCGGCGGCTCCGGTGGCAGGTTGCTCATCTCACGTCTCCTCCCTCGGCTGCGGGTCCGGTTCGTCGGATCCGTCATCGTCGTCGGCGATGACGAAGAGGTTGCGGCCGCGGCGGCTCGATCCCAGCGGGGCGGGTGCCGACGGCTGCTGCGCTGGCTTGGCCGTCTCACGCCGTCGGCGCCGGTGCGCGTCCAGGCTCTCGGTGGCCTCCCGAGCCCGTTCCCGCCACGGCGGCTCCGCATCCGGTGCGCCGACGGCAGCCAGGCGCGGTGGCTTGTTCGGCTTCGGCGGCTGTTGCGGTCGGTCCGCGGCTGCCGCCTGGGCCTGGGTGATCTCCCGCGCGTGCTGCGTCCGCTGGGATTTGGTCAGCTGGGACGGCCACTTCGCGACCGGATCGACGGCCCCCAGCATCTCCAGGAGTTTGGGGACGAGCTCGCTGTCAGAGCGCGGCTTGAGGCCTGCTTCCCGTATGCGGGTGAGGAGTTCCTCGACCCGGGCGTCACCGAAGGCCGGCATCTCGCCCTCCGGCGGCAGGCCCGTCCAGCGCAGTTCGTGCCATTCATGGGTGTCGGGATCCTGGAAATACACCACCCGCCGATCGCGGGGTTCGCGATGGATGACCCAGTGCTGCTTGTAGCGGCCCCCGCGCGCGGAGTTCATGTCGGGCTGGTGCAGTAACGCGGCGTCGTACCAGAGCCCCTTGACCTTCACGCCCCGCCGGTGGATCAGCTTCACGTGGTGCTCGGGCAGGAAGCGGTAGTACGTCTCCGGGGAGGGAATGTCCAGGTCGAAGCCCTCCTGGGCGAAGGAGGCGGCGAACAGGGTGTTGGGGCTGTGGTCACCGCCGGGATCCCAGCTGGGCGCGAACTCGCCGAGCCTGCGGTTCTGCCAGACCTTCACGACCCAGGTCGCGATGAAGTGTTCCATCTCGGCCAGGGTCAGCACCGCGTCGCCCTCCGGGTCCGCGCCGCGATCGGAGACGTCAACCCCCGTGTAACCGGCCAGCTTCTCGAACACCAGCGAGCGGATACTGCCGAAGACGCGCTCCACCGCGCTCTTGTCCTGCGGGCGCAGCACGCGCGCCGGAAGAATCCGGCAGCCCATCGCCTCTTGGACATCCACCAGATGGTGATTGCGGTAGACGGAACCGTGGTCGGAGGTGACGGTCTCGGGGGTGAAGAACGGCAGCCCGGCCACCTCGTACCCGGCGAACTCGGAGACCATGGCGGCTGGCAGCCCCGGATAGGGCCACTCCATGTCCTCGCCCCACTCCTCCCGCATGGGCAGCGGCAGCATGACGTCGCGCAGCACCATCGCGACGTCCACCGAGGAGTCCGACACCAGCGTGAGCCGGAACGCGCAGATGGAGTGGGTGTAGACGTCCAGCGCCAAAGTGAGGTGGACGGTGACCGGGTCACCGAAAACGTTCTCGCGGACCATCACCGGCAGGATCGTCGTGTCCAGCGCGACGACCTGGCCGGGGCGGGTCACGAGCACATGCCCGTTCTTGGTGGGCAGTTCGGCCGAGCGCTCGTACTTCTGTCGGGCGCCGCCCGGCCCGAACCACTCCTTCCACACCCGCAGCAGCGTGTGGTAGCTGGGGACCTCGATCTTCTGGCTCTCGTCCCCGTCCTCGTCTTCGTTCTCGAAGGTCTCCCGCACATAGCGACGGATCATGATCTCGCGGGTGCGTGCGCTCACCCGGGACCGGTAGTGCTGCGTCTCCGCCCTGACCGCGAAGATCGCCTCGCGAACCTCCTCGCTGACGCTCGGGTGTCCCCCGCTCGCCCGCAGCCACCGGTGATCGGCGCAGCCCACGATCCCGTACTTCCTGCGCCTGCGCTCCCAGCGCTCCAGCGTGCGTACCCCGACGTGCGCGACGCCCAGAAGCAGCTTGGCCTCTTCGGGCCTCAGCGCCGACAACTCAGCGGCCTTCGCCGCCCGCCGCTCAGTCAGCGTCGTACGGTCCGGGTCGTACTCAGGATGCGGCTCCCCCGGCTCGGGACGGAACGGATCACCACTGCGGAAACCGCAGTTGACCTCCATCAGATGCGCGAAGCGCTGTTCCATCAAGGGCCGCTTCTCCGGCTTCACATCACTCCACGAAGCCGGCTGCCGCCCACGGTTGGCGCCCTCCGCCGCTGTACGCGACGACGGCCGACAACGCGGGTGGTTGACCAGGAAGCGGAAGCTCGCCCGCTGGCGCTCGCCATCCGCACGCACCAGGTGGACCCGCCCCAGATGCGGCTCCTGCCGTTCGACCAGCCACTCCACCTCGTCGAGCACCACGCCCGCGCCGGGCGACAGATCTAGTGCCGCCGCCCCCATCATGAGACACCTCCCGCCAGCACCACCCGCGAACTGTCCGTCAACGGCTGAGCAAGGTCGATCCCGAGCCTGCGATGCCACAACAGGTGCAGCAACTGGGCCCGTGCCACCGGCCAGTACGTCTGCGCGGCCGCCAACTCTCCGAATGTGACGCCCTCTTCGGCATGAGCAAGCAGATCCGCCTGAATGCCGAGCACGTCGTGTGTCGGACGGCGCTTCCCGTACAACGCGCCGAGCGTGGACCGCACATGCGGACGCCACTCGGCCGCGACCACGTAGTGCCACCCGCAGACCAACGCCACTTCCTCTGCGGCCGCGAACGACTCCAGGTCCTCGGGCTCGATCAGGTCTCGGGGCCGTACGTCGATCAGCCAGGTCCCCACCCGCGTGACTGCGAAGAAGTCTGGGGTGTGGTTACGCCACTTCTCCACCGCACGGAACCGGATACGCAACGGCTGCGACAGCACTTCCACCAGATCGCCGGCAAAGTCCAGAGCTACCAGCAGTTGATCCTCTTCGAGGCTCTCGAACCCATGCAGGCGCCCCGTCGACACCAGCGACTCCAGACCGGGTCTGTGCCGCTGCTCCCGCCGCCAGGTGAACCCCCGCATCGGCCCACGGCCCGCCACCGGCACCTGCCCCAGGTGCCGGACCGGCCCCGCAATCTCGTCCCCGGCGTACTTCCACGTTGCCGTCCACCGGTCCGGCCAGCCATCGGACAGGTCCAGGTCGCCCCGCCCCGCGTCCAGCGAGACAGGGACCAACAGATCCGTCCACGTACAGCTGTGGGACCACAAGGAGCCCCGGGTATCGCTCATAGTCCCAGGTAAGCCGCACGCATCCCGTCGGAGGAGCGATCTTCGAAGTTGGCGACAACTTGCCTGCAAAAAGCACGGAACACGTCAACAACGATGCGAATTCGGCGACAGATATCGTGCTCAGTGCTTCAAGAAAGGCCAGGTCGGGGTGGGAGGTTTACGACAACTATCGTGCTCGGGCTCACGGTTGTGCCTGAGCACGATGGTTGTCACTGAGCAGGACAACTGTCACCGCTCGGCCTGGCGGACTCCCGTGCAGGCGAGGACTGCGCTGGCGTCGTCGGCGAGGAAGAGCATGAAGGCCCACGTCCGGTCCGGTGAGAAGATGCAGCCGATCCTGACCTGAGCGGCTTCGAGCCGGGTGAGGATGTCGACGGTGGACGGCAAGGCGAGAGTCTCGGTACCTCGCTTCCTCGCCCGTCGGAGACGAGCCGCGTAGATGCTGGCAAGCTACTGGCTGGGAACGCTGCCGTCCCACACAACGAAGTCGCCTCCGCCGAGAAGCGCCGCTCTGGCGGGTTCGCAGGCCGCAGTCTGGTCGCCCAGCATCCCGGCAAGTTCCGCCCGGTCCATCTGGCTTCACCTCTCGCGGTGCCCCGCTGTCCGCTCAGTCGTCAAAGTGGAGTTCAGGCCGGGTCCAGAGCGTGAGGTCGCTGCTGGTGGCGACAGCGAGGGCCAGGCCGGGGCGAGAGAACCAACTGCGCGGAGTTCCGAGTTACTCGGAGTGAAAGATGCGCCCCCGCCCCTCCCACCGGTCCTTTATAGGTCAGCAGGTCAACTGTCACCGTTCAGCTCGGCGGACTCCCGTGCGGGCGAGGACTGCGTCGGCGTCGCCGGCGAGGAAGAGCATGAAGGCCCACGTCCGGTCCGGTGAGAAGATGCAGCCGATCCTGACCTGAGCGGCTTCGAGCCGGGTGAGGATGTCGACGGTGGACGGCAAGGCGAGAGCCTCAGCACCTCGCTTCCTCGCCCGTCGGAGACGAGCCGCGTAGATGCTGGCAAGCTGCTGACTGGGAACGCGGCCGTCCCATACGACAAAGTCGCCTCCAGCAAGAAGCGCCTCCCTGGCAGCTTCGCAGGCCGTGGTCTGGTCGCCCAGCATCCCGGCGAGTTCCGCCCGGTCCATCTGTCCTCCTCCCGCCTGCTGTCCCGCTGTCCGCTCAGTCGTCGAAGCGGAGGCCGGGCCGGGTCCAGAGTGCGAGGTCACTGCTGGTGGCGACCGCCAGCGTCTGGCCGGAGGGAGAGAACCCGGCTGCGCGAAGTTCTGAGTACTCGGAGTGGAAGACGTGCCACCACGTCCCTCCCGCCGGGCCTTTGTGGGACCCGCCGTCGGCGGAGAGGACGACGCGGTCGTGGGGCCACTCGGGACTTACGACGTCCAGGGTCCAGCCGTCCGGCGTGGTGCTGTGCAGGCCCCCGCCGAAGAGCCCGGCAATGCGCACCAGGACGCCCGCCATCGGGCCGAGCCCAGGGCAGGTGAGGTCCGGGTGGGCGCCGGGGGTACTCGTTTCCGGGTCAGGGTCCCGGTCGCAAGCGATCTTCTCGCCGGTGACCCCGTCGAAGAGTCCATGGCCGTCGCTGGACACGACCATGACGAGATCGTGGCCGCTGTCGAGATGAACGGCGAATCCAACACCGAGAAGGCCCCCGATGGGAGTCCTGCGGTCCATCACCGGCTGCCACGGCTCGGGAGCCGGCATGACGGTGGCGGCGAGATAGCGCTCGCGCAACTTCTGCTGGTACTCCGTGATCAACTCGTCTCCTCGATGCGATCCGCGTCGAGGGTCTCTCGCGCAGCGGCCCACGTCGACTCGAATTCCTGGCGTGTCATCTCGGCAGCGCCGTCCGATTCTTGCCACCCTCGCAGGGCACCTTCCGCGAGGACGCCGTACTGCCGCTCGTAGGAGGCCATGACCGCGAGGTCGCCACAGTCACGGATCTCGATGACCTCCGCCAGCGAAGCTGCGGTCACGGGCTGGCGCTGAGGTCCTTGCAGGTCGACCTGGCGCATGGCCCCTTCCTCGCCGTCGAGCTCGAAGTACGACCAGACATCGCTCTCGCCGTCGTAAGCGCGGATCCACAGCATCACGCTCACATGATCTCTCGGTGAGGAGAAGGCGCGTTCGGCGACGCCCACGGGCCGACCGCTTCCCGTTGATGCACCTGCCACGCCGTCCGGCTCGTTAAGCGAACGATCACAGAGGAAACATCACGCTCAGTCTCGGCAGCTTGCGTGCTGCCTCGTCCTCGCGTCGCACGTCCCACCGCTGACCGAGCGGCCCCGAGCTGCTCTCTCCATCGCCTTGTTCGGCCTCGACATCCTCTTAAAACGCCTCGCTGCAGTCGTCATCGACACCGGTCAGGCTCCCGTACGCCTCCATCGCGACATAGTCGAGAGACTCCCACTCGGGCCAGTCGTCGTTCCACATCTCCCGCGGGCGTCCCACCATGCGCTGGACCTCCGGAACGTCGGCCAGAGAGTCCGGATCAGCCAATGCCCTGGAGAAGGCATCACGACCGAGCCCCACCATCCACAGGCCGAAGTAGCAGAATCCGTCATCCGAACACCAGCCACCGAAGATCCGGTCTGCTGCCGCCCACAGATCCCACGTGAACGCCTCGTGCGTCACCTCGTCCAAACGCACCTGGAACTGCACGACCTCAACCAGCGACCTTCGCGACAATCCGCCACGCAGCCACGCGAGCCGCTCGTCCGGGCCCGGCGCCTGACGCCGGCACTCCTCGATGAGCTCCCAGAAGGAGTCAATGTCCACAGTGGCACTGTGCCAGGCACCTCTGACAGCGCAGGGTCGACGAACTATGTTCGAGGGGTGGAGAATCCGGAGATCATCATCAAGCTCACCTCGGATGAGGCGCTGGTCCTGTCGGACTGGCTGGAGCAGGTGCAGATGACGGACCTCAGTCGTCTCGTCGGCGATGCGGCGGTCTGGGCACCCCTTCACCGCATCGCCGGAACGCTCGACAAGTCGCTGCCGGGGATCTTTGCGGCGGACTACGCCGAGCGTCTAGAGGCGGCCCGCAGCAGGCTTCGTCCAGCCCTGGACGATAGCGCCAGCGACGAGGAGGGTGCGGACGCATGAAGCCCCTCTCGGAGATGACTGAACGCGAGTACTTCGCCAGCGTCGGCCAACGTCCCGGCATGTTCGTCGGCAAGACCTCCTTCCACATGCTGACCGCGTTCCTGACCGGTTATGACCAGCATGCTCTCCGGCACGGTGGGCCTGGGCTCACCGGCTGGCACGACTGGCTCATCGTCCGTCGCGGACGCGACTGCAACCACGCATGGCCCGGCCAGGTCCTCCACATCGCCCTCCCGAACGGCTGGGACGACACCTGGAACCTTCCGCCTGAGAACGAACAGCACGCGATCAAGGTCCTGTTCGAGCTCCTCGACGAGTTCGCTGCCGAGTGCGAAGTAGCGCAGGGCACCCGATTCTCAGATTGAGTGAGACGCCGGGCCACAACGCGTCTCACTCAAAATGAGCCATCGCTGGTCACGGCCTCGACATGGCTCACCTTCACTGAGACGGGACACGATAGATGTCGCTTTTGCACGACAACTGTTGCCACCCGAGTCCAGTCGGACATTGCCGGGCGGTTTCGGGTTGCGGCGCCGTAGATTGGCGCTGTGCCCGATTTTGCGCATGACGAGGCCATGGCCCGGCAAGCTCTCGACGTCATCGACCAGTTGCTGGCCGCCCGCGACAGGGTCGCCTCCGGAGTGGGCGGCATCGGCTTCCTCCGCGAACACGAGGCAGTGGCACCAGTTGGACCACCGCCCCCGAGGCATCACGCTTCCGTCGCTCCGCAACGGACTTGTCGACTTGGTGGAAGTCGTCGCAGACCTGACTCACGAGAGTAAGCGCGATGACGCCTCATCCTGACCGGCCATCACCAAGCGCCCGCATCGTGATCGATGAGGGACATCCCGGATGCCAGTGCCCGGGCAGTGTCGGCGAAGTACTGCTCGTCGGCGCCAGGGGCAAGACCGAGAGGGACACCCTGGCTGAGGCCAACGAACAGCGCCCTGAGCGCGGTGGTCAGGCGTTGCGCCTGTTGCGACGTCACGACGCCCCCTTCGTGCGACCTTCCGGTGAACAGCGCAACCAGATGCTTCTCCTGCGACCGGATGGACGCGGCGAGCTGGGCCCCCAGCTCTGGGTCATGCAGGGCCATGTCCAGCAAGGTGATCTGAAGCGACAGGCCAGACAGCGCGTCCGGGGCGTCACAACTGCGCCGGTAGTACCGGGCGAAGGCGTCGACCGCTTCCAGCAGATCAAGTCCAGCAGGAACCGCCTGCTCGATCTCCTCGTAGTACGGCCGCAGATAGTCGGCGACCAGGGCGACCACCAGGCCGTTCTTGCTTCCGAACAGGGAGTAGATGGCGCCGGTGGTCAGGTCGGCGCGTTCGGCGATCTCATCAAGCCTGGCCCTGTATCCGTCCCGGGACACGACCTGGAATGCAGCGTCCAGCAAGGCGCGGCGGTTGCGTTCCTTGGCCTCCGCTCTCGTCATTCTCATCATTTGATTATTGCCGTAATCTCGTTACGGAGCCAGTCTGGATGAACTTTGAGGAGGACGCTCATGGCCCAGGCCGTGGCACCCCGGGTGACCCGCCAGACGGTGGGCGCCATCGCCGACGGCGCCTTCAAGGTGTTGCTCGCCGCTGTCTACATCGCCGGTGCTGCCCCACTCGGCCGGTTATTCGGCACGTCGGCCTGGCTGATGGTCGTCTCAGGCGTGGCCCTGCTGATCGGCGGCGGCATCGAAATCAGATACACGCGCAGCCGGTCGATGCGCACCTACACGCAGTTCATGATTGCCTACGACAGCGGCTGGGTGCTGACGGCCCTGACTGGCTTCCTGATGGCGCGGCAGGGCAGCGGTGCCGGGGGCGAAGTCTGGATGGGGTACCAGACGGCCGCTCCCCTCGTGTTCGCCGCGCTGCTGGTCGCCGCTGCCCCTACACAGATGACCTCGGACTCTCAGCGCGATACCTCGGGTTGAGCGAGACCGGACACGGTCACACCGAGTAGCTGCCCCTTCCCCAGCCGATGGGGCGAGTCCCGCCACCCCGTCGGCCATGTCGCGGGTGTCCTCGGGGCTCAACGACAGCACGTCGGACCGGCCCGCCAGTTCCTCGACACCATCGGCACGGCCACCAAGGATGTCGGCGCCCAACCGAAGGTGCCCAGGCACCTACGTCTCCACGTGACCAGTGCTCCCAGCGCGGGCCTCGGCGTGGACCTGCTCCCATTCTGGCCCGATCACGTCGGGGCCGGACGGGACGCGGTGTGCGGTGTCCGGTGACACCACCGGAGCCGCCTCCAGGGGCCGACCGCCGGGTGACGCTCGGGCCGCTGCCTGTGCGGCGGGCGCTCTACCGGCGGATCAAGGTGGTGGAACGCCTGGACCACGCGGACCCTGCGTATCTGGATCACGCGGACCCTGCGTATGTGGGGGCCGAAGGGCCGTCGTCCAGGTCGCCGAGTCCTGCGCGGTGACGACACGGCACCGCCACTCGTGGAGGACACGTTCGCGGCGTAACCGGCCGGGCGGAGGCGGCGGACCTCATCCGCTCCTGGCTGGTGGCGGGATACCAGCCAGGGCTCGGGCGTCGCTGGCACAGACGACCGGTAGCGCTGATCAGGGCTACCGGTCTGTGCCGGATCCACCGCGACCGGACAGTAGCGTGGAGCCCATGATCGTATGGATCAACGGCACCCACGGCGCCGGCAAGACGACGACCGCACCCCTCGTACAGCGGCTGCTCCCGGATTCACGGGTGTTCGACGCCGAAAAGGTCGGTGAGACGCTCATGGACATCACACCGGGGCTGCCCGGCACGGACAACTTCCAGCACTGGCCGCCGTGGCGGCAGCTCGTGGTCGAGACCGCCCGCCGTGTCCTCGAGTACACCGGAGGCACTCTGGTGGTGCCGATGACCGTCCTGGTCGAGGAGTACTGGCGCGAGATCAGCACCGGTCTCGCGCACCACGCCGTCCCCGTAAGGCACTTCGTTCTCCACGCCGACCAGGAAACCCTCCGCGGGCGCATCGAGGGGGACGCTCTCCTCGGCCCCTCCGCCTTCCGTCTCGGACACCTGGAGCCCTATGCCGAGGCGGCCCGCACGTGGCTGCACGCCGAGGCCGAGGTCGTCGACACGACACGTCTCACACCGGCGCGGGCCGCCCAGTCGATCGCGGAGGCCGTGAGGAGGTGAGGTCCGTGGGCGGTGACCGGGCAGGATCCGAGAAGCGGCGGTGGCCGGGCAGTGATTAACGTGGCGGCAGAAGGCAGTTGGCCGAAGCGACGTGCCTGCCACCGAGTCACCGGAGGACACCCATGACCGATGCTGCGCCGCCACGCGGATTCGAGGAGAGGCTGCGGGACACGCGGGCGAGGCTGGAGAACGACGTCGACCTCTGGGTCGCGACGTCGGGCACCCCGGGCGGCGTCCACCTCGTCCCGCTGTCGTTCCTCTGGGACGGGACCGCGTTCCTCGTCTCGACGGCGCGCGCCTCCGTCACCAGCCGCAATCTGCTGGCGGACCCCCGGGTGCGGCTCAGTTTCGGGCCGACCCGTGACGTCGTGCTCGTCGACGGCACCGCCGATCCGGTGGACATCGCCGAACTGGACGCCGGGACCGGAGACGCCTTCGCGGAGAAGACGGGCTTCGACCCGCGCGAGATCGACGAGCCCTACCAGTACTTCCGCATCCGGCCGCGGCGCGTCCAGGCGTGGCGCGAGGTGAACGAGATGTCCGGGCGCACCCTCATGCGGGAAGGCCGCTGGCTCGACGGAGCGCAGGCGGCAGACTGACGCTCATGACCGCCGCAGCCGCAACCGCCACGTCCGACCTTCACCGCTACCTGCAGCAAGCGCGTGAGGCCCTGCTGTGGAAACTCGAGGGCCTCCCCGAGTACGACATCCGCCGTCCGATGACGCCGACCGGCACCAACCTCCTGGGCCTGGTGAAACACGCGGCCGGTGTGGAACTGGGCTACCTCGGCGACACCTTCGGACGCCCGTCCGGCGAGCCGCTGCCCTGGCTCGCGGAGGCGGCGGAGACCAACGCGGACATGTGGGCCACCGCCGAGGAGTCGCGCGCGTTCGTCGTGACGCTGTACCGCAGGGCGTGGGCGCACTCGGACGCCACGATCGCCGCCCTGCCGCTGGACACGACCGGCAGGGTGCCGTGGTGGCCGGACGGCAAGGACGAGCTGACGCTGCACCACGCCGTGGTCCGCGTGATCGCCGACACCCAGCGTCACGCCGGGCACGCCGACATCCTCCGCGAACTCATGGACGGTACCGCGGGACTGATCGCGGCCCACAGCAGCCTGCCCTCGACCGACCCTGCCTGGTGGGAGTCCTACCGGAACCGGCTGGAGCGCGCGGCCCGGGAGGCCGGGGGCACACCGTGACCACCCCGCCCGTGCCCCCACACCCGTGACCACCCCGCCCGTGACCACCCCGCCGGGACGCCACGCGCCCCGGCGCCCCTGATCACCCCTTCACCGCCCCCGAGGTGAGCCCCTGGACGATGTGCCGGCTGGCGAAGGCGAAGAGGACCATGGTGGGGAGGATGGTGAGCACGGCCGCCGCGGACATCGATCCCCAGTCGATGTTGAAGCTGGAGATGAAGCCGTTCAGGGCCGTCGGCACCGTCTTGTTGCTGTCGCTGTTCATCAGCGTCACCGACAGGAACAGCTCGTTCCAGCAGTTGACGAAGTTGAAGATGAACGCGGCCACGATCCCGGGCCGCATCACCGGCAGCAGGACCCGTACCAGCGCCCCGAACCGGGACAGGCCGTCGATCATCGCGGCCTCCTCCAGCGCGTCCGGGATGTTCGCGAAGAAG
The DNA here is from genome assembly GCF_055569765.1 of Streptomyces sp. NPDC031365. Classification (NCBI taxonomy): domain Bacteria; kingdom Bacillati; phylum Actinomycetota; class Actinomycetes; order Kitasatosporales; family Streptomycetaceae; genus Streptomyces; species Streptomyces sp. NPDC031365. The sequence goes on along the minus strand of NZ_JBVIIM010000001.1, from coordinate 67,984 downwards.
CCGCGCAGCATCACCGTGCAGAAGGGGACGCACACGGCGATGTAGACGAGGATCAGCCCGAACCGGTTGTCGACCAGCCGGAGGTCGGTCATCAGCAGGTACAGCGGGCCCAGCGCGATGAACGACGGGATCATCTGCGTGACCAGCGCCGCCATCAGCAGTGCGGACTTCGTACGGAACTCGAACCGCGCCAGTACGTACGCCGACAGCGTCGAGATCGCCGTGGCGACCACGCCCGCGACGGTCGCCACCACCACACTGTTGACCAGGTACGTCCCGAAGTCGGCCGTGCCGAACAGCCCTCGGTAGTTGTCCAGCGAGAACCGCTCGGGCCAGTAGGCGAGGGGGAAGGTGAAGATGTCGCCGGGTGCCTTGAGCGAGGTGACGGTGATCCAGTAGAGGGGGAAGAGGGAGAAGACCAGCCACAGGCCCAGGAACGTGAACTTGGTTGCCCGGCCGGCCGTGGTTTCCTTGCCGATCACGCCCGTACACCTCGCTTTCCGGAGCCCCGCGTCGTGACTGTCCGCTCCCGCGTCGCCAGCAGGAAGAACACCGCGAAGACCAGCAGGATGGCGACGACCAGGAGGCCGAGGGCGGAGGCCTTGCCGTAGTCGCCCTGCTGCGTGATCTTGATCATCCAGGTGGTCACGATGTGGGTCTCGTTGTTCGGCCCGCCCCCGGTCATGCCGAAGATCAGGTCCGGGAAGTTGAAGATCCAGATGACACGCAGCAGCACCGTGAGGGCGAGCGTCGTACGGATGTAGGGGATGGTGATCTGGAAGAGGGTCCGCGACCTGCTCGCGCCGTCCAGCGCCGCCGCCTCGTACAGCTCGTCGGGGATCGACTGGAGCGCGGCCAGGATCATGATCGCGAAGAAGGTGACGCCGTACCAGACGTTGGCGATCAGCACGGCGATCATCGCCGTGTCGGGGTCGGCCAGCCAGGCGATCGGCTCGTCGGTGATCCCCGCCTTCTGCAGCAGGTCGTTGACGACGCCGAACTCGCTGTTGAACAGCCAGCGGAACAGGATGCCGATGAGGAACCCGGAGATCGCCCACGGGAAGAAGATCAGCGCCTGGTAGAGCCCGCGGAAGCGGAACCGCCGCCGCAGCCACAGCGCGATCGCGAACCCGATCACCAGCTGGGGCACGATGGAACCGACCACCCACAGCAGGGTGTTGTCCAGCACCGTGCTCCACGCGGGGTCGGTGAAGACCTCACGGAAGTTCTTCCAGCCCACCCACGAGGTGTCGGTGAGGTCGGTCAGGTTCCAGTTCCGGAACGCCATCTGGCTGCCGGCGATCATCGGGTAGTACGTGAAGACCGCCACGAAGACCGCCGCCGGGGCCATGAAGGCGGCGATGACCAGACCGCGCCGCGCGGTGAACTCCCGCCGTCGCCCGGCCGTTCCGGGCGGGGCGCCCCCCTTCCGCACGGAGGGCGCCTTGCGCGCGTCGGACGTGGACGTGGACGTGGACGTGGAGCCGGACGTCGACGTGGGGGGCATCGCTACTTCTTCCACTTCTCGGTCCAGTACGCGTCCCAGCCCGCCAGCAGTTCCTTCGGCGACAGCTTGCCGAGGATCATCTTCTGCACGTCGGTGTCGGCCCGCTGCTGCCACTCCGCCCACCAGGCGACACCGCGCGGCTGCGTCACGACGAGGTACTTGTCCGGGTTCTCCGTCATGGTGACGTAACTGGCCCACGGGCCGGTCCGGTAGAACGCGTCCTCGGCCGCCGACTTCAGGATCGGCACCAGGCTGTTCTTCTTGGTGAACGCCGTCGACGCCTCCCCCTCGGAGAGGAACTCGACCAGCTTCACCGCCGCCGCCTTGTTCTTGCTGCCGTCCGCCACGCCCCACCCGGCGGTGGCCAGCGGCTGCACGGTCTTGCCGCTGGGTCCGGCCACCAGCGGCGCGGTGCTCCACTGGCTCTGCTCGATCGACTTGGACTCCGAGACGGTGGCGATGACCTCGGGGTCCTGGAGCAGGAACGCGGTGGAGCCGTTGGAGAAGCCCTCGACCATCTCCGGATAGCCCCAGGCCACCGACGACTTCGGCGAGGCCTCCTTGAACAGTTTCAGGTACGTCTCCATCGCGTCGAGCGCGCCGGGCGCGGAGAAGATCGTGCTGCCGTCCTTGAGCCGGTAGCCGTTGGCCGGGTCGATGTCGTCGGCGACGTAGGCCTCGATCGCGGCGGTGGCGTTGCTGTGCGCGTTGGCGCCGCCCCGGAAGGCGTAGCCGTACCGGCGCTCGGACGGATCGTGGATCCTCGTGGCCTGCTCCAGCAGTTCCTCCCAGGTGGCCGGCGGCTTGTCGAAGCCGGCCTCCTCGATCAGGTCGGTGCGGTGGAAGAGACTCAGCCCGTAGAAGCCGTAGGGGACGAAGTACGTCCTGCCCTCGCCGTCCTCGGATGCCTCGACGGCGTTGTCGGTCAGGGCCTCCCAGCCCTTCCAGTCGGCGAGGTCCTTCTTCATGTCGTACAGCCAGCCGTTGTTCGACCACGGCCCCACGGTGATGTCCCGCACCTCCAGGACGTCCACGCCGCTGCCGGACTGGAGCATCTGCTGGATCTTCTGGTCGGCCTGCTCGGTGGGCGGTGAGACCAGGTTGACCTCGGTCTTCGGGTTCCGCTTCTCGAAGTCGGCTATCAGCTCCTTCAGCAGATCGGAGCGGGCGGGGTTGGTCAGGCTCTCGACCATGTTGAGGGTGACTGTTCCGCTCTCACCGGGGCTCATGGTGGAACAGCCGGTCAGGACCATCGCGGCGGCGGTGCCGAGCGCGAGAGCTGCCGTCCTTCTTCTCATCGTCTGACCTCTTCCTTGGGTGTACGGGGATACGGCGGTGGGGCACGGGGATACGGCGGTGGGCACGGGGCTAGGCGGTGCCGTACCGCTGTGCGCGCGCAGCGCGGGCCCACTCGCCGAGCACGGGAACGCATCGCTCGGCGAAGTACTCGTAGTCCTCGGCGGTGTTGTAGACATGCGCGGACAGCCGCACATAGCCGACGCCGTCGAAACTGGTGAACGCTGCCTCGACGCCCAGTTCGGCGGCGGCCCGGTCGCGCAGGGCGTCCGCGGCGACGCGGCTGTCGGCGAGACCGTCGGGCAGCCGCACCAGCCGCATGCCGGGTACGGGCATGCCGACGTCGACCAAGGCGTCCGCGCCGGTCAGTGCGGTGAACGCGGCGCCCACGACGTGCTCGGCGTAGCCGGCCAGATCGTCCATGTACCGGCGGGCGGCGGGCCAGCCCCAGGTGGTGCCGACGAAGTCGAGCGCCGTGGCCGCGGCCAGGTAGTGGGTGGCGTCCACCGTGCCCTGCTGGTCGAAGCGGTCGGGGTAGGGGTCGTGGGCGCCCCAGGAGTCGATCAGCGGGTACAGCCCGTCCCGCAGCGGCCCGCGCGCCACCAGGGCCGCCGTACCGCGCGGCGCGCAGCCCCACTTGTGCAGGTTGCCCGCCCAGAAGTCGCAGGTGAGACCATCGAGCGGGGTGGCGACCAGCCCGGGCGCGTGCGCGCCGTCCACGAGCAGCGGGACACCGCGCCGCCGCAGCTCCGCCCCGATCCGCCCCACCGGCAGCCGGCGGGCGGTCGCCGAGGTGATCTGGTCGGCCACGACGAGCGCGGTGCCCTCCCCCACCTCGGCCATCACGGCCTCGTACGCCTGCTCCTCGTCCGCGTCCAGCGGCACCCCGGCGGTACGCACGCGGCCGCCCCAGCGGCGGGCCAGCCGCTCGGCCCCCATGGTCACGGCGCCGTAGCCGTGGTCGGTGACCACGATCTCCCCGCCGCCCCGCCGCTCCAGCCCCGCGTACACGACACTCACTCCGGCGCTCGCGTTCGGCACCAGCGCCAGGTCGCCGGGGTCCGCGCCGAGGAAGGACGCGAGACCGACCCGGGCCGCCGCGAGCCGCCCCGGCAGCTCGGGGAACCACACCACCGGCGCGCGCTCCATCTCCGTACGCAGCTCGTTCTGCCGCTCCTGGGCGGCCAGCGGTACGGCGCCGAACGAGCCGTGGTTGAGATGGCGCAGGGCGGGGTCCAGCGACCACGCCCGCGCCGCCGGACGGCCGTCGGCCAGCAGCAGGGGACGTGGTGCGGTGGTGACCTCGGTCTCGCTCACATGACTCCCATCCGCGAGGGACACATCAGACCCTCAGGCCGAGACGTATGATGACTCGGGATGGTGGCATGCGTTTTTCGGCCATGACAAGCCCCTTGCAGCAAGAGAAGTCAGATGACTTACGGCTGACACATCCAAGACATTTGATGACCTGGCTCGCTACAGTGCACCGAGGGCCGACGGCGCCGCCGGTCCGCCAGGGGAGGGAAACGGATGTCCGCAGTCGACAAGGCGTTCCACGGCCTACGGCACATGATCGCGACGGGGCGGCTCGGCGCCGGGGAGCGCATTCCCCCCGAGGCGGATCTCTGCGAGGAACTGGGCGTCTCCCGCGGTTCGCTCCGCGAGGCGGTCCGCATGCTCGCCGCCCTGGGAGTGATCGAGCCGCGCCACGGCTCCGGCACCTACGTCTCCCAGCTCAGGCCCGAGGACCTCATCGGGAGCCTCTCCCTGACCCTGCAGCTCCTGCCGCTGCCCGGCCTGCTGGAGGTCTACGAGATCCGGCGCGTCCTGGAGGCCCACGTCGCGGCAAAAGCCGCCGCACGTGCCACCCCCGGCACGATCGAGACCCTCTTCTCCCTCATCGAGGCCATGGAGGCCACCGAGGACCCCACCGAGGCGTCGGAACTCGACCACCGCTTCCACGCCGAGATCGCCCGCGCGGGCGGCAACCCCACCCTCGCCTCCCTGCTCGCGGTCTTCCGGTCCCGCTCCCGCAAGTACCAGGTCTTCACCCTCCCCGAGGGCCCCGACCTGCGCCGCAAGAGCGACACGGACCACCGGATCCTGGCCACCGCGATCGCCGACCGCGACCCGGGCACGGCAGCGGGCGCGGCCGAGGCCCACGTCACCCAGACGGAACGCTGGCTGCGCGCGCTGATGCCGCCGGTGGAGGAGGACGGAACCGTCGCGGCAGCGCCCTAGAAGAACACCGCCCGCGCCCGCACCACGTGCAGCCGGCGCGGACCGCGTTCCTCCGCCTCCGCGATCGCCGCCGGTTCGACGGCGGCCACGTGGTCGTACTCCAGCCCCTTGACGCCACTCGCCGGCAGCCGCGGTCGGAGACGAGTGCCCGCACAGGGGCCTACGGGGCCGCGCTCCGCCGCCACCGGGGCACCGACGCGAGGGTCCACAAGTCGTCGAAGTGCTTGACCCACGTGGAAACGGCCGCCTCGGCTGCCGCTGTCCCCCCGCGCGACCAGACGTTCAAGTCGGTCTTGTAACCCTTGGGGTCGTAGTACTCGGGCCCTGTGTGCTGCAGGCGCATCCGGGCGGAGACGTCGTAGAGGCCGTGCAGGACGTGGGCCCGGTTGAAAATGCAGATCTTGTCGCGAGGGATGCCGGGGTAGAAGCGGTACTCGCACCGGACGACAAGACGACCCGTACCGGTGAGACGGTCCGCGATGTCCGACAGGATTCCGTCGTACTCCTCGCAGCGCCTCAGCATCCGGTCACGGAACGCCGGATCGTCCACGGGACGGCCACCCGGACCCACTTCGGCCGGTACCGTCATGGGCTGCTCGAAGTCCGGTACGAGCATCCGTACGGACACTTTCCTCGTCGGCCCCGGATTGTCGAACAGGTCCTCCAGACGGTGATAAAGCTCGTTGTGGAGGGTCTCCCCCGTGTAGCCGAGAAAACTGATCTCCACCTTGCGCGCCTGAAAGGCCTCGCCGACAAAGCCGCCCAGCTCACTGGAGTTCACCAGGGTCTGCGTCGGCAGGCGAAGCGACGAGGACAGCTCGTTCACGGCGTCGTACAGCACGTACCCGACCAGACTGAGCAGGGCCCCGCCCAGGAATGCCTTCCCCTCCAGGGCGTCCCCCACCGGCTGGACGAACTGGGCGACCAGTCCGGTGACGAAGACGGCCCCCAGTACGAGACGGGTCGCGAAGGGCTCGAAGCGTTCCTGATAGCGACGTAATCGCCGGGCCACACCGCCGTCGGACGACCCGTTCACGCGCCCCGGCATGCCGAACCCCCTCCGCGTGCCGCCCCCGACGAGCCGTCACACCCGCACGGCTGTCCTGGGCTTCGGTGTAGACATGTTCCACCTACACCAGTGCCCGGGCAAGATACGGGTTCGCCGTGGAGCGGAGCGGCAGGCCGAGCGAGCCGCTGGCGACAGCCAGCGTCACCGCATAGGACTCCACCGCCCGACGGACATTGGGCGCGTCCAGACTGGCGCCGGTCACCAGCCGGTCGAGGTCGATGTAGGCGGACCGGACCGCCTCCAGTCTCGAGTACACCTGCCAGTCCTGGCGCCAGTCGCGGGTGTACTCGGGTGGCAGCCGACGCTCCCAGCGGCTGAACATCCGTTCACGGACCTCCCGCCGGGTCGGGGTCAGGTGCATGTGCCGGACCAGGTCGTAGAGGGGATCGCCGATCAGGGCCATCTCCCAGTCGATGATGGTCAGCGCGTACGCGTCGTCACGGCGCACCAGGTTCCACGGGTTCAGGTCGCCGTGCAGCAGTGACGGCTCGCGGTGGCTCACCTGGTGCCGGGACAGGATTTGGTGCAACCGCTCGGCATGCGGCAGCCCCAGGTGCCGGGCGAGTTGCTGCGACCTCTTCGGAAGCTCCGCGACGAGCAGGACGAGCTGGTCCGTCAGCCAACGGTAGAAGCCTCGTTCACCGGCCAGTGGGTCGAGTTCCTTGTAGTCCACCTGGGCCAGGCCGCAGAGCTGGTCCACCAGGCCGTCCGCCTCGTGCGGCAGCAGACCGTTGACCGGATGGTTCGGAGGACGGTCGATGTCACGTGGCCCCACGTACGTGTGGATGGCGAAACGGTCCTTGCCGTGGTTCGCGCCCAACGCCAGCACCCTGGGTGCCGCGACGGCCACGGAGGTCTGCTCGATGGAGCGCAGCACGGCATGCTCGCTCAGGAAACTGCGTTCCCGCCGGCAGGCTTCGAGCAGTCTTCGCCTCACGACCACGGGGTACTCGGCGCTCGGCACCCTGACCACGGTGTTGAGGTGAGCGGTGCCTTTGAACACCCGCCCTGCGGGCGCCGCCCCTTCCAGAACGAGGGCCTCGCGCACCGCGAGTTCGGGGAAGTCCGGCGACAGGGGCAGTCGGCGGTCCGCTTCCCAGTCGAGCACCTGAGCGACCGGGCCGCGGCTCGCGCCGTCGGGGTCACCGTGGGAAGCCACCCAGCGCCACAGTGCCCGCTCGATCTCCTGCGCTTCGGGCACGTTCCTCAGCCGCAACGGTTCTGCGGCTGCCTTCAGCGCCCTGCTCACCTCCGCCGTCGCCTCGTCCAGCTTCTTCTGGGAGAACGAGTCCCTCAGAGAGTGCGCCGCCCGCATCACGTCCGGATAGACCGACTGCGCCCGCTCGAAGGCCAGGTAGTGCGGCAGATCCTTGACCAGTCCGTTCACGGCGGCCGGGCGGATCCTCCGCATGGCCTCCGCCCACGCGTCGATCACCTCACGCCACTGGCGGGCCGGATACCGCATCCGCACCAGATGAGTGGAGAGGTCGTGGAGCGGGTCACCGTACGTAGCCAGCTCCCAGTCGACGCAGATCAGCGGGGGAGCCCCGCCGTAGGAGACGATCAGGTTGTCGCGGTGCAGGTCCGCATGGAGCAGGCTATACGGCCGTCGCGCCATGGCGGGGACCCGCTCGGCCAGACGGGTCAAGGCGTCCTCCGGAACGCCCAGCGCCACGAACAGACCACCGAATATTCTCCAGTTGGGTTGCCGGATCTGCTGGTCGGCCAAGAGCGCCAGAGTGCGCAGGAATCCCTGGCTGTCCGTTTCGTTGCGGGGCCAGGCAGCCGGCAGGGGCGGAAGCGCGCCGCGCCGCACCCGCGTCATCTGGGCGAGCAGCCCGGCCAGCGCCCTGACCAGCAGTGTGTCCACGGGCTTGCCGTTGCCGCAGACGCTGGACAGCGGGACACCTTCCACATAGCTGTGGATGGCGAAGCCGGCCCCCTTGGCCAGGCACTGAGGCACATGCGGCAGGACACCCTTGACCGCGCCCAGGATTTCGTCCTCGTTGTCCCAGGTCCTGATCACGACCGGCAGTACTCCGGTCCGGCGGACCCTCACCTTGACGGAGGTCCCCGTCTCACGTCCCAGCAGCCGTGCTTCCGGCCCGGTCAGTGGCACCACGTAGTTCCGATTGTGGTGACCACTGCTGGCCGTTCCCGACCGGGTGGCGAGTGTCGCGAAGTCCCGCAGCCGGGACACCCGGTGCGCCGTGCCGGGCGCGTGGAGTCCTCCGAGGGCGGGTCGGGGGATAGGTGGTGCGCCCACTGGCCGCTCCGGGAGGTACGAGGGAGTCACAACTGAAGTTAGACACGCGGCCTGCTGTCCCGCATGCGAAGCCCCCGCAGGCCGGGACGCGTCGGGGAGGGTGTCACCCATCCGCCTGAGGCGGCGGTAGCCCGTTCGCGTCGACGGATGTGCCCCTTGGTACGAACGGAGCAGAGCGGTCGCTCAATCGGTGCGCGAAGGCTACAGCATGCCGGTCTCTGGGAAGGCGGGGGTTCGATCGAGCCGAACCACTCGCTCATGCGTCCACGAAGAAGCGGCCGCTCAATGACCTCGTGTCCGGGCCGAGAGCGACCGGCCCTGTCGGCTCATGCCTGGTGCCGCTCGCGGACCAGGCGGAGTACGGGCTCCAGAGAGTCCACGATAGTGGTGGCGCCCTCGTCGCTCAGAAGCTTGTGCTTGCGATCGTTGCGGGCGTAGCCGAGGAACCGTATGCCGGCTGCCTGCGCGGCGCGGAAGTCCTGCGGGCTGTCACCGATCATCAGCGCGGTCGCCGGGGCGGCGCCCATCGCGTTGAGGGCGTGGTGGATGCAGTGGGGGTGGGGTTTGAGGTACTTCAGTTCCTGGGTGCGGCCGTAGATGTGGTGGGCGAAGCAGGAGACGAGGTCCCGTGAGGCGAGGTATTCGCGCGCTGCGCGCGGAGAGTTGTTGGTGGTGATGGCCAAGCCGGCACCCACCGCGGTCCAGGTGCGGATCAGCGGGTCGGCGTACGGCGTGGGCCGCGCCGAGGCGGCAGCCCGCAGTTCCTCCCGGGTGAGGCGCTCCTCCAGCTCCGCGACCAGATCGCTGCCGGGATGGCGGCGATCGACCGCACGCAGGAGGATCTGCGGATCGAGGGACTCGCGTTCCTCGGGCTCGAGCAGGCCGTGCAGGCCGCGGCCCTCGAGCCAGGCCGCCAGGTCGGTCGCCACCCGTTCCGCCGAGTGGCCCGCGAAGAGACGGCAGATGGGGCCGTCGAAATCCCACAGCACGACACGGGCGCCCCTGATCAGTTCCCGCAGGGCGCCCCGTTCAGTCTCGGTCTCGGTCTCGGCTGTCACCGCATCTGTCTGTGTCGTCTCAGAAGTCACTAGGAGAGTGTCAGGTCCGTCGTGATGGTTTCCCAGAGGGCGTCGAACCACTTCTGGGATTCCTCCACGAACGCCTGGTCCCGCTGCCCGGCCTGCCCGAGGAAGGAGAAGAGGAGGGACGCCGAGCCCAGGACGTCGTACATCTGCAGGTTCCGGCTCTCCCACTCCTCCTCGCGCAGGGTGAGCATGTAGTAGCCGAGCAGCGCCTCCTTTTCGTTGAGCAGGTAGAGCTTCACCGGCGGGGTGAAGGGCAGCGCGCGGAAGGAGACGCGTACGTCGATGCCGTGGGTGGCGCGCAGGGCGAGGAGGTTGTGCTGGAGGACACGGGCCTGGGCGTTGCGCATCGCCAGCCAGCGCTCGTGCACCGGGTTGTCGTCGCCGCCCTCCTCGACGGGGACCGGGAAGGCCAGGTTGATGGTGCGGGAGGGCAGCAGGATGCGTACGTCGACCGACTCGGGGCGGATACGGCCCTCGTGAACGTGCCGGACCGGTTCGCTGAGCGCCAGCATGAGGCTTTCGGAGGTCAGGCACACCGCGTCGATCCGCACCCGGTTCGTTTCGAAGGCTTCCGCCAGGCGCGGTGCCAGCGCCACCATCGTCGGCTGGGGTTCCTCGCGGGCGGTCCGGGCGGGGGCCGGGTCGGCGATCCTCGGCGGGCTGCCCTTACTGACGTTGCTGAGCAGGCCGTCGTCCTGGAGCGCGCGCAGCGCCTGGCGGACGGTGCCGCGCTCCACACCGAACTCCTCGGCCAGTTCCGCCTGGGTGGGCAGCCGGTCGCCCGCCTTGAGCTCGCCCGCCCGGATGCGTTCCCTCAGGATGTCGGCGATCTCCTGAGGCGTGAGCCTGCCGCTGCCGTTCACTGCCACGTTCTCCTGGGTCACGACCAAACGCTACAACTTTGATCCATCTAAGGGGAGTTGTTTGGAAGTTGTTTATAAGTAGCGACCAAGTGGGGACAACTCTTCCAGAGTTGGTAGCCAACTTCACCAAGTTGGCCTCACCGCTGAGGGGGAAACACCATGCACGTCATCGCTCTGGTCTCCGCCGTTCTCGTCGTCACCGTCCAGCAGCTCGTCGAGTGGACATTCGGCGTGGCCGGCCTCGTCGGCCTGTTGCTCCTCACCCTAGGCATCAGGGCCGACAGGCCGGGCATCAGCTCCGCCGGGGCGGTGCTGCTCGCGCTGCTTGTGGCGCGGCCCGCCCTGTGAGGAACCACCCCGTCACCGTGACCCGTGGGAGACGTCAGCTCGTGAGCACCAGCTCCGAACTGATGGTCTCCCACAGCGCGTTGAACCACAGGTGCGACTGCTCCACGAACGTGGTGTCCCGCAGGCCGGACCCCTGTTCGAAGGCGAAGAGCATGGACCGAATGCCCTGGGCGTCGTACATCTCCAGACTCTCGTGGTCGATCTCCGCCTCGCTGCGGGCCACCGTGTAGTAGGCGAACAACGCCTCCACGTTGTTCAGCAGATACAGCTTCACCGGCGGGGTGAAGGGCAGCGCGCGGAACCGCACCCGCACATCGATGCCGTGCGTCGCGCGCAGGGCGTGCAGATTGTGACGGAGCACCTGGCCCTGGGCGTTGCGCATCGACAACCAGCGCTCGTGGACCGGTCCTTCGGCACCGTCGTGCCCCTCGACCGGCACCGGGAAGGCGAGGTCGATGTCCCGGCTCGGCAGCAGTACCCGGACGTCGACCCTGGCCGGTTTCAGTCGCCCCGCATGGATCTGGCGCAACGGCTCCCCCATCGCGAGGGTGAGGGAGATGGAGGTCAGGCAGACGGCGTCGATCTCGACGTGCTCGGCCTCGAAGGCCGCGGCGATCCTGGGCGCGAGGGCCACCGTGGTGGGCAGCGGCGGTGCCGCGGGGCCGGCCGGGGCCTCGGGGGGCCGGCCGGCGACGGTCGCCGGGGCACCCTTGGAGACGTTGGTGAGCAGCTGCTCGGACTGCAGAATGCGCAGCGCCCGGCGTATCGCGGGGCGCTCCACGCCGAACTCGGCGGCGAGCCGGGCCTGGGTGGGCATGCGCTCGCCCGGCCGCAGCGCACCGGTCCGGATCCGTGCGCGCAGCTCGTCGGCCACCTCACGATGGGTTCTCTGTGGCCGCTGTGGCTTCTTCCGCCCATTGACGGGGGCATGTTCCGGGTCCACAGCCGAACACTACAACTTCTCGCCATCTTCGGGCAGTTCGGCGAAGGGTGGTTATAAGCCTCTTCCAAGCGGAGATAACTAAGGAGAAGTTGGTCACCAACTCGTGCAACCTGGTCGACTCACAGAGGGGTTGGCCACCAGGGTGACGGTTGAGGGCCACGGACCAAGGGGGACCGCCATGCCGCTCATCGCCATCGTCCTCGCCGCCCTGGCCATCGGATTCGAACAGCTCATCCAATGGAAATACGGGCCGATGGGAATCATCGCCTTCGTCGCCCTCACCGTGGGCATCAAGGCACGGAACACCATGATCAGCGGCATCGGCGCGGTCATCCTCGTGATGCTGCTCGCCCAGTCCGGCTGACAGTACCGCACAGACCTCTGACCGGGCTCCCTTCCGGAGGGGAGCCGGGAGCCCGTCAGTAGGCACCACCGCACAACAACCACAACTGAACAGCTCGCTACGGATGAGTGCTCACCGTCGTCGGTGGAAGGAGGCAGCAGCAGGAGCGCGTACAGGGACAGCGCTCAGAAGATGTCCGGGCACCACGGTCGCCTGGACGTACGCAGCAGGGCGTCGGCCTGACGGGCGGCGCCCGCTCGTTCTTCCCGCACCCGGCCCAGTGCCGCCAGCCGAACCGCCGACTCGTCCCCCAGCCACAGCACCGCCAACTCGGCGACGTCCAGCGTCAGATCGGCGGCCTCGGTGGTCGGGACGCAGGACCCGGCTCCGTCCGCCGAAGCCTGAAGCCGGTACCGCCCGCCGGTCAGCCCGCCGCCGTCGGCCACCTCCAGCACCAGCGACCCCGCCGCCTGGTACGTCCGCGCCTCCAGCGCCCGTACGACGTCCAGGATCCGCACCCACAGCCAGTCCGCCTGTGTGGTCACGGCCGCGGCGCGCGGGTCCGGCAGGAAGTGCGGGAGCAGATCGTCGGGGGCCCGCCAGCCGCTCTTCACCTTCACCACCCAGTCCACCGAACACAGGTAGCGCCACAGCGCACGCTCGGCGGCCGGAGTCACCCCGATCAGCCACTTCACCTGCGCCGTGTTCAACGGCTGCTTGGCATCGCCCCAGTTGTCGTCCGCCGTGTAGGCGACCATGCCCTCGACCTCGCCGCCGGCCGAGCGGTACACCGCGTAGAACGGCTCGTGGAACGTCGGGTGGAAGCGCACGGCCCCGGTGGTGATCTTCCACCACAGCTCGTCCCGGCTCACCGCACCCGGCTGCTGCCGGCGCAGCCGCTCGTGCAGCCCGGGCCCCAGCTCGCGGACGTCCTCCGCGTCCACGAGATCGATCCGCCCGCCGTCCTCCGGTCCGGCCCACCGCGGGTCGAGACCGGCCCGCGGCACGTCGATCGTCCACTCGGTCGCCGAGGTGGCCGGGCCGAAGCCGTACCGTCCGTAGATCGGGTACTCGGCGGCGATCAGCGTCGCGACGGCGTCCCCGCGCTCCTTCGCGGCAGCCAGATCCCGGGCCATCATGCGGGTCAGCAGTCCGCGACGGCGATGCGTGGGGGCGACGGTGACGTTGGTGACCGCGTTGGACGGCACGGTCGCCCCGCCCGCCACCGTGAGCTCCTGCGCGAAGGAACGGAACGTGGCGACGCAGCGACCGCCGTCGAAGGCTCCCGCCGACCGGCCGGACGTGAACTGCACCCGGCGCGCCTCGATGATGTCCCCGGCGGAGGTGGGCTCCCGCAGGAAGCCGATGTTCAGGGCCCGGTTCCAGTCGGCGAACTCGGACTCGGTGACGGTGCGGACATCGATGTCGGTGCGGGAGGCCATGGGCTCACGGTAGGTCGGCCGCGCGGCGGGTGTCGACGAGGTTTTCCCCGGCCCCGGATGGCCCGGCTCAGGCGAGCAGGTCGTCGACCTGGGCCTCCCCCTCCCGGTACCGGCGCGCGATCTCCGCACTGCACTCGTCGGCCGTACGCTGCAGGCGATGCCGCCGCCGGGACACCTGCTGCTCGTAGCGCACGAGCCGCCCCATCGCGGTGTTCAGCTCCCCGTCCGTACGTGCCACCAGGTCGGACAACTCCACCTCCGCGAGCATCTCGGCCGCCAGTCGCCGGTACTCCTCACTCCGCGGCGTCCCCAGCGTCACATGGCGGGCGGAGGAACGGTGCCGGGCCGGACCGTCCCGCAGGATCTCCGACAGCCGCTCCACCACGGACGCGTCCCGCGCCGTGACGACGGAGGGAACACCCTTCGGTACGCGCCGGGCCAGCTCCGCCCGCAGGATGTCGATCCGCCCCTGGAGCAGCCGCCGCACATAACTGAGGTCGGCCTCGTCCCGCTGTGCGTCACGGCGCACCGCGCGCAGCTCCGGCAGACCGATCGCGGTCACGTCGGCTGCTCGCCCCTCCTCGGGCAGCACCGGACTGTCGGTGCGCTGTGTGGGCGGTCGGCAGAACTCCCGTTCCGCGGTTCCCGCTTGGGTCAACGGAACAGCCGCGGGCGGCTGTCCGACTCCCGGTGTGCTCATGTGCCTCAACCGTCCCCTCGACCGGCATGTGCCAGCATCGTGCCACCCCAAGCGGCCGCTATGTGAGCGAGTGTCCCCGATCCGCCCCAGATGGGCGCTAAGGAGTAAAAATAGCCCGACCGGGGGCAGGCGCGGGCCGCCGTCGTCCGGCTGTTCGCCGACCGGCATCATGGTCGTATGCGTGCAGTGGTGCAGAGGGTCGACGACGCGAGCGTCGTGGTGGACGGCGAGACGGTGGGCGCGATCGAGGGCGAGGGACTGTGCGTCCTCGTCGGCGTCACCCATGAGGACACCAAGGAGAAGGCGGCACAGCTCGCCCGCAAGCTCTGGTCGATCCGGATGCTCCAGGACGAGAAGTCGTGCAGCGACACCGGCGCCCCGCTCCTGGTGATCAGCCAGTTCACCCTTTACGGCGACGCCCGCAAGGGCCGCCGCCCCACCTGGAACGCCGCCGCCCCCGGCGACCTCGCCGAACCACTGGTCGACGAGGTGGTCGCGCGGCTGCGCGCCCTGGGCGCCACGGTGGCGACGGGCCGCTTCGGCGCACGGATGAGGGTGTCGCTGACCAACGACGGCCCGTTCACGGTCCTGCTGGAGATCTGAACCCGCGCCGCAGCACGTCCCCGCGCACCCGCACGGGTCGTACGGCTCAGGGCTCGACCACGGTCTCCTGGGCGGCGGCCGTGTCCCCCGCGATCAGCCGCGCGTCCACCGGCACGTTCCGCTTCACCAGCGCCAGCGCCACCGGCCCCAGCTCGTGATGCCGTGCGGACGTCGTGACGAACCCGATCTTCCGCCCGTCCGGACCGTCGTCCGCCAGCCGGATCCCGGTCCCCGGCGCGGGCAGATGCACCTCACTGCCGTCCAGGTGCAGGAACACCAGCCGCCGCGGCGGCTTGCCCAGGTTCTGCACCCGCGCGACCGTCTCCTGACCCCGGTAGCAGCCCTTCTGCAGATGCACGGCGCCACCGATCCAGCCCAGCTCGTGCGGGATGGTGCGGTGATCGGTCTCGAACCCGAGCCGCGGCCGCTGCTGCTCGACCCGCAGCGCCTCGTGCGCGAGCAGCCCGGCCGGCGGTCCCGCCTTCTGCGCGTACGACTCCAGCTCGCCCCGGGGCAGGAACACCTCCCGTCCGTACGGCGTCTCGCGGACGACGACGCCTTCCGGCACCTCCGTGATGGACCCGGCCGGCAGGTGCACCACCGCGATGTCGGCGGTGCGGTCGGTGACCTCGACCCGGTAGAAGAACTTCATCGACTCCAGATACGCGATCAGCGCTTCCTGGGTGCCGGGTTCGACGTGCGCCCAGACCGTCTCACCGTCGTCGACCAGGTAGAGCGCGTGCTCGATGTGGCCGTGGGCGGAGAGGATCAGGGCCTCGGTGGCCTGGTGCGGCGGCAGCTCGCTGACGTGCTGGGTGAGCAGCAGATGCAGCCAGCCGAGCCGCTCGGGCCCGGTGACGGTGACGACCCCGCGGTGGGACAGGTCGACGAAACCGGTGCCGTCGGCGAGGGCGCGCTGCTCGCGGAACAGGTCGCCGTAGTGGGCGGCCACGCCTTCGTCCACGCCCTCGGCGGGGACGGCGCCGGGCAGGGTCAGCAGGGGGCTCTTCATATGCCAAGCCTACGACTCTGCGGATGATGCCTTCCCGGCGCAGTCCGCACACCGGCCGAAGATCGCGAAGTGCTTCATGTCGGTGTCGAAACCGAACTGCTCACGCAGCTTGGCGGTGAAGTCGGCAGCGACTTCCACGTCCGCCTCGATGACGTCGGTGCAGTCGCGGCAGACCAGGTGCAGATGGTGGTGCCGGTCCGCGAGGTGGTAGGTCGGGGCGCCGTGACCGAGGTGGGCGTGGCTGACCAGGCCCAGTTCCTCCAGCAGCTCCAGCGTGCGGTAGACGGTGGAAATATTGACCCCCGACGCCGTCTTCCTCACTTCCACGAGGATGTCGTCGGGGGTCGCGTGCTCCAGGGTGTCCACGGCTTCGAGCACGAGTTGGCGCTGCGGCGTCAGCCGGTAGCCGCGCTGCCTGAGGTCGCTCTTCCAGTCGGTGCTCACCACACCACGAGTCTAGGCCGTGCGCGTGCGGGACCCCGAACGTCCGGGCGCGGGACTACTTGAAGAAGGCGATCCCGTCGTCCGGCATGTCGTCGGGCAGGGCCTTGGCCCAGCGCTCGACCTCCTCCGGGGTGACGACCTTCTTCAGGTGCGCCGACATGTAGGGCCGCAGCTCGACCTCGGGGGTCTGCTTCTCGCCGACCCACATCAGGTCGCTCTTGACGTAGCCGTACAGCCGCTTGCCGCCGCTGTAGGGGCCCGAGGCGGCGGTGCGGGCGACCGCGTCCGTGACCAGGTCGATCTGCGGCTTCTGGGCGGCCATCTCGCCGTACCAGATCTCGATGACGCCGTCGTCGCGGGTCATCGTCACCTCGACCTTGCGGTCGGCGTCGATCCGCCAGAAACCGTGCTCGGACTCCAGCGCCCTGACCTTGTTGCCGTCGCCGTCCAGCACCCACGTGTGGGAGCTGTACTCCAGGAAGTCCCGGCCGTCGTGGGTGAAGGTGACCTCCTGGCCGAAGTTGCACTTCTCGGCGCCGGGGAAGTCGTGCACGCCCACGCCCGCCCAGTCGCCGAGCAGGAAGGCGAGCGGGACGAGGTCCTTGTGCAGGTCGGACGGGATCTCGATCATGAGCGGAACTTCCTGGCGTCGGTGATCAGCGCTGGCCCTGGTACAGCTTCTTCACGGTCAGCCCGGCGAAGGCGAGAACGCCGACGGCGACCAGGACCAGCAGGGCTTCGAAGAAGATAACCACGGGGTGCTCCTTGAGCGGGGGTGCGGTGCATGTGCACGGGGCCGGCCCCCAGCTTACGCGGCCGGGGCCCGGCCCTCGGGGTGAGGTGGGTCCTCACCGCCGGTCAGCTCAGCGGCTGGCTCTGCAACGCCACCGTCTGCTGGAAGGGGACCGCCGCCGTGGTGCCCTTGCGGGACTGGACGATCAGGGCGACGACGTCACCGGTCGTCCTCGCGACTGGCCCAGTGGAAGCCGTTCTCGGCGCATGTGGACGCGCCCATGCTGCTCACCTGGCGGAACTGCGTCAGACAGACGGTAAACGCTGCCCGTCACGCCGGACCGCCAGGACACCTCCGCCGGGGCGCCTGCACGGCGGACTCGGTGTCCCCGGCCCCGACGGTTTCCGCGGGTCTGTCGGGATCTTCCACACCGTCCCCTCAGAAGTGAGGACGCGAACCGTTTCGCGTCTCACTGGAGACCCATATGTCACACCCGCAGTTGTGGGCGAGGTGATTACGATCCAGGCATGGCCAAGAAGCTTGTAATCAAGGTGACCGCCGGAACCGACGCCCCCGAACGCTGCTCCCAGGCGTTCACGGTGGCGGCGGTGGCCGCGGCCAGCGGTGTCGAGGTCTCCCTGTGGCTCACCGGGGAGTCCGCGTGGTTCGCCCTGCCGGACCGTGCCGCCGAGTTCGAACTGCCGCACGCCGCCCCGCTGCCCGACCTGCTGGACTCGATCCTGGCGGGCGGCCGGGTCACCCTGTGCACCCAGTGCGCGGCCCGGCGCGACATCACGGAGAAGGACGTCATCGAGGGCGTCCGCATCGCCGGCGCGCAGGTCTTCGTACAGGAGGCGATGACGGACGGCACCCAGGCGCTCGTCTACTGAGCGGCCGGCACCCGCAGACGGAACGGATGCCCGTCCCGCGTCTGACGGCCTGCGAGCGTCACGCGCGCCCCGTTCCTACCGGGGGCGCTTCCTGCCGTCCAGTTCGTCCCACCACTCGTCGGACTTCGGGTCACCGGAGGGGTCGTCCCACCAGCGGTCCTCGGGGCCGCGCCGGTTGGCGACCATCGCGGCGAGCGGCGGGATGACCATGGCGACCAGGCACATCGCCACGGCGGCGGACACCGACCAGAGCCGCACCACACCCCACGCCAGGACGAACAGCCCGATACAGGTTCCCATCATGACGAAATAGACATGCCGCCTGCGCGCGTACATACCTCCAGCCTAGGTCCGGACACACCGAAGGGCCGCCTCCCGGGCGTCCAACCCGTGGGATGCGGCCCTTCAGCCGTTCTCGTGTCCTCAGACCGCGATCGCGACCTCGGCCAGACCACCCTGCTGGGCGACGACCGTGCGGTCGGCGGTACCGCCGGGCACCAGGGCGCGCAGGGTCCAGGTGCCCTCCGCCGCGTAGAAGCGGAACTGTCCGGTGGCGGAGGTGGGGACCTCCGCGGTGAACTCACCGGTCGAGTCCAGCAGGCGGACGTAGCCCGTCACCGGCTCGCCGTCGCGGGTCACCTGCCCCTGGATGGTGGTCTCACCGGGCTTGATCGTCGAGGCGTCCGGGCCGCCGGCCTTCGCACCGCACATGTCTTACTCCTGAGGGGGTTCTGGAAAGGTCGGTGGGAGGACTACTTGCCGGCGCCGAGCTCGATCGGCACGCCGACGAGGGAGCCGTACTCGGTCCAGGAGCCGTCGTAGTTCTTGACGTTCTCCACACCGAGCAGCTCGTGCAGCACGAACCAGGTCAGCGCGGAGCGCTCGCCGATGCGGCACAGGGCGATGGTGTCCTTGGCCAGGTCGACCTGCTCGTCCTCGTAGAGCGCCTTGAGCTCGTCGTCGGACTTGAAGGTGCCGTCGTCGTTGGCGTTCTTGGACCACGGGATGTTGCGGGAGCTCGGCACGTGGCCGGGACGCTGCGACTGCTCCTGCGGCAGGTGGGCCGGAGCCAGCAGCTTGCCGGAGAACTCGTCGGGGGAACGCACGTCGACGATGTTCTGCGAACCGATCGCGGCGACCACGTCGTCGCGGAAGGCGCGGATGGACGCGTCCTGCGGCTTGGCCCGGTAGTCGGTCTTCGGGCGCTCCGGCACCTCGTCCCCGGGGACCAGCTCGCGGGCGTCCAGCTCCCACTTCTTGCGGCCGCCGTCGAGGAGCTTGACGGCCTCGTGGCCGTACAGCTTGAAGTACCAGTAGGCGTACGACGCGAACCAGTTGTTGTTGCCGCCGTAGAGAACGACCGTGTGGTCGTTGCCGATGCCCTTGTCCGACAGGAGCTTCTCGAAGCCCGCCTGGTCGACGAAGTCACGGCGGACCGGGTCCTGGAGGTCCTTCGTCCAGTCGATCCGGATGGCGTTCTTGATGTGGTTCTTCTCGTAGGCGGACGTGTCCTCGTCCACCTCGACGATGGCGATGGTCGGGTCGTCCAGGTGCTCCTGGAGCCAATCGGCGTCGACCAGGACGTCGCTGCGGCTCATGCTTTTCTCCTCCGGGGCAGTTGCGGCGGGGCGTGCGAATGAGAGGGGTGCGCACCCGGGGCGGGCCGGCGCACGGGCGCCCTCAGCAGGGCGGGGCGAGAGTGCGGACGTCGACGCGTCCGCTCAGAAAGTGCGACAGAGCATGGCGGCGACACGGCACAGGTCCACTGCCCGCCGCTTCGTGAGATCCGCCTGTCCCCGCGACTGGAGGACGCTTGTCTGACACCGCATGGGGTCGATCGTAAGGACGACAGGGCAGGCCTGTCACCGGCGTGTCGCATGGTGAGACGAGATCGTCCGTCATCCGGGATGACGTATCCCTGAGCGCCACACCCGACCGCTCCGGACCCCGGCCGCCCGCCACCCCATCTGCACTACGGACGCCTCCGTCTCGCCTGACGGACACGACCTCCGGCAAACCGCCCCTTACCCGACCAGACGGACGTCGGAGCCCTTCACCACGATGTCCACGCCGCTCTCGGCCGCCTCGACCCTGTCGAGCCTGATGCCGCCGGGCAGTCCGGAGATCTTCTGCTCGAAGTCGGTGATCCGCCGCACCCGCGACTCGGCGAGCGCGACCCCTCCGAACTCGGGCAGCGCGTCGGCCTTCACCCGCACCGTGTCCCCGTCCACGACCGTCACGGAGCTGAGCACCGCGACCGGCTCGGGCAGCTTGTTGCCGAGCACGGTGGCCTCCACCGCCACCTTGATCTTCCCGTTGCCGCCGTCGGAGAGGCCGATGACCTTGGCCGTGACACCGGGAGCCACCTGCGTGGGCTCGGACGCGGCCTTCTTCAGCAGTTCGCCGTAGGCGACGGTCGCCGTGCCGGTGGCGCTGTCGGCGACGGCGGAGCCGAAGTCGCTGGAGAACTCGACGCCCCTCATGTCGGCGCGCAGATCGCCGATACGGATCTTCTCGGCGCCGTCACCGGTGCCGGCCTCGTAGCCCTCGATGCCGACCTGCACCTCGTCGAGGGTGCCGCCGATCGCCTGCGTGAGGAAGGGGAAGCCCTTGATGGACACGTCGGGGGTGGTCGCGAGGTTCTCGTTCGCCTTCAGACGGTCCGCCGCCTCGCCCTCGGCGAGGTTGACCGCGACACGGTCCACGATCACGAAGATTCCGCCCAGTATCACAAGGACGATGAGCAGTATTCGCAGTGCGCGCATGCGGTGTTTCCCCCACCTGGGCTGTTGACGACGGCGTTCCCCGACGACCGGGTGGCCGTCCTGCGCGAGGGTAACTCGCGGGTATGTGTGGTCCGGAAGATTGTCGATCAGCTGTGACAGGGCACCGCACGGACGGGGCGGCGGGCGGCGCCCTCGGCGGCAGCGCCGCCGCACCCGCGCACGGGCGCTCCCACCGGCCGGCGAGAGAAGCAGAACCCGCTGCACACAACCTGGCAGCGGCAGCCCTCGAGGGACAGGGTGGGGCAACCGCGGCACGACGGCAGCCGCGTACGGCGTTCCGGTGTGGACGACGGTGGGCGCGGTGGCCCTCCGCGGCGGGAAGGGGACGGGGCGGGGTGGCCGCCCGCAGCGACTGACGCGTCCGCGTTTTCAGTCCCACCAGCCGGCCTGTTCCCGCGCCGGTCCGAGGAGGGCCCCGGCCCGGCCGCGCCCACCGCAGGCATGCACCCGCCCCCACCCGAGAGACGGGCGCGCCGCGGGCACACGGCCGGCGGCCGTCAGGCGACGACGCGGCCCAGCACGTACACCGCGGGCCCCGCCGCCGCCAGCGGCAGCGCGACACCCGCCGTGAAGTGCACGAACCGCGACGGATAGTCGTAGCTCGCGACCCGGTGACCGATCAGCGCGCAGACAGCCGCACCCGCACCGAGCACCGCACCCGGGACATCCGTCCCCGCGACCCCGAACCCCGCCCCGGCCGCCACCAGCAGCGCGACCGCCACGGACGCCGCGGTCGGCAGCGGCAGTGCCCGCGCCACCACGGCCGCCGCCACGGCAACCGCGCCCACGGTCACCGCATCCGCGTCCGCCGCCAGGTACCCGCCCGCCGCGATCGCCAGCGCCGCCGCGGCGACCGTCGCCATCAGTCCGTACATCCGCTCATCGGGATCCGCGTGCGACCGCAGCTGCAACACCAGCGACAGCAGCACCCACACCCCCAGCGTCCCCAGAATCGCCGCGGGCGACCGGTCCGACACCAGCAGCGCCGCATCCGCGACCAGCGCGCCCAGGAATCCCAGTGCGATCCCCTGCCGGGCCGGCCACATCCCGTTCAGCCGGAACCAGCCCGCCGCCGTGACCCCCTGCAGCACCACCAGCGGCACGAGCAGCGCGTAGGTACCCAGCGCCGCCCCACCCGCCAGCAGCAGCCCCAGCACCGCCGTGAGCAGCGCCGGCTGCATCCCGGGCTCGATGACCGGCGAGCGCCCTTCCGCCCGCGCCCGCTGGGCGTCGGTGACACGCGAGTTCCCGCCCAAGGTGGCCGGCCCGTAATCCTGCTCAGGCAGCGACGGTGTCTCCCCGGCAACGGGCACGGCCTCAGGCACGACCGCGGCCACCGGCGGCTGCACCCGCGTCTCCCACGTCTGCCCCTGCCACTGCTGGGTGTGCATGTGCTGCTGATCGGCGTACGGATCGTCGTACGCCTGCTGCTGTCCGGGCCAGACCTGCTGCTGCTGGTACGGCTCGTACGACTGAGAGGGCTCGTACGACTGATGCGGCTGCGGCTCATAGGACTGGTGCGGCTCATGAGACCCGTACGGCTGGTTCGTCATCGACACCCTCCTGCGAACGGCGGAAGCACCTCGACCGTGCCGCCGTCGGCCAGCCGTACCGCGTCGTGCGCGCGCTTGCCCACGGGATCACCGTCGACAAGGAACGAGCACCGCAGCAGGACGCGCGTCAGTTCGCCGGAGTGCCGTGCGCGCGCGGCGTCGAGCGCGTCGGCGAGCGTGTCCGCCTCGTACGCCTCCTCGGCCACCCCGGCCGCGGCCTTGGCGGCGGCCCAGTACCGCACCGTGACCTTTGCCATCTGCTGGTTCCTCAATCGGAAAATCGGTTGACGGTGAACACCGTCAGGCTAGCCCGCCCGGGCGACCACCCAGTCCCCGATCCGCCCCAGCAGCGGCTCCGGCGCCGCGTTCTCCGCGTGCCCCATGCCGGCCTCGACCCACAGCTCCCCGTGCTCCCCGGCGGCAGCCGCCAGCATCCGGGGGTGGTCGAGCGGAAAGTACCCGTCCTGGTCCCCGTGCACGATCAGCAGCGGGGTCGGCGCGATCCACGGTACGGCCTCGACCGGCGACAGCGGCACGGGATCCCACTGCCGGTGATGGATCCGCGTACGCAGTCCGTACCGCCCCACCAGTCGCCCGGAGGGCCGGGTCACGAGCCAGTGCAGCCGCCGCATGGGGGCGGTGCCCCGGTAGAACCACCGCGCGGGCGCACTCACGGACACCACGGCATCGGGCACGACGGCATCGGGCAGCACGGCATCGGACACCACGGCATCGGACACCACGGCATCGCCCCCCGCCTCACGGCTGATCGCGGCATGCCGCAGCACCACGGAGCCCCCCATGGAGAACCCGACGGTGGCCACCCGGGCATGTCCCAGCTCACGCGCCCACCCCACCGCCGCGGCGAGGTCGAGCACCTCCCGGTCCCCCACGGTCGACCGCCCGCCCGACGTCCCGTGCCCCCGGAAGGAGAACGTCACGACGCCGCCGTACCGCGAGAAGGCCCGCGCCACCCGCCGCACATGCGGACGGTCCGCGTCCCCGGTGAACCCGTGCGCGACCACGAACACGAGATCGCAGGAAGAACCGGTTCCCGGTTCGTATACGGAATCGATGGCCACACCGTCCGCGGTGCGCAAGAACGTCCGCAAAGGCCGATCACCGCGCGTTACCCCACGCGTCTCGGAATATGGACGAATGGCGGAACGATCGGTGGATCGCGCCACATGACCTGCCGGGCCGGTGCTCATGTCGGCTATTCTGCTGCGAAGAGGACTCGGGCAGTGAAGCCCCCGGGTCCTTTTGTGCTTTCGGAAGCGTTGTATACGAACGCGGGAAACCGCCGGTGTACGGGCCGTCGAACGCACGCAGCAAGCCGTAAACTCCCCCACCGCCTGAACGGCGTGGGAGGTGCCCCCATCGCAGGGACCGAGGAGGAACCAGACGTTATGGGCGAGCGAACCGTGCACGACCGCAGGACGGCCCCGAGCCAGGCAGCCGGGACCGGACGACCGGCCCGCATCCGAGCGGCCAGGATCCGAGTGACGCACATCCTGGCAGGTGAGGAGACACGATGAGTTCGCTGCTGCTCCTGACCAACGCGCTCCAGCCGTCGACGGAGGTGCTCCCCGCCCTCGGCCTGCTCCTGCACAACGTGCGGGTGGCCCCCGCGGAGGGCCCGGCCCTGGTCGACACCCCCGGCGCGGACGTCATCCTCGTCGACGGCCGCCGTGACCTCCCTCAGGTCCGCAGCCTGTGCCAGCTGCTGCGCTCCACCGGACCGGGCTGTCCGCTCGTCCTGGTGGTGACGGAGGGCGGCCTCGCCGCGGTGACCGCGGACTGGGGCATCGACGATGTGCTGCTGGACACCGCGGGCCCGGCCGAGGTCGAGGCACGCCTGCGCCTGGCCATGGGCCGCCAGCAGATCGTCAACGACGACTCCCCGATGGAGATCCGCAACGGCGACCTGTCCGTCGACGAGGCGACGTACGCCGCGAAGCTCAAGGGCCGGGTCCTCGACCTGACCTTCAAGGAGTTCGAACTCCTCAAATACCTCGCGCAGCACCCCGGCCGGGTCTTCACCCGCGCACAGCTGCTCCAGGAGGTGTGGGGCTACGACTACTTCGGCGGCACCCGCACGGTCGACGTGCACGTACGACGCCTGCGCGCCAAGCTCGGCCCCGAGCACGAGTCGCTGATCGGCACCGTCCGGAACGTCGGTTATCGATTCGTTACGCCCGAAAAGGTGGAGCGCGCCGCCGACGAGGCGAAGGCCAGGAGCGACCGGCAAAAGCCCTCGGATACGGACGAGACGACCGCGGGGAAGTCCGCCGGAGCGTCCTCGCGGGCGTGACGGGCGCACGCATGAGCGTTGCGTTCGCGCATACGAGCCGTTTCCGTGCTGTTCGGAACCCCGTTCACGCCCTGCCCGGACCGGATATATCCGCGTAGACTCCGCGCGTGGCCAAGGTAACCAGGGATGATGTGGCACGGCTGGCGGGTACGTCCACCGCCGTCGTCAGCTATGTCATCAACAACGGACCCCGGCCGGTCGCCCCGGCCACGCGCGAGCGCGTCCTCGCCGCGATCAAGGAGCTGGGGTACCGGCCCGACCGAGTCGCCCAGGCGATGGCGTCACGGCGTACGGACCTCATAGGTCTGATCGTGCCGGACGCGCGCCAGCCCTTCTTCGGGGAGATGGCGCACGCGGTCGAACAGGCCGCGTCCGAGCGCGGAAAAATGGTGCTCGTCGGGAACTCCGACTACATCGGGGAGCGCGAGGTCCACTATCTACGCGCCTTCCTCGGCATGCGCGTCTCCGGGCTGATCCTGGTCAGCCACGCGCTGAACGACCTGGCCGCCGCAGAGATCGAGGCGTGGGACGCCCGGGTCGTCCTGCTGCACGAGCGGCCGGAGGCGATCGACGACGTCGCGGTCGTCACGGACGACCTCGGCGGAGCCCGGCTCGCCGTGCGCCACCTGCTGGAGCACGGGAACGCGTACGTCGCCTGTGTCGGCGGCACGGCGGACACCCCGGCCGTCGGCGACCCGGTCTCGGACCACGTCGAGGGCTGGCGGCGCGCGATGGAGGAGGCCGGCATACCGACGGAGGGCCGCCTCTTCGAGGCCCCGTACAACCGCTACGACGCCTACCGCATCGGCCTGGACATCCTCTCCGGCCCCGACCGCCCGCCGGCGGTCTTCTGCTCCACCGACGACCAGGCGATCGGCATCCTGCGCGCCGCGCGTGAGCTGCGCATCGACGTGCCGGGTGAGCTGGCGGTCGCCGGGTTCGACAACATCAAGGAGGCGGCCCTCGCCGACCCGCCCCTGACCACCGTGGCCTCCGACCGTCCGGCGATGGCCCGCTCGGCGGTCGACCTGGTCCTCGACGACGGCCTGCGGGTGGCGGGCTCACGCCGCGAACGCCTGAAGGTGTTCCCCTCGCGTCTGGTGACACGTCAGTCCTGCGGCTGCGCGTAGCCGGACCACCCGTGACCCGCCGCCCCTGAACGCCCCCGCGGCGGTCTTTATATCGGGCATACGCGGTTCTGTCGGACTTCTCAGCAAGCACTCAGGATGCTCTCATCGTCGGGCGCGAGGCTCAGGAGCATGACCGAGAGCCCCCGCCCGAGCGGCGCGTACGAGAGCAGCCCGCACCAGGTGAACCCCGAGTGGCCGCCCCCGCCGGCGTACACGCCGACGCCCGCGCACCCCTCGGCCGCGACGCCGGCCCCGACGCCGGGGCGGAAGCGCACCCGCGGCCCCGCCACCCTGCTCGCCGCCGTAGCGATCGTCGCTGCGGCCGTCGGCGGCGGCACCGCCTACGGCGTACAGGAGCTCACCGGCAGCGACACGGTCGCCTCCTCCGGCTCCACCAGCACCAACGTCGTCCCGTCGAGCCAGAAGGGCACGGTGTCCGGCGTCGCCGCGGCGGTCCGCCCGAGCATCGTCGAGATCAAGGCCGCCACCGACGCCGGCTCGTCGACCGGCTCGGGCGTGATCATCTCCGGCGACGGTGAGATCATCACCAACAGCCACGTCGTCGCCGGGGCATCCTCGATCAAGGTGCGCACCGACGACGGCACGGCGTACACCGCGAAGCTCGTCGGCACCGACAGCAAGAAGGACCTGGCGCTGATCAAGCTCGAGAACGCCTCGGGCCTGAAGGCGGCGACCCTCGGCGACTCCGACGGCGTGCGGGTCGGCGACCAGGTCGTGGCGATCGGCTCCCCCGAGGGCCTGACCGGCACGGTGACCAGCGGCATCGTCTCCGCCCTCGACCGGGACGTGACCGTCTCGACGGACGAGAGCCAGGGGCAGCAGCGGGGGCGGCAGGGCGGCGGCTGGCCGTTCGAGTACGGCGGCCGGCAGTTCAACGGCGACACGGGCGGCTCGACCACCACCTACAAGGCGATCCAGACCGACGCCTCCCTGAACCCCGGCAACTCCGGCGGCGCGCTGATCGGCATGAACGGCACCATCATCGGCATCAACTCCGCGATGTACGCGCCGAGCGGCGCGGGCTCCTCCGCCGCGGGCAGTGTGGGCCTGGGCTTCGCCATCCCGGTCGACACGGTCAAGGCGGACCTGCCGGACCTGCGGTCCGGCGCGACGAACTGACGCGCCACCCGGGAAACGTGGGACGCTGAAAGCCCGAAACGACACCTGAGGCCCCGCAGCGGCGCCCACCCGGCCGCGCTCCCGTCGCAGACAGAGGAACCCGACACCCGATGAGCCCCGCCCCCGCAGAAGGCGACCGTGCCCCCCAGCGCATCCTGATCGTCGACGACGAGCCGGCGGTACGCGAAGCGCTCCAGCGCAGCCTGGCCTTCGAGGGGTACGCCACCGAGGTCGCCGTCGACGGCGTGGACGCCCTGGAGAAGACGGCGGCGTACCGGCCGGACCTGCTGGTCCTCGACATCCAGATGCCGCGCATGGACGGCCTCACCGCCGCCCGCCGCATCCGCGCCACCGGCGACACCACGCCCATCCTGATGCTGACGGCCCGCGACACCGTCGGCGACCGGGTGACGGGGCTGGACGCGGGGGCCGACGACTACCTGGTCAAACCGTTCGAGCTGGACGAGCTGTTCGCCCGTATCCGCGCGCTGCTGCGCCGCATCTCGTACGCGGCGGCGGTGGCCGCCTCGGCCGAGTCGGACGACGTGCTCACCTTCGCCGACCTGCGCATGAACCTGGCCACGCGGGAGGTCGCACGCGGCGGACGCCCGGTGGAGCTGACCCGCACGGAGTTCACCCTGCTGGAGATGTTCATGGCCCACCCGCGCCAGGTGCTCACGCGTGAGCAGATCCTGAAGGCGGTCTGGGGCTTCGACTTCGAGCCGTCGTCCAACTCGCTCGACGTGTACGTCATGTACCTGCGCCGCAAGACCGAGGCGGGCGGCGAACCGCGTCTGGTGCACACGGTGCGAGGGGTGGGGTACGTGCTGCGGCAGGGGGGCGCGGAGTGACAGGTCTGGTCCGCCGTTTCCGCTCGCTCCCCATCCGGGCGCGTTTGTCCCTGCTGGTGGCGGCGGCGGTGGCGTTCGCCGTGGCGGCGGTCTCCGTGACCTGCTGGTTCATCGTGCAGGGCAAACTGTACGACGAGATCGACGACGATCTGGAGGCGTCGGTACTCACCCTCCAGCGGGAGGAGTTCGAGCAGCTCACCGACACCTGTGTCCGGGAACCGTCCGACACGGGCACCATCACCCCGCGCAGCAAGCAGTACGCCCAGTTGGTCCGCGCGGACGGCCGGGTGTGCGTCCTGCCCTATTCGGAGGCCGCGATCGATGTCACCGGCGGTGACAGGGAGGTGGCCGCGCGACCGGACCCCGAGAAGGGTGTCTTCCGCGACGGCACCGACAGCAACGGCGAGCGGGTACGGGTGCTGACGACGGCCGTCGTCGTCAAGACCGGTCCACTGAGCCGGGCCGTGGTCCAGGACCACGCCTTCGTCGCCGCCGTGCCGCTCAGCAACACCCGGTCCACGCTCAACGAACTGGCCCTGCTCCTGCTCCTCGTCTCCGGTGTCGGTGTGCTCGGCTCGGCCGCCGCCGGTCTCGCCGTCGCCCGCGCGGGACTGCGCCCCGTCGACAAACTCACCGAGGCCGTCGAACACGTG
The DNA here is from genome assembly GCF_055569765.1 of Streptomyces sp. NPDC031365. Lineage (NCBI taxonomy): Bacteria > Bacillati > Actinomycetota > Actinomycetes > Kitasatosporales > Streptomycetaceae > Streptomyces > Streptomyces sp. NPDC031365. Next base: position 39,772 of record NZ_JBVIIM010000001.1, on the reverse strand, counting down.
GCCCGCACCGAGGACCTGGGCATCCGCATCCCCGTGGAGGACGACTCCGAGGACGAGATCGCCCGCCTCTCCCGTTCCTTCAACTCCATGACGTCCGCCCTCGCCAGCTCCCGCGACCTGCAGCAGCAGCTCATCGCGGACGCCGGTCACGAGCTGCGCACCCCGCTCACCTCCCTGCGTACCAACATCGAACTCCTCACCCGCAGCGAGGAGACGGGACGCCCGCTGCCCGCCGAGGACCGCAAGGCCCTGCTCGCCTCGGTCAAGGCACAGATGACGGAACTGGCCGCCCTCATCGGCGACCTGCAGGAACTGTCCCGTCCGGACACCGGCCCGCACGCGGACCGCACCCGGATCGTCGCGTGGCAGGACGCCGTCGACTCGGCCCTGCGCCGCGTCCGTCTGCGCGGCCCGGAACTGACGATCACGGCGGACGTGCACCCCTGGTACGTACGGGCGGAACCCGCGGCCCTGGAACGGGCGGTGGTCAACGTCCTCGACAACGCGGTGAAGTTCAGCCCGTCCGGCGGCATGGTCGAGGTCCGCCTCACCGACGGTGTCCTCACCGTCCGCGACCACGGCCCCGGCATCCCCGCCGACGAACTCCCCCACGTCTTCGACCGCTTCTGGCGCTCACCCGGCGCCCGAGCCCTGCCCGGCTCCGGCCTCGGCCTGTCCATCGTGGCCCGCACGGTCCAGCAGGCGGGCGGTGAAGTGACCCTGACCCCGGCCGACGGCACCGGCACCACGGCCACCATTCGCCTCCCGGGCGCCCCGACCCCACCACCCGACGTGCCGTAGCCAGGCGTCCGCCCGTTCCCGGAGCGGCCGACGGTTCGGGCCCCGCCCGTGTGAGGTGTGTGGCACCGTGGGGGCATGTCGACACCACCGGACGGGTTGCCCGAGTACCGCGTACTGACCGGACCCGACGACGCCGCGTTCTGCCGGCGGGTCAGCGAGGCCCTGGAGATGGGGTACAGGCTGCACGAAGGGCCCGCCGTCACCTTTGACGGGGAGCGGGTGATCGTCGCACAGGCGGTCGTGTGGATGGGATAGGGGACCGAGCGTGCGCGAGGGGCCGGTACGGGACGGCGAAGCGTCCCGTACCGGCCCCTCGGTGGCGCGTTACTGCACGATCGTGATGCGGTCCGCCGCCGGCGGGGCGAGCGGGGTGGTGGCCGAGGAGTTGGCTGTCAGGTACTGCTCCAGGGCCGTCAGGTCGTCCTCGCCGACCAGGTCGTCGGTGCCCTGACCGAGGGTCGGGAAGCCGTCGCCGCCGCCCGCGAGGAAGCTGTTCGTCGCGACGCGGTAGGTGGCGGTCGGGTCGATCGCGGAACCGTTGAGCTCGATGGAGTCCGTGACGACGCGGTCCGCACCCGACATGGTCAGGTCCAGGGTGTAGGTCAGGCCCGAGGAGATCTGGAGGATCTTAGGAGCCGCCTCGTTCGGGCCGCTGACCTGCTCCTTCAGCGCCTGGATCAGCTGGGCGCCGGTGAAGTCCTGAAGGTTGACCGTGTTGGCGAACGGTTGGACCGTGAAGCCCTCCGCGAAGGTGACCACGCCGTCGCCCTCGCTCCCACTGGCCGCGTGGGTGAGGGAGGCGCGGATCCCGCCCGGGTTCATCAGGGCCAGGTCGGTCTCCGGGTCCAGCGTCTTGCCGTACGCCAGTTGCGCGTCGGCGATCAGGTCACCGAGCGGGGACTCCGTGCCGTCGCGCACGATGTCGCCGGAGATGTAGCCGATCGGGCGGTTGCCGATGGGGGCGGCGAGGGTGTTCCACCGGTCGATCAGGCGCGTCATGTCGGGCGCCTTGGGGACGTCCCGGGTGACGACGTGGTTCGCCGACTTCACGGCCGTACGGGCGATGTCACCCGTCCAGCGGTCGTACGTCAGCGTGGTGTCCGTGTACAGGCGGCCGAAGGACGCGGCCGAGGTGACCGTACGCGGCTTGCCCGACGGATCCGGGATGGTGCAGGCGTACGCCGCGTGGGTGTGGCCGGTGACCAGCGCGTCCACGTCCGGCGTGACGTTCTTGGCGATGTCCGCGATCGGGCCCGAGATGCCGTCGCCGGCGCCCGGGGAGTCGCAGTCGTAGTTGTAGGCGGACGAGGCCGGGAAGCCGCCCTCGTGGATGAGGGCCACGATGGACTTCACGCCCTTGCGGCGCAGCTCCTTGGCGTACGTGTTGATCGTCTCGACCTCGTCCTCGAAGGACAGGCCCTTCACGCCCTCCGCCGAGACGATGTCCGGGGTGCCCTCGAGGGTCACGCCGATGAAGCCGACCTTGACGCCCTTCTGCTTCCACACCCAGTACGGCTTGAGAACGGGCTTCTCGGTCTTCTCGTTCAGGACGTTCGCCGCCAGGTACGGGAAGTCGGCGCCCTTGAACTCCTTGTCCGTGTAGCAGCCGTCGACCGGGTGGCAGCCGCCGTTCTGGAGGCGGCCCAGCTCGACGGCGCCCTCGTCGAACTCGTGGTTGCCGACCGACGTGACGTCCAGGTCGAGCCTGTTCAGCGCCTCGATGGTGGGCTCGTCGTGGAAGAGGCCCGAGATCAGGGGGGACGCGCCGACCATGTCGCCGCCGGCGGCGGTGATGGAGTAGCGGTTGCCCTTGCGGGCCTCACGCAGGTGCGTGGCGAGGTACTCCACACCGCCCGCGTCGATCGTCTTCGTCGTGCCGTCCGGCTGGAGTTCGGTGACCCGGCCGGAAGAGCCCGCCGGGGGCTCCAGGTTGCCGTGCAGGTCGTTGAAGGACAGCAGCTGGACGTCCTGGTAGCGGCCGTGGTGGCCGTGCCGCTGGTTCTCGCTTCCGCGGTTCTCGTCCGCGCTCGCCGACCCGGGCAGGGCCGCGGCGGCCAGCGCACCGGCGGTGAGCACACCGGCGGCGGTCGCGAGAAGTCGGTTCGTACGGCGTCTGCGGCGCTGGTGGTGCGCCGGGGATGTGGCTGGCATGCGCCCCCCTGAGGGTACGAGTGGGTACCGGCGCAGCCTAGAGTCAACGCGCGTAGCGCGACAGGCCATTCAGGGTTACATCCTGGTGTAACTTCGATCGACACCGTTGTCGTCCGTTTTGCGCCACCCTTCCGCGCGGTCCCTTTACTCTCGTACGCATGACCAGCGACGACTTCGCACGGCCCGGCCGCCCCCGTTCCCTCCAGACCCACGCCGCGCTCTCCCCCGAGCTGACCGAGGCGGTGCTCGCCCTGCTCGCGGAGGCCGCCCGGACCGACGGCCAGCAGGCGGTGTCAGAACAGGGGCGGCTGCAACTGCGCGGCGGGGAGCGGGAGGGCGTCTCGCACCTGCTCCTGTTCGTCGACGACGTGCTCGTCGGATACGCCCAGTTGGAGGACACCGATCCGGTGGAGCCGCCGGCCGCCGAACTGGTCGTGCACCCCTCCCACCGGGGCCACGGGCACGGGCGGGCCCTCGGGAACGCGCTGCTCGCCGCCTCCGGGAAGCGGCTGCGGGTGTGGGCGCACGGCGGTCACTCCGCCGCCCGCCATCTGGCGCAGGTGCTCGGGCTGACGCTGTTCCGGGAACTGCGCCAGATGCGGCGGCCGTTGGCCGGGCTCGGCACGCTCGAACCGGTGCTGCCGGAGGGCGTGCGCGTCCGTACGTTCGTGCCCGGTCAGGACGACGCGGCCTGGCTCGCGGTGAACGCCGCCGCCTTCGCCCACCACCCCGAGCAGGGCTCACTCACCCAGCGCGACCTCGACGACCGCAAGGCCGAGCCGTGGTTCGACCCCGAGGGCTTCTTCCTCGCCGAGGCCGAGGCCGAGAACGGGGACGGGGACGGGGCCGAGAACGGGGACGGGGACGGGGCCGAGAACGGGGACGGGGACGGGGCCGAGAACGGGGACGGGGACGGTGGCCGGCTCGTCGGCTTCCACTGGACCAAGGTGCACGAGGCGGAAGGGCTCGGCGAGGTGTACGTCCTCGGCGTGAGCCCCGATGCCCAGGGCGGCGGCCTCGGCAAGTCCCTCACCACGATCGGCCTGCGGTATCTGGCGGACAGGGGACTGCCGACGGCCATGCTCTACGTCGACGCCGACAACAAGGCCGCGGTGTCCGTCTACGAGCGGCTGGGCTTCGTCACGCACGAGACGGATCTGATGTACCGGACGGAGACGTAGGCCTGCGAAGCGTGTAGCGCCGTACCGGCTCCGCGGCGCACACCGCGCCCGCCAGCAGCACGGCGCACAGCAGCACCGCCCAGCGGTCGTGGGCGGCCGCCCACCGCCCGTCGTCCGGGGTCGTGAACATGGCCCAGTGCGGGGGGCACAGCAGCGGCGCCAGGATCGCCGAGGCGAGCACGAACCCGGCGACGGCCTGCCCCGGCCGGGTGCTGCCCCCGCGGCGGACCGCCAGCGCCGACCCGGTCAGGGCGAGCGCCAGGACCGTCGCCGCCTCGACCGTGATGCCGGCGACGGGAGGACGTACCGGCTCCGGAACCAGGAGCAGGGCCGCCGTCCACCACAGGGTGGCGACCGGGGTCATCAGGGCGAGGCGCAGGCCGTGGCGGAGGGCGCGCCGGGCGGGGACGGCGGCCGTGGTGTGCCGGGCCGGGTCGTCCAGCAGGAAGGCCGCCCCCAGCGCGAAGGCCACGGCGGACGCCCGCAGCGCGGTCAGGGCCGACCAGCCGGTCGACTCGTCGCCCGTCAGCCTCGGGATCGCGGCGAGCAGCAGGCCCAGACCGGCGGCCGCCGCGATCATCCGCCAGGGCATGGTCCGCGCGACCGGCCGGAGCAGAACCGCTCCCACCGACCGTCCGGCCACGGGCCGTCCGGCTACCGGCCCTTTGGCCGCGGGCCCTCCGGTCACGGATCCGCCGCTCACAGACACGTGTCCTCCCCCTTCGGCGTCTCCAGGCCCAGTACCTGCGCCACCCGGGCCGTCGTCACCTTCGGGGCCGTCAGCTCGGCCCAGTGGTCCTTCACCCTGGCGGCGGCCTCGTCCCGGGGCAGTTTCAGCAGTTCGCGCACCACTTCCGTGTGCGCGGTGGTCATCTCCAGCGGCTCCGTCTGCGAGATGACGATCGCCCCACCCGTGTCACTGTCGTCCAGACGCACCCGCCGCAGGTCCGCCACCGGGTCGGGGCGGTCGGCGAGCGCCAGCCACATCACGGTGACGATCCGCCCGTCACACGTCCCGGCCAGCGCCTCCTCCTTCCCCGTGACCAGGACACCGGCGACGGCGACGGCGAACTCGGGGACCCGGTTGCCGCCCCAGGCCGTGCCGACGGTCACCTCGCCCGGACGGGCGGACGGGGCGAGCGCCGCGTCACCGTCCAGTCCGTACCGCGCGTCGATCCGCTGCCGTACGGCGAGCGGCCGGTCCTCGGCACCGCCTCCCGCGTGGGAGCGCACGTCCTCCACGATCTCCGCCCAGTCGCCGGTGCGCGGGCCCCACTCGGGGAAGGCGCAGTACGTCGTGGCGTCCCGTTCGACACACGTGTACGTCTTCTCGGGGGCGACCGTGGCCCGCGTGCGCGCCTCGGCCGTCTCCTCCGGCAGGTCCCGGGACTGCCCCACCGCACCGACCAGGGTCAGTGCCACCGCTCCGGCGACGCCCGCCTGTACGGTCCGCAGCCGGGCGCCCCCGGAGATCAGGACCGCCAGCAGTGCCACGGTCAGGGCGGCGCCGGCGAGGTAGAGGGCGTGCCAGGCGGCGGGGCGGCCGAGCAGGTCGGAGGGGAGGGTGGCGAGGCTGTTCTCGCCGACCACCGGTACCAGCCACCGCGTCCAGCCCTCGTTGTCGGGCCCCGTCGTGAGCGAGAAGAAGAGGAGGAAGAAGACGATCAGCAGCGGGGCGGCGAGGGGCGCGGCCAGCAGCCGGGCCAGCAGCACGCCGAACCCGCCGAGCAGCAGCACGGACAGCGGTCCGACGAGGAGTTCGGCCGGTGAGCCGTGCCCGACGGCGCCCGGCTTGAGCGCCTCCCAGGTGAACTGGCCGGCCACGCACAGCGCGACGAGCAGCGCCACCGGCACGACGGACAGCAGATGCGCGACCGTGCGGCGCCACGGCTGGACCACCAGCACGGCGAAGTGCCGGTCGGTGTGGTACCGGCGGGAGCGCAGCACGGTGTGGTGGACGCTCAGCAGCACCGCGAGGCCGACGAGCACGGGCCCGCCCTGGGTGGCCCGGTCGACGTCCTGCAGCGCGGGGTAGCCGTCGTACGAGTCGTGGGTGCGCCAGGCGGTCCAGGCGAGGTAGACCGCGAAGGCGGCGAGGACCGGCACCCGCAGCAGGAGTCTGCGGGTCTCGAAGCCGGCCAGGGTGAACACGGCGGCCCAGGAGGCACGGCGTTCGACCGTCACCGCGGCCGGGGACGTCTCGGTCAGCGTGGTCATGCCGTCACCTCCGTGCCCGCGCCGTCGAGGGTGAGCAGGTAGCCGTCCTCCAGGGTGGGTTCGAGCAGGTCGGCGCCGGTGGGCGGGTCGCCCACGTTGCGGAAGGCGCCCAGTCCGGTGCGCCATCCGGCCTTGGCGCCCGGGTCGCGCTCGGCGCTGCTCCACACCCGGCCCGCGGCCCGGGCGGTCAGCTCGGCGGGGGTGCCGTCGAAGCGGACAGCGCCCTCGGTCAGCACCACCACCCGGTGGCAGAGCATCGCCACGTCCTCGGTCTGGTGCGTGGACAGCAGCACCGTACGGCCCTCTCCGGCGCGTGCGATCAGCTCCCGGAAGCGCATGCGCTGTTCGGGGTCCAGTCCGACGGTGGGCTCGTCGAGGACGACGAACTCGGGGTCGCCGACGAGCGCGGCCGCCAGCGCCACCCGCTGCCGCATCCCGCCGGAGAGCTTCTTGATGCGTTTGCCGCGCACGTCACCGAGGCCGACCTCGTCGAGCACCCGCCGCACCTCACGGTGCCGGGCGGTGCGGTCGGTGAGCTCCTTGAGGATCGCCACGTAGTCGACGAACTCGAAGGAGGTGAAGTCGGGGTGGAAGCCGGGGGTCTGCGGCAGATAGCCGAGGTGGCGCCGGACCTCCTGTCGGCCGCGCGAGGTGCCGGGGTCATGGCCGAGCACGGTGAAGGCACCGCGGTCGGCGGGTACGGCGGTGGCGAGGACCCGCAGCAGCGTGGTCTTGCCCGCGCCGTTGGGCCCGAGCAGCCCAGTGACGCCGGCCGACAACCGCAGGGACACGTCGTCGAGGGCGCGGGTGCGGCCGTAGTGGAGGCTCAGCCCGGAGGCGGAGACGGTGGCGGTCATACGGAACTCCGTACAGGTAGGGGAGGGCGGGGCGGCCGGGCACCGGGCGCGGTTCCCCGGCGGGAACGAGTCGGGTTGGCCGGACCGCGTTGTCCTGGCTGGCAGCAGATGCGGGTGGCCGGGACGCGTTGTCCTGGCCGGACAGAAGTCGTGGGCGGACGCGACGCATCACCCCGGCCGGGCAGGAGCCGGGCGGTCAGGACGCGTTGTCCTGGCCGGACAGAAGTCGTGGGCGGACGCGACGCATCACCCCGGCCGGACAGAAGTCGGGCGGTCAGGACGCGTTGTCCTGGCCGGGCGGAAGTCGTGGGCGGACGGGACGCATCACCCCGGCCGGACAGAAGTCGTGGGCGGACGGGACGCATCACCCCGGCCGGGCAGAAGTCGTGGGCGGGCGGATGGCGTTGATCCGGTGGGCAGGGGCCGGGCGCCGGCCACCGTGTCCCGGCCGGGTAGGCATCAGGGGTGTTCAGGCCGCGTTCCCCCGGCTGAGGTCGAAGCGGTCGCGGAGCAGGACGAGCAGCCCGGCGGCGAGTACGGCGACCACCGCCGACACACCCTGACCGGCCGCGGTGAACGGGGCGAGCGGGCCGTCCTCGCCGGCCCGGGCCACGTCCGCCATGAGCAGCAGCGCGACCCAGCCGCCACCTACGAGGGACGGCGCGAGCACCGGGCCCAGCCGGGCCGTGAGCGCGAGGGCGGTCGCGGTGAGGGCGAGGGCGGGCAGCAGCCAGGCCAGGGCGCGCAGTCCGTACCCGGGCAGGGCGAGGGTGGCCAGCCCGTTGAGGCCGAGACCGGCACCGAGTACCGCCACCGTGCGGACCATCAGCAACCGGAAGCCGTGCATCGGGGCGACGACCGCCATCTCGTACGTCGGGTCCAGCCGGGGCCCGTACGACAGCGCGACCCCGGCGAGGGGCAGCAGCGGTGCGAGGGCGAGGAAGAGGGTGGGGTTACCGGTGGCGTCCTGGCCGGCGGCGACCGTCACGGTGAGCAGGAGGACGGCGATCAGCGCGCCGAGCCAGGAGCGGCGCAGTGCCGGGGTGGCCGCGAGCAGCCGTGCGGTGTGGTCGGCGACGCCGAGCCGCAGGAGCAGGGACTCCAGCAACCCGGGCCGGGGCGCGTCGAGTTCGGCGTCCAGGCGTGCCCAGCCGGCGTCGAGGGCGGCGGGGTCGCAGGCGTCGGCGAGGACGGCCCGGCAGTGGTCGCATGCGGTGAGGTGGGTGTCGGCGGACCAGAGCATGGGTGCTTCCAAGTCGCCCCGGGCATAGGCCCGCAAGTCTTCCGCCGGTACGTGCCAGCCCGTTGTCGCGTCCGTCATGCCAGCGCCTCCCGGAGTTGCCTGCGGGCCCGCATCGCCCGTGTCTTGACCGTGCCCGGCGGAATGCCGAGCAGGACGGCGGCCTCACGGGTGGTCAGCCCGTCGACGACCGTGGCCTGGAGCACCGCGCGCAGCTCCGGCGACAGCCGGACCAGGGCACCGGCGAGGTCCCCGTGCTCCACCCCCGCGAGCACGCGTTCCTCCGCCGACGCCTCGTCACGGTGCCGCAGCCGGGCGAGGGTCCCCCGCAGCCGGCCGCGCGCGCCGGCACCGCGCAGGGCGTCGACCAGCCGGCGCGAGGCGATCCGCCACAGCCACCCGGCGGCGTCCGCGCCCGCCGCGCCCTCGGTGTGCTCCCGGTATCGGGCCGTGCCGCGCCACACCGCGAGGAACGTCTCCTGGACGACGTCGTCGACGATGCCCGCGTCGGCGCACCGGCCGCGCATCCGGGCGGTCAGCCACGGCGCGTACCGCCGGTACAGCTCCTCGAAGGCGCGGCGGTCACCGTCCGCCGCGACGGCGCGCAGCAGTTCCCCGTCGCTTCTCGTTTCGCTCACGTCTCCTCATCGGCCGAGCCCCGCCGATCGGTTCACGGGACCGCGGTTTGACTTTTGCACCTCACCGCATCACTCTTTCACTACTTAACTAGTGGAAGGGTGTTTGCCGAGTGGTCGAATACCACATCAACCGGCACAGCGGCGTGGCCACCTACGTCCAGATCGTCCAGCAGACCAAACAGGCGCTGCGTCTGGGCCTGCTCGCACCCGGTGACAAACTGCCCACGGCCCGCGAGGTCGTCGAAGCGACCGCCGTCAACCCCAACACCGTGCTGAAGGCCTACCGCGAGCTGGAGCGTGAGGGCCTGGTCGACGCCCGGCGCGGCCTCGGCACCTTCGTACGGCGCTCCCTGGGTACCGCCCCCACCGACTCCCCGCTGCGCGCGGAGCTGGAGGACTGGGCGTCCCGGGCCCGCGAGGCCGGGCTTGAGCGGGAGGACGTCGCCGCATTCTTCACCGCCGTACTCGAGACCCACTACCCGGCCCGACCGCCGGACTCCGCACGAACACTGGACCCCGCACATCCGAATACCTCTCAGGGAGACCCGTCATGACCGTCCCTGCCATCGAGGCGGACGCGCTCGGCAAGCGCTTCGGCCGACGCGCCGGCTGGGCGCTGCGCGACTGTTCCTTCCGGCTGCCCGCCGGCCGCGTCTGCGCCGTCGTCGGCCCCAACGGCGCGGGCAAGTCCACGCTGCTCGCCATCACCGCCGGACTGCTGGCCCCCACTGAGGGCACGGCCACCGTCCTCGGCACGAACCCGGCGACGGCCCGCGCCCGGGTCGGCTTTGTCAACCAGGACAAGCCGCTGTACCCGCAGCTCAGCATCGCCGAGACGCTGCGCATGGGCGCCGATCTGAACCCGGGCCGCTGGGACGCCGCCACCGCCGGGCAGATCGTGGCCGGCGGCGACCTGGACCCACAACAGCGGATCCGCGCGCTCTCCGGCGGCCAGCGCACCCGCGTGGCCCTCGCCCTCGCCCTGGGCAAGCGGCCCGAGCTGCTGCTCATGGACGAGCCGATGGCCGATCTCGACCCGCTGGCCCGGCACGAGCTGATGGGCGTACTGATGGGGCAGGCCGCCCTACACGGCACGACGATCGTGATGTCCTCGCACGTCGTCGCCGAGCTGGAGGACTCCTGCGACCATCTGCTGCTGATCGGCGCCAGCCAGGTCCGTCTCGCCGGCGAGATCGACGACCTGCTGGCCGCCCACACCCGCGTCTCCGCCCCGGCGAAGACCGAGCTAACCCCGCACGAGGTCGTCGAGTCCCGCACCACCGGCCGCCAGCTCAGCGCGCTGCTCCGCCCGGCCGGACCGCTGCCCGGCGACTGGCGCACCGCCGCGCCGTCCCTGGAGGAGCTCGTCCTGTCCTACCTGCGCAACCCGGGCGCCCCCGCCCTGGCCTCGGCGCCCGACACCACGGAGGCCGCCGCGTGAGCACCACCCCGACCACCACCCCGACCGTGCCCACCGCCGCCGGCCCGGCCCACGCCCCCCGCCAGCTGCGCTGGCTGATACGGCTGCACCGTCCGGCCCTCCTCGCCGGTGCGGCGCTCGTCCTGCTGACCGGCGCGGCGCTGCTGTGGCTCGGCGGCCCGCTGACCGACGCCTCGGGGGCGGCCTGGAAGCAGTACAACGCCTGCGCCGGCAACTCTCTCTGCGCCTACGACCAGGACGCGGTCGTCCGCTACGACGACGTGTACAACTACACGACCGTCGCCGTGCTCGCCGTGCCGTTCCTGATCGCCGCCTGGGCAGGCGGCGCACTGACCGGCCGTGAGACGGAGTCCGGCACGGCCCACTTCGCCTGGACCCAGGGCGTCTCGCCGACCCGCTGGCTGGCCTCCCGGCTGGCCTTCCCTGCCGCACTGGCCGTCGCCGCGACGGGCCTGCTGGTCTGGCTGCACCGTCTGGCCTGGAAGGAGGCTCACGGCCGCGTCGACAGCGTCCCGTCGTGGTCCGAGACCGCCACCTTCTACGCCAACGGCATCGTCCCGGTGGCCTTCGCCTTGGCCGGACTGGCCGCGGGCGCCCTCGCGGGGCTGCTGCTGCGCCGCGCCCTGACCGCACTCGCCACGGCCGCCGTAGCGCTCGGAGCGCTCTGGGTGGCCGTCGACGCCGCCATGCCGCATCTGTGGCCCGCGGTCACCAAGGTCAGCGGCCTGCGGGACGGCCCGGACGGGACGGGCCTCTGGATCGGCGAAGGCATCCTGACCGCCGACGGCGACCGGCTGGCCGTTCCCTGCTACAACGGCATAGTGCCCGAGTGCGAGGCGGCACTGGCGGACGTCGACGCCGTCAGCTTCTACCGCGAGTTCCACCCCGCCACCCACTACTGGCCGCTCCAGCTGGTCACCTCCGGCATCCTGCTGGCCGTCGCCGCGCTGCTGGCCTACGCGGCCTTCCGCCTGCTGCGCCACCGCACCGGCACGGCGCGGCGGAACGCCGGATAGGCGGTACGGGGACGAGTACGGCGGCACGGGCGCGACTGTCCCGCACCGTGCTGCGGTGCGGCGCACCGCCGTGCCGGTCCGGGGTGGGTCGGTCGCGGGCCGCACCGGCCGGCCGGTGCGGCTGAACGAGATCACCGTGGACGCGGTGCGCGCGGCGGAGCTCGATCGCCGGCGTTCCGTGGACCTGTGTGGACGTCGTCGAGGCCCTCCGCCACAGCGAGCCGACCGGACACGTCGGCCGCCTCGCGGTCACCGCGTTCACCGGAGGCCGGACCGGCCGCGCACCGGAGCCCCGCACGCCCCCGCCGACGCGAGGCGGGCTCATGAGGGGTATGACCTGCTGGGGCGGCAGACCGGGCGACCGTGGGATTGCAGGCACGTGGGGGTGTGCGGGGGTGTGCGGGGAGCGGTGAAAGCCCCCCAGCCCCCGCACACCCCCACCGGCCGCTCACATGCCACCCCGCAGACCCGCCCCCTCGTGAGCCACGCCCGCACGCCACCCCCGCGCACCCGCCCGCACGGGCCACTCCGCGCCACCCGCGAGCCACGCCACAGCCCGCCCCTCGTGAGCCGCCCGCACAGTCCGCCCCCACGCCACCCCACGGCACGCTCACATGCCACCCCGCAGGCCCGCCCCCTCATGAGCCGCCCGCACGGGCCATCCCGCGCCCATCTCCGAGCCCCACCCCGCGAGCCGCCCGCACGGGCCCCGCGCCACCCCGCGAGCCGCTCCCCGCTATCCCGCACGTCATGTCTCCGTAACCGTTGATTCAGACAGGCTTGCGACGCTCGGCCCATGCATCCCGCCGTGCCAGAGCCTGCACCGCCCCGACGGGTGAACGGGGGGAACGGGGACGCCTCAGGGCCACCACCGCTCCCACCCGCGCTCTCCGACGCGCCCGTGACGCCTCCGGCGCGGAAGAATGGGGTCATGAGCCAGCCCAACGCCCAGGCACAGGTACAGCACCCGCAGCCCTCCGTGGGCTCCATCGCCGCCCACCGCCCGCACACCGTGGCCGGAGTGGTCTCCGACCTGGAACCCGACATCGACGCGGACCTCGACGGGTACGAGGAGACGCCGAACGACGGCGCCCCGCTGCCGCAGGGCCGCTTCCTCGACCGGGAACGCAGCTGGCTCGCCTTCAACGAACGCGTGCTGGAACTGGCCGAGGATCCCGACACCCCGCTGCTGGAGCGGGCGAACTTCCTCGCGATCTTCGCCAGCAACCTGGACGAGTTCTTCATGGTCCGCGTGGCCGGCCTGAAGCGCCGTATCGCCACCGGAGTCGCCACCCGCTCCGCCTCCGGTCTCCAGCCGCGCGAGGTGCTGGAGATGATCTGGGCCCGCTCCCGCGAGCTGATGGCCCGGCACGCCGCCTGCTACCACGAGGACGTCGCCCCCGCCCTCGCGGAGGAGGGCATCCACCTGGTCCGCTGGAACGAGCTGGCGGAGAAGGAGCAGGCCCGGCTCTTCACCCTCTTCCGGCACCAGATCTTCCCGGTCCTCACCCCCCTCGCGGTCGACCCGGCGCACCCCTTCCCGTACATCTCCGGCCTGTCGCTGAACCTGGCCGTCGTCGTACGCAACCCGGTCACCGGCCACAAGCACTTCGCCCGCGTGAAGGTGCCGCCGCTGCTGTCCCGCTTCCTGGAGAGCTCACCCGGCCGCTACGTCCCCCTCGAGGACGTGATCGCCGCCCACCTGGAGGAGCTGTTCCCGGGCATGGAGGTGCTCCAGCACCACGCGTTCCGGCTCACCCGCAACGAGGACCTCGAGGTCGAGGAGGACGACGCGGAGAACCTGCTCCAGGCCCTGGAGAAGGAGCTCATGCGGCGCCGCTTCGGGCCGCCGGTGCGCCTGGAGGTCGAGGAGTCCATCGACCGTGAGGTGCTCGACCTGCTGGTGCGCGAGCTGAAGGTGGGCGAGGCCGAGGTGTACCCGCTGCCGGGTCCGCTCGACCTCACCGGTCTCTTCCGCGTCCACAGCCTGGACCGGCCGGAGCTGAAGTACCCGAAGTTCATCGCGGGCACGCACCGCGACCTGGCGGAGGTGGAGTCGGCGTCCCCGCCCGACATCTTCGCCGCACTGCGCAGCCGGGACGTGCTGCTGCACCACCCCTACGACTCGTTCTCCACCTCCGTGCAGGCGTTCCTGGAGCAGGCGGCGGCCGACCCGGACGTCCTCGCCATCAAGCAGACCCTGTACCGGACGTCCGGCGACTCCCCCATAGTCGACGCGCTCATCGACGCCGCCGAGTCCGGTAAGCAGGTCCTCGTCCTGGTCGAGATCAAGGCCCGCTTCGACGAGCACGCCAACATCAAGTGGGCGCGCAAGCTGGAGGAGTCGGGCTGCCACGTCGTCTACGGCCTGGTCGGTCTGAAGACCCACTGCAAGTTGTCCCTGGTGGTCCGTCAGGAGGGCGAGACGCTACGGCGTTACAGCCACGTCGGCACCGGCAACTACCACCCGAAGACGGCCCGTCTCTACGAGGACCTCGGCGTGCTCACCGCCGACCCGCAGGTCGGCGCGGACCTCTCCGACCTGTTCAACCGCCTCTCCGGCTATTCCCGCCGCGAGACCTACCGGCGCCTCCTGGTCGCCCCCAAGTCCCTGCGGGACGGCCTGGTCTCGCGGATCGACAAGGAGGCCCAGCACCATCGTGCCGGGCGGCCCGCGTACGTACGCATCAAGGTCAACTCGATGGTCGACGAGGCCGTCATCGACGCCTGCTACCGGGCGTCGCAGGCGGGCGTGCCGGTGGACATCTGGGTGCGCGGTATCTGCGCGATCCGGCCCGGCGTCGAAGGGCTGTCGGAGAACGTCCGGGTACGGTCCGTCCTCGGCCGCTTCCTCGAGCACTCCCGTGTCTTCTCCTTCGGCAACGGCGGTGAGCCCGAGGTGTGGTTCGGCAGCGCGGACATGATGCACCGCAACCTCGACCGCCGTATCGAGGCGCTGGTGCGTATCACCGATCCGGCCCACCGCGCCGCGCTCAACCGGCTGCTGGAGACCGGCATGTCCGACACCACGGCGTCCTGGCACCTCGGCCCGGACGGCGAGTGGACCCGGCACTCGACGGACGCGGAGGGCCAGCCCCTGCGCAACGTCCAGGAGATGCTCATAGACGCCCGGAGGCGCCGGCGTGGCCCAGCAGCACCTTGAACCGACGGACCCCGTGACCGGTCCCGTACCGGCGGACGCCCTGGCCGGCTATCTGCGGGCCCAGGCGACCGAGTTCCTCCGCGCGCTGCGCCTCCACCGGGAGACCGGTGCGGGTGCGGCGGCGTCGGAGGACTCCGCCGAGGCGGCCCGCGCGCTACGCCGCGCGGCCCGCCGCATCAGCGCCAGCCTCCACACCTTCCAGCCGGTCCTCGACCCCGGCTGGTCGGAGGCGCTGCGGCCCGAACTGGCCTGGGTGTCCGGCATCCTGGCCCAGGAACACGCCTACGCCGCCCGCCTGGACCAGCTCCTCCTGGCCCTGCACCGCCTGTCGGGTGCGGCACCGTTGCCGTCCCAGAGCACGAAGGCACCGGACCCGGCGCCCACCCGGGGCACGGCCGCCCGCACCACGACCGCGCCGCGCAGGCCTGCCGACGGCCACCCGGGCGCCCGGCCCTCCGACCCGACGACTCCGGCCCGCCCGGACGCCGCCACGGCCACGACCCACGCGGCACTCCACCCAGCCGACGACCCGGCCACCGCCCCCCACGCCACCACCGCGGCCCCCGACACCGCAGACACGGCCCCCATCCACCCCGACGGCGCCGCGACCCGTGCGACGCGGGCGCCTTCGGGCGCGAGCCGCACCGACGCCTCGGCCGCCGCGCCCCCCGGTGCGAGGGTCCCGGCCCCGGGCGCCTCGGCACCCTCCACAACCGACGGCACCCCGGGCCGCACCGCGACCGCACCCGGCCGCGACCCCGGCGCGGCCGCCACCGACACGGCCCGGCGCACCGCGACCGGCACCGGCACCGGCACCGGCAGTGAGGCGGCCCCGGGTGCCCGACGCCCCGTGGCCACCCGTACGTCGGTCGCGGCCCGGCACTCCACGCCCGGAACGACCGGTACCGTCCCGCGTGCCCCCGGCGGCACAGCCGGCGGCGGGGCGGACCCTGCTCCCGGCCCTTCCCGGGCCGTCCCCGCGACCGACGGAGTCACCGGCGCGACCCGGCGCACCACGACCGCCACCGCGACCGCCACCGCGACGGCCACCGCCGCCGATGGGCCCCGCACCGGAGTGGCCGCCCCCGCGGGCGACCGTGCCGTGAGGCCCGTGCCCGCGCCGGACCGGGGGAATCTCACCGTCGGTGCGGCCAAGGCCGGTGCCCTGCTGGACCGGCAGCTGACGCTGGCCCGGACCCGGGCGCACTCCACCGCGCTGCAGGCGCTCGGCTCCTCCCGGTTCCACGGAATCGCCGACAAGGTCGCCTTACTCGCCAGCGAGGTGCCGCTGTCCCCGGCGGCCGACGGCACCGACCTGCGTCTGCCGGCCGACGCCGCGCGCGAGCGGCTCGCCGACGCGGTCGCCGCGCTGCCGCTGCTCACGGCGGGCAGCCCGTACAACGCGGAGGCACTGATCCACGGGCTCTCCCCGGATCCCTCCCCGCACCCCCAGGACGCCCCCTGGCACCAGGTCCGGCTCCTGCTGCGACTGCACCGCTACGCCCGCGAGGTCCTCGCCACCGGCCCCGGCCTCCGTCTTCTCGCCGCCGGCGAGGCGCTCGACCGGCACCGCGACGCCTCCGAGGCGGCCACCGCCGCGGCGCATGCGGCCCGCACCCCACGGATCGCCCCCGCCACGGCGTACGCGCTGGGCGTGCTGCACGCCGATCAGCGGCACGAGGTGGAGGCGGCGCGGTACGCGTTCCAGCGCGCCTGGCAGAAGGAAGCCCTCGGTACCCCGTAGGGAGGACGCCGGCAGCCACAGGGAAGGCACGGGCAGACACAGGGCGGGACCGGCAGACACAGGGCGGGACCGGCAGACACGGACAGGCAATGGACAGGCACAGGGAGGCACACGGTGAGCACCCTCGGCTCCACCCCCGGCTCCACCCCCGGCGGAACGAACCGCACCCTCACCGTCCAGGCCGCGGGCTGCGTCCTGTGGCGCCGCTCCCCCGTGACCGGCACGCTCGAACTGTGCCTCGTCCACCGGCCCAAGTACGACGACTGGTCCTGGCCCAAGGGCAAGCTCAAGCGGGGCGAGGACCCGCTGGCCTGCGCCCTGCGCGAGGTCGCCGAGGAGACGGGCCACACCGCCGTACCGGCCGCCGTGCTCCCCACCGCCCGCTATCTGGCGAACGGCCGGCCCAAGCGGGTCCGCTACTGGGCCGCCGAAGCCGTCGCCGGCACCTTCACCCCCAACGACGAGGTGGACCGCGTCCTCTGGCTCCCCCCAGACGCCGCCCGCGCCCGCCTCACCCGCCCCGGCGACGCCGACCTCGTGGACGCCTTCCTCGCCACCCTCCGCCCGGCGCGGTGACCGCCCGGGCACACGGGTCTTCCCGACGGCCGACGACCTGCTGACGCCGGTATCACCCCGTGTCCTCGACGTGAGCGTTCCGTGACCTCACCGCACCGTCCTCAGGGGTTCACCCCTCGTTCATGTACGCCCATCGGACGCTTCACCTGTTCTGCCTAATTTCGGCCTTACGCGATGCGGATCGCCCCGTAGAAGAAGAGGCGACCCCATCACCCACTTCGCACGCCGCCGAATTCAGGACGGCGGCCACTGGAAGGAACTCAAGTGAAGCTTCAGCGCAAGAACCGGCGGGCCCTCGCTCTCGGTGCTCTCGCCGTCTCCGGCGCCCTGGCCCTCACGGCGTGCGGCTCCGACGACACCGGTGGCAACACCGGCGGTGACGCCTCCGCCACCGCGCAGGCCGGCAACATCGACTGCGGTGACGCCAAGGGCCAGCTCCAGGCCTCCGGCTCCTCCGCGCAGAAGAACGCCATCGACGCCTGGGTGAAGCAGTACACCGCGGCCTGCAAGGGCGTGCAGGTCAACTACAACCCGACCGGTTCGGGCGCGGGCATCACCGCCTTCACGCAGGGCCAGACCGCGTTCGCCGGTTCGGACTCCGCGCTGAAGCCCGAGGAGATCGAGGCCTCGAAGAAGATCTGCTCCGGCGGCCAGGGCATCGACCTGCCGATGGTCGGCGGCCCGATCGCGGTCGGCTTCAACGTCCCCGGCGTCGACACCCTCGCCCTGGACGCGGCGACCCTCGCGCAGATCTTCGACAGCAAGATCACCAACTGGAACGACGAGGCCATCAAGAAGCTCAACCCCGAGGCGAAGCTTCCCGACCTCAAGATCCAGGCCTTCCACCGCTCCGACGAGTCCGGCACCACGGACAACTTCACCAAGTACCTGAAGGCCGCCGCGCCCAAGGACTGGAAGTACGAGCCGGGCAAGTCCTGGGAGGCCGAGGGCGGCCAGTCCGCGCAGGGTTCCTCCGGCGTGGCCCAGCAGGTGAAGCAGACCTCGGGTGCCATCTCGTACTTCGAGCTCTCCTACGCCTCGGACGGCCTCAAGACCGTCGACATCAAGACCGAGGCCGCCGAGCCGGTCGAGGCCACCATCGAGAACGCCACCGCGGCGATCGGCGCCGCCAAGGTCGTCGGCACCGGCAAGGACCTGGCCCTGGAGCTGGACTACACCCCGTCCACCGACGGCGCCTACCCGATCGTCCTGGTGACGTACGAGATCGTCTGCGACAAGGGCAACAAGTCGGAGACCCTGCCCGCCACCAAGTCCTTCCTGAACTACATGGCCTCCGAGGAGGGCCAGGGTGTGCTCGCCGACGCCGGCTACGCGCCCATGCCCGAGGAGATCATCACCAAGGTCCGCGAGACCATCTCGGGCCTCGCCTGACCCAAGAGTGCGGACCGGCCCCGACCACGGAGCCGGTCCGCACCGTCCGGTGCACCGCCATCAGGAGCCCCCGGCCCCCGGACGGCTCCGACCGAGCCGCCCGCCCCGGTGGCTCCGCAGACCGGAGAACCCGATGGACATCACCACACAGAAACCCACCGCTCCCCCCGCACCCACACCGGCGGCGCCCGAGGACAAGCGCGCCGCCCGGGGTGCCACCCGCCCCGGTGACCGGATCTTCCTCGGGCTCTCCCGCGGATCCGGCATCTTCGTCCTGGTCCTCATGGCCGCGATCGCGGCCTTCCTGACCTACCGCGCCTCCATAGCCATCGGCAAGAACGAGGCGAACTTCTTCACGTCCTTCGAGTGGAACCCCGCCGGCATCCCGCCGGAGTTCGGCATCGCGGTCCTCGTCTTCGGTACCGTCGTGTCGTCGGTGATCGCGATGGTGATCGCGGTCCCGATCTCGGTCGGCATCGCCCTGTTCATCACGCACTACGCCCCCCGCCGCCTCGGCGGTCCGATCGGCTACGTGGTCGACCTGCTCGCCGCCGTCCCGTCCATCGTCTACGGCCTGTGGGGCGTCCTCGTCCTGGTGCCGCACATGAGCGGCCTCTACAGCTGGCTCGACGAGTACCTCGGCTGGACCGGCGTCTTCGCCTGGGAGGGCGGCCCCGCCCGCTCGCTGCTCACCGTGGGCATCCTGCTCGCGCTGATGATCCTGCCGATCATCACCAACGTCAGCCGCGAGGTCTTCCGGCAGGTCCCGCGGATGCACGAGGAGGCGGCCCTGGCCCTCGGCGCCACCCGCTGGGAGGTCATCCGCATGTCGGTCCTCCCCTTCGGCCGCTCCGGTGTCATCTCCGCCTCGATGCTGGGCCTCGGCCGCGCGCTCGGCGAGACGATGGCCGTGGCCATGGTGCTCTCGCCGAGCTTCGACATCGACGCCAGCCTGCTCGACCCGGGCGGCGGCACCTTCGCCCAGAACATCGCCAGCAAGTTCAACGAGGCCACCGTGATGGGCCAGGACGCGCTGATCGCCTCCGGCATGGTCCTCTTCGTCATCACCCTGCTGGTCAACGGCGCGGCCCGGCTGATCATCGCCCGCCGCAAGGAGTACTCGGGGGCCAACGCATGAGCCACGCAACCCTCTCCCCCAAGCAGAGCTCCCTGCGCGGTGCGACCCTGCCCAAGTGGTTCTCCTGGGCGGTCGCCGCCGGCTCGGTCGCCCTCGGGCTCGGCATCAGTTCCGCGGCCGGCCTGCACAGCGACATCCAGTGGGGCCTGATCGCCGCGCTCCTGTTCGTCGTCCTGTCCTACGGCATCTCCGCGAAGGTGGAGGGCAGCCGCCAGGCCAAGGACCGCACCGCGACCAGCCTGGTGTGGGTGGCCTTCCTGCTGGCCGTCATCCCGCTGGCCTCCCTCATCTGGGAGACGGTCGAGCGTGGCGTGAAGGTCCTCGATGTCTACTTCCTCACCCACTCCATGGGCGTGGTCGCCGACACCGAGCCCGGTGGCGGCATCTACCACGCCATCCTCGGCACCCTGGAGCAGGTCGGCCTCGCCGCCCTGATCTCCGTGCCGGTCGGTGTGCTCACCGGGATCTACCTGGTCGAGTACGGCCGCGGCAGGCTCGCCAAGGCCGTCACCTTCTTCGTCGACGTCATGACGGGCATCCCGTCGATCGTCGCGGGTCTGTTCATCCTCAGCCTCTGGGTGCTGATCCTGCAGATGGGCCCCTCAGGCTTCGCCGGATCCATGGCCCTGTCGATCCTGATGATCCCGATCGTCGTGCGCTCCACCGAGGAGATGCTCAAGCTCGTCCCGAACGAGCTGCGCGAGGCGTCGCTGGCGCTGGGTGTGCCGAAGTGGCGCACCATCCTGAAGGTGGTCCTGCCGACGTCGATCGGCGGCATCACCACCGGCGTGATGCTCGCCGTCGCCCGCATCACCGGTGAGACCGCCCCCGTGCTGCTGCTGGTCTGGGTCACGAACTACATCAACACCAACCCGTTCAAGGACCCCCAGGCGTCGCTGCCGATGTACATCTACCTGCAGTACATGAACAGCGCGGGCTCCGGCGCGGCCTACGACCGTGCCTGGGCGGCGGCCCTGACGCTCATCGCGTTCATCATGATCCTCAACCTCGTGGCCCAGGGCATCGCCCGCTGGAAGGCCCCGAAGACCGGTCGCTGACGCGGCCAAGGCGAAACAGTCAGCGACCCGAAAGAAGCAGTGATTCACATGGCCAAGCGCATCGATGTCAGCGGCCTCAACGCCTACTACAGCTCCTTCCTGGCCATCGAGGACATCTCGATGACCGTGGAGCCCCGTTCCGTGACGGCCTTCATCGGCCCGTCCGGCTGCGGCAAGTCCACCTTCCTGCGCACGCTCAACCGCATGCACGAGGTGACGCCGGGCGGCCGGGTCGAGGGCAAGGTCATGCTCGACGACGAGAACCTGTACGGCGCCGGCATCGACCCGGTGGCGGTGCGGCGTGAGGTCGGCATGGTCTTCCAGCGACCGAACCCGTTCCCCACCATGTCGGTGTACGACAACGTGGCGGCGGGCCTGCGCCTGAACGGCAAGTACAAGAAGTCCGCGCTGGACGACGTCGTCGAGAAGTCCCTCCGGGGCGCGAACCTCTGGAACGAGGTCAAGGACCGCCTGAACAAGCCCGGCTCGGGCCTCTCGGGCGGTCAGCAGCAGCGCCTCTGCATCGCCCGCGCCATCGCGGTCGAGCCGAACGTCCTGCTGATGGACGAGCCGTGCTCCGCCCTGGACCCGATCTCCACCCTCGCGATCGAGGACCTGATCGGTGAGCTGAAGGAGCAGTTCACGATCGTCATCGTGACGCACAACATGCAGCAGGCGGCCCGCGTCTCCGACCGCACCGCGTTCTTCAACCTGGCGGCCGTCGGCCAGCCGGGCAAGCTGATCGAGATCGACGACACGGAGCGCATCTTCTCCAACCCGTCCGTCCAGGCCACCGAGGACTACATCTCCGGCCGCTTCGGCTGACCGAACCCCTCGCGGTGCTGCATGGCGGTGCCACCGCGAGGCCAGAGGGCCCGCCCCCGAAACCGGGGGCGGGCCCTTCCACGTAACACCGGGTCGCGCGACCGGGCCCGGCTCAGCCCGACCCAGCCAGGCGCGGCCACCCCACCTACAAAAGCGCCAACTGCACAACCCCGTACGACAACGCGGCAACCGCCCCCGCCGCCGGCATGGTGATGAACCACCCGAGAACGATGTTCTTGGCGACCCCCCACCGCACGGCGTTGACCCGCTTCGTCGCCCCCACACCCATGATCGCCGACGTGATCACATGCGTGGTGGAGATCGGCGCGTGAAACAGGAACGCCGACCCGAACATGATCGAGGCCCCAGTGGTCTCCGCGGCGAACCCCTGCGGCGGATCCAGCTCGATGATCTTCCGCCCCAGCGTCCGCATGATGCGCCAGCCGCCCGCGTACGTCCCCGCGGACAGCATCAGCGCACAAGCGATCTTCACCCACACCGGAATCGGATCGCCGTACTCCTCGACATCGGCGATGACCAGCGCCATCACCACGATGCCCATCGTCTTCTGCGCGTCCTGCAGACCGTGCCCGAGCGCCATACCCGCCGCGGACACCGTCTGCGCGATACGGAAGCCCCGCTTGGCCTTGTGCGGATTGGCCCGCCGGAAGATCCACATGATCGCGGTCATCACCAGGTACCCGGCGAGCAGACCGACCACCGGCGAAACGAACATCGGAATGACGATCTTGTCGAGCACCCCGTTCCAGTAGACCGTCGTCCCACCGGCCAGCGCGGCCCCGACCATGCCCCCGAACAACGCGTGTGACGACGACGACGGCAGCCCGAAGTACCAGGTGATCAGGTTCCAGACGATCGCTCCCACCAGCGCGGCGAAGAGGATCCCCATCCCTTTCGACCCCTCGGGTGTCTGGATCACACCCTCACTGACGGTCTTGGCGACCCCGGAGCCCATGAACGCGCCGGCGAGGTTCATCACGGCCGCCATCGCGAGCGCCACCCGGGGCGTGAGCGCCCGCGTCGACACGGACGTGGCGATCGCGTTCGCCGAATCGTGGAAACCGTTGGTGTACGTGAAGAAGAGCGCGACCCCGATGGTCACGACCAGTGCAAAGGTGTCCATGAAAGGTTCAGGACTCCTTGACCGCGATGGTCTCCACCGTGTTCGCCACGTGCTCGAAAGCGTCGGCCGCCTCTTCCAGTACGTCCACGATCTGCTTGAGCTTCAGCACCTCGATGGCGTCGTACGTGCCGTTGAAGAGGTGGGCCAGCAGTTTGCGGTGGATCTGGTCGGCCTGGTTCTCCAGACGGTTGACCTCGATCCAGTACTCGGTGAGGTTCTCCATGGTGCGCAGATGCGGCATGGCCTCCGCGGTGAGCTCCGCGGCCCGTGCCAGCACCTCGATCTGCTGCTCGACGCCTTTGGGCAGTTCCTCGACGTTGTAGAGGACGACCAGGTCGACGGCCTCCTCCATGAAGTCCATGATGTCGTCGAGGGAGGACGCGAGGTTGTAGATGTCCTCGCGGTCGAAGGGCGTGATGAACGAGGAGTTCAGCTGGTGGAAGATCGCATGTGTGGCATCGTCACCGGCGTGTTCCGCGGCCCGCATACGCTCTGCGATCTCGGCCCGGGCGGAGGTGTCCGCCCCGAGCAGTTCCATCAGGAGCTTGGAGCCCGTGACGATGTTGTCCGCGGACGCGGCGAACATATCGTAGAAGCTCGTCTCCCTGGGGGTCAGACGAAAGCGCACGTGGGGTCCTCGGTCTGCATCGGTGTCGGTCAGGCTGATGCTAGGCGCACCATCCGGCCACGCGTATCGGGCCGCTCCCCAGTGTCGCCCATCAGGCAGAGTGATGAACACGGGGGCGGTCCGAGGTCCGTTTCCGGCCGTGGAGCAGGTCATTGGCCATCAGGCCTATACCCAGCAAAGTTCGGTACCATATACCCGCCAGGGGTATATATCAGCCACCATCACCGCAGGAGGACGCGATGACGACCACCGAAACCGGCGCGAACGCACCCTCCTCCCCGGATGCGATGGATGCGACGGACGTCGCGAACGTCACGGAATCGACGGACACCGGGGACATCGGAGAGGTCGTGACCGATCACGACCGCGGCGTCCACGGCTACCACAAGCAGAAGCAGGAACACCTCAAACGCCTGCGCCGCATCGAGGGCCAGATCCGTGGACTGCAGCGGATGGTCGACGAGGACGTCTACTGCATCGACATACTCACCCAGGTGTCCGCCTCCACCAAGGCCCTGCAGTCGTTCGCGCTGCAACTGCTGGAGGAGCACCTGCGCCACTGCGTCGCCGACGCCGCCGTGAAGGGCGGCGACGAGATCGACGCGAAGGTCAAGGAGGCGACCCAGGCCATCGCCCGCATGCTGCGCACCTGAGCCGACCGGCTGTCTCAGTCCTCCGCGGACTCCGTCCTGGCCTCGGCCACCCGCAGCACCTCGTCGATGCTCTCCAGGCTGAGCCGGTCCTCGGCGGCGGATGCGGCGATGATCAGGTCCCCGCACAGCTCGATCTCGGCGAGTGCCACGCGGTCCTGAACCGTCCCGCTCCCGAGCGGAGCCACGCGCCTCACCTCATCTCCGTCGTCACCGACTTCCTAGAGTAGGGAGCGTCGTACGCACCGCGCATGGCACGGAAGGGCTAGTTCGCGCCGGTCACTCCGGGCTGCTCACTCCTCGGCGATGCGGCCGGCGTAGATGTCCTCGGCCTCGGGCAGCCGTACGTCGGCCGGGAACCCGAACTCGTACAGCAGTGTCGTCGAGGCGACCGCGACGGGCTCGTCCTGCCCGCCGTTGACGAAACTGAACCGGTGCCGGACCTTGCGGATCCGCCCCTGGTCGTCGAGGTAGGCGTCGAACGGCACCCGGGCGGTGGCGAACCCTTTCGCCGCCGCGTCCAGCGGTCCCCGGTTCGCGTCCGAGGCCGCCCGCGCGGCCTCCTTCAGGTCGGCGGTTCCCCGGTAGTGGCGCACCTTCGTCCCCGCGACCTCGGTCCGCCCGACGAACGTCGCCGACCGCGTCCCGCGCAGCACCTCGGCGGCGGCGAACGGATCGGTGGCCCCACCGGTGACGAGGTTCCCGTCGGACAGCGTCCCGGTGTCCACCCGCACCCACTTGTCGGCGGGCACCCCGGCACCCCTGTTCTTCATGAACAGAGCTCCGGGAGCGAGCAGTTCGGTGATGGGTCGCCGTACGGTGCCCCCCGCGGGATCCTGCGGCAGCAGCACCTTCAGCCGCCCGAGCCGCCTGCGGTAGTCGTAGACCCCCTCGCCCCGGATGGTGACCCGGGTCCCGCCGGTGGCCATCTCCAGGGACGTACGCGCCTTGGAACTCCCGGCGTCCACGAGCACCCCGGCGGCCTCCCGCAACGCCTGCACCGGATCCCCGGCGGGCGCCCCCTGGGCCAGGGCATCACCGCGCGCGCAGCCCACACCCCCGAACCCCAGACAGCACACGACCCCGACCACAGCCACCCCACCACGCATCCGCCTGTGCCGCCGTCGTCGAGTCATGCCTGCCTACCCCCGCTCCGTCCCACACGGGCCGCTCCGTCGACGGGGTCAACGACCGGTAAGGAGCCCCGTCACGCCGGCACTCCGGGCGCTACCGTGGTCGGGTGCCTGACGAGGACGACGAGCCGGCCCCCGGCCGACACACCACGACCACCACCGAACAGGGCCGCTTCTGCACGGCCCGCTGCACCTGTGGCTGGAAGGGCCCCGCCAGAAGGGCCAGAAGCCAGGCAAGAAAAGACGCTCAACTCCACACCCCCGGGTGACACACCGCACCCCGCCCACCTCGGGCAGTCGTGCCTCCCCCAGTGCCTCGAGCGCCTGGGAGGTACCCCCAGGGCGGCACGGGCGGGCACGGGAGGGCACGGGGAGTCTCCCCCGATCGAGCGAGGCCGAGCGGGGGCAGGCACCGCGCTGTCGCCGGGGCGGGCGACACCTCCCGCCCGGCCCCGGCACACCGAAAAGGACTTCCCGGGAACCCGAACGGCCCGCCCGGACACCCGAACGGCCCGCCCGGACACCCGAACGGCCCGCCCGGACACCCGGACGGGCCGTCAGACACTTCTGCGAGAACGACGAGATCACGCCGCCAGATCCCGCTCGTCCGGATCGGCCCCACTGCCCGCCGACCCGTTCCGCGCTCCGTACCCCGTCCGCCCCCGTTCGTGCCGCCTCTGAGCGGCAATCAGCCACCCGCCCCGCGGCGACCGCTCGATCGCCCGCATCAGCGGGGTCAGCAGAGCCATGGCGAGCGGCGACAGCAGCAGGGCGACGGCCGTACCGAGGGCGAGACCGCCCACGACGTCCGTCGGATAGTGCACGCCCATGTAGACCCGGATGAACCCGCCCAGCAGCCCGAACACCAGGCCGATGATCCCGAGCCGCCGGTTGGCCAGGAACAGCCCCACCGCCAGCGCCATGCAGAGCGTCGCGTGGTCGCTGACGAACGAGTAGTCGGTCTTGCCGTCGACCAGGACCTCGAGCCCCTCGTGGTCGTTGAAGGGCCGGGGCCGCTCCACGAAGCCTCGTATCGGCACGTTCACCAGCACCGCGACGCCCGCCGCCAGCGGGGCCCACACGAGGGCCGCCACGGTCGGGGCCGCGTCCTCGCCGCCCCGCTGCCTGACGCCCCACCAGCACCACACCAGCATCCCCAACAGGGCGAACAGGATGCCGAACTCACCCACGAACTCCATGGTGTGGTCGAACCACGGCGGCGCGTCCTTGGCGAGGCCGTTGATGTCATAGAGCAGGTCGACGTCGGGGTTCGACCCGGAATCGGCGAGTCCAGCCATGGTGCTGCGGCCCCTTCGTCATATCTCCCGGCGCGCAGTGCGCACGCCGCCTTCAACCACCCCCGTGGTCCGTAGATCCGCTCATCGGCTCGGCTACGACAACAGGAACGCACGGTCCCCGTTGATACGTTCCACGCTCCACCGAATGATCACGCAGACGTTATCGAAGAGAGATGCATCTCCGCAGCTCAGGGGGAGGGTTAACGCTCCGCTCACACCGTCGTGGGGAGTGCTTTCGCGCCATCTTCGGTGACACGGGTGGCACCAAAGTAATCAGGAGTGTCGATCGGGTCGAATCGGATCACGGCACCCGTGCGGGGCGCGTCGATCATGTACCCGCCGCCGACATAGATGCCCACATGCCGGATGGCCCGTGAATTGGTGAGGTCGTCCGAGAAGAACACCAGATCACCGGGGAGCAGCTCCTCCCGCTTCGGATGCGGCCCCGCGTTGTACTGGTCGTTCGCCACGCGCGGCAGCGTGATCCCCACACTCTCGTACGCCGCCTTGGTCAGCCCCGAGCAGTCGAAGCGTCCGCCCTGCTCAGGGGTGCCGTTGCCGCCCCAGAGATACAGGGTCCCGAGCTTCTTCTGCGCGTACGCGATGGCTCCCGCCGCCTGCTTCGACGGGTCGACCCGACCGACCGGCGCGGCGAAACTCTTCTCCAGAGCCCGGATGCGCTTGACGTAGTTCTGCGTCTCGCTGATCGCGGGAACCCCGCCCGACCTGATGACCCGGTATGCCCCCGCGTTGTAGGCGGCGAGCATGTTGTTCGTCACGTCCCCGGGGACGCCCTTCACGTACTTCGCGAGTTCGCAGTCGTACGACGCCGCCGACGGAATCGCGTCATTCGGGTCCCAGATGTCACGGTCGCCGTCGCCGTCCCCGTCGATGCCATGGGCGGCCCAGGTGCCGGGAATGAACTGGGCGATACCGCGCGCGTCCGCGTGGCTGACGACGTCCGGATCCCACCCGCTCTCCTGGTAGAGCTGCGCGGCGAGCAACGCCGGGTTGATGGCCGGGCAGAGGTTGCCCCACTTCTGAACGAGCGTCTGGTACGCGGCGGGAACCGACCCCTTGGCGAGTGCCTTGCCCGCACCGCCCACACCGTTGACGAGGTTGCCGGCGACGACGTAGACGCCGACGACGAGCAGCATGACGAAGCTCAGCCCCAGCCCGATGGCGGCGCCACCGGCCACCCATACCTTTCGCACGCTCCAACTCTCCCCTACCGCGCACCGGTTTATGGGTCATTTACCAGCCTGAAGGGCGTCCGTGTGAGCTACTTCGCGACAAACCCGCGGCAATCGACACTGGCGTACTGCTTCGGGCCCTGGACATGAAGGAAGAGCACGGTCCAGTTGCCGGGGTCGTTCTCGACCGGGATGGCGTCCGCGTACCTCTTGCCATCCTTGACCTCCTGGAAGTCGTCCGGGTACGTCAACCACACCCACGGAGCGGATGCCTCGTCGCGGAGGCCCTCGTACAGGTCGACCGGCTTGCTGGTGTAGCCGAGACTCAGGTTCTCGAACCGTGCGCCCTCGATCGGGCGGCCCGTGTCCGCGTCGATCGCGTGCGGCGGCTTGACGGCGACCGACACGTAGTACGACTCCCCGTCCTTGGGGACGACGTTCCCCAGACGGATTCCGATGCGCCCCTTGCCGGAGGTGTACGGCGCGTCGGAATCCGCATCGGCGACGGAGGCCTGGAAGTACTGGTTGCGCTCTTCGGCAGGCAGCTGACACGCCCCCTGACCGTCCGTCACATCGGCGTCCGGCGTCCAGTAGTCGCGGTTCGGATTCGTCGCCTCCACATAGGCGGGTGGCTGGACCTTCCGCTGCTCGCTGCCCTGCGGGGTGGGGGCCTTCGACGTGGCACCGGGCCGCGCGGCCCCGGTCGTCTCCTTGCCGTCCGCGCCCGCATCACCCTCGCCCCGGTCCGGCAGCAGGACGGCCGCCACCGTCACCGCTCCGACCGCGAGCCCCGCCGTCACCGCAATGAGCCAGGGCGCGGGACGGCGCCGCTTCGGCGGAGCCGGGGGACCCACCTGCGTGGGTGTGTACCCCGGCGTGCGCCCGGGCGCGTGTGTGGAGGCGGATGTCGGCAGGTCGTGCAGCCCCATGACCGGCGGGTGTACCGGCGGTGGTGAGACGGCCGCGGCCGCCGCCACCGGCAGCACCTCGGCCAAGCCGGCGAGTCCCGCGTAAAAGGGGTCCTCGACGAGAGCAGCCAGCACGCGGCACCGTGCGATGACCTCGGCGAGCTGCGGGCGCGCCGCCGGGTCCTTGGCCACACAGTGCTGGATCAGGCCGGCCAGTTCGGGCTCCACACCGGCGAGCTCGATCGGTTCGTGCACCGCGCGGTAGCTGACCGTGGCCGGTTCACCGAACCCGAACGGGGGCCTGCCCGTCGCCGCGTACGCGATCGTCGCCCCGAGCGCGAACACGTCGGCGGCGGCACCGACCTCATTGCGCATCAGCACCTCGGGCGCGGTGAAGCCGGGCGTGCCCGGAGCCGACCCCGCCTCGGTGAGTGCCGTCTGCCCGACTCCGCGGGCAATGCCGAAGTCGATGAGCTGCGGCCCCTGCGCGGCCAGGAGCACGTTCTGCGGCTTGAGGTCCCGGTGCGTGACCCCCTGCTCGTGCACGGCCGCGAGCCCTTCCGCCAGCGCCGCGAACAGGCGCCGGCAGGTTTCGGGCGGCATCGGCCCCCTCACCCCCACCGCCTTGCTCAGCGTCGGACCCGACACGTATTCGGTCGCCAGCCAGTAAGGGGCCGAGTCCAACGAGGCGTCGATCAGGTTCGCGGTGTACGCGCTGCGGACCAGACGCACGGTCTCCACCTCACGCCTGAACCGGGAGAGCGCCTCGGGGTGATCCGTGATCTCGTCACGGATCACCTTGATCGCCACCAGCCGGCCACCGGGCGACCGCCCGAGGTAGACCTGCCCCATCCCACCCGCGCCGAGGCGGGCCAACAGCATGTACGCGCCTATCTGCGCGGGATCCTGAGCCTTCAGTGCGTCCACGGAACGACCTTGCCACATAGCGCGGTTGACGTGGGACGGCCCGGTGATCACGGACCGGCCCAGCCGCACTCCGCCCACAGCACCTTCCCGCCCGACGCCCCCTCCGGTGCCCCCAGCAGCGACGCGCCCCAGGAGTCGGCGTACGCCCGTACGAGTGCCAGACCCCGTCCGCCCTCCGAGGCCCCGTGCGGCATCACACCGTGGACGAAGCCGGCACCCAGTCCCGAGGGGACGGTCGGATCCTTGTCCCACACGCCCACCCGGAGCTGCCCGGACACCGTCGGCCGGATGTGCAGCGCGTACGGGCCCCGGGTGTGCAGATGGGCGTTGGTCAGCAGTTCCGAGGCGAGCAGCTCGGCGGTGGGCGCGAGTTCACCGAGCTCGTACGCGGCCAGGACGGACCTCAGGGTGGAGCGGGCGATGCCCGGTGAGCGTGGATCACGCGAGAGGTGGAGGGTGTAGGACCAGGGCGGGGATACGGTGGACATGGAAGTCTCCGGTCAGTCGGGTCAGTTGGGGTATGGGCGTGCGAACAGAGACCCAGTGGCAGTGCCGAGCCGTCGATCGGTGCGCTTCTGGGTAGGGCGCCTGCAACCAAGCTAGCGGCAGTTCATGTAACCCTTTACATGAACTGCGTTGAAGCCCACACACTGCACCCGTACGAGTGACATGTACGACAAGGAGGCTGACCAGCCCGTGAGAAGCAATCCGACGGGTCGCCAGCTCCGCTTGGGCAGCGAACTGCGCAAACTCCGCGAGCGTGCAGGCCTGACAGCCGTCGAGGCAGGTCAACTCCTCGGCATCAAGCCGAACCAGATCAGCAACATGGAAGCGGGCCGAGCGGGCGTGAGCTCCGAACGCGTCCGCGCCATGGCCTGCCACTACGAATGCGCCGACAAGACCCTCGTTGAATCCCTCACCGGGATGACGGGCGAGCGCAGACGCGGCTGGTGGGAGGAGTACCGCGACCTCCTGCCACCCTCGCTACTGGATCTGGCCGAACTCGAACACCACGCCACCCACCTGCGCAGCGCCGTGACCGTCCACATCCCCGGGCTTCTCCAGACCATCGATCACGCCCGCTCGCTGTTCCACGAAGTCGTACCCGAACTCGCACCGCCCGACATCGAGCACCGCGCTTCGTTCCGCATCAAGCGTCAGACGGTGGTCTACCGCGACAACCCGACGCCATACCTGGCGCTCATTCACGAAGCGGCGCTCCGTATGCAGTTCGGTGGCCGGGCCATCGCCGGGGCGCAGCTGCGACACCTGCTCGACACCAGTGAGCGAGAGCACATCACCATCAAGGTGATTCCGTTCGCGTCCGGAGGCTTCCCGGGATCGGGGCAGTCGATCTTCTATTCACGTGGGCCGGTCCCCCAACTCGACACGGTTCACCTCGACCAGTCGCACGGCCCCGTCTTCCTCGATGCCGAGGCCCAGCTCAGCAAGTACCGCGCCGTCCTGGACCGGGTGGAATCCCGAGCCCTGGCACCCGAGAAATCGCGGGACCTCATCCACTCCATCGCCCAAGACCTCTGAAGGGACCCTGAATGCCCCAGCGCATCTGGCAGAAGTCGTCATACTGCGGCGAGGGCGACTCCTGCGTGCACGTAGCCGCGACCCCCCAGGCGATCCACATAACGGAGTCCGCCGACCCCAGCGGATCCATACTCACCACCGACCGTGCGGCCTTCCACAGCCTCCTCCTCGCCCTCAAGGAGCAGCCCCACCAGGCCGCCCACCGCCTGCCCCACATCCGCGTCACCGTCGGTGACGACGCAACCGTCCGACTCCAGGCTCCCGACGGCACCGCCACGGTCACCACCGACCACCCCCGCTGGTACGCCTTCGTACAAGGTGTCCGCGCCGGCGAGTTCGACCACTTCGTGGCGTAGAACCGCACGCCGAGTCACTCGAACGCCAGTCAGGAACCGTGCCGGGCGACCTCGTTGCCCGGCGTGACAGGTCGTGGTACACAGAGTGACGATACGACTCTTCACCCATCGGAGCGCGCCCCTGCCGGGGTCCGGCGCGCGCCGGTGGCAAGCTATTCCTACGAAACCCGCCAACGGATGACGCCAAGTCGACATACGACAGCGTCATTGTCGGCGACAATAGGACCTGACCTCTGCACCCCGCAGGGGAAGCGGAACTACCCATACAGGGGCGGTGACTTACGTGTTCTTCGCGGCCGACGAGGGAGACATCAACACCATTATCGGCGGGATCGCCCCGGACTGGGGCCCCTTCGGCAGCCTGGGCAACGAGGCCAAGATCATGATCGAGGTGGTCATGGCGGTCGCCATCCTGCTCTGCCTGGGCATCGCCATCTGGGGGGCGGCCAAACAGCGCATCGGCGCCACGGCGTTGAGGGACACGTTCAGTGCCGAACAGGGCAAGGGCCTCATCATCGCGGGGCTCACGGGCGTCTTCATCATCGGCTCGCTCGGCACGCTCTTCACCATCGTGTACGGCATGGCCGTCTAGGTTCCGCTCCATCTGTCCGACCGGGCACGCCCGGATCCCCTCCATCCCACCCGCCCGTCGTGCCCACCGGCTGAGGTTGCGTTTCCCTGATGTCCAGTCACCACACCGCGCGCGAACCGGAGCCCGCACGGCTACCGTCGTACGTGGAGTACCCGGAGTACGAGGTGTTTCCGCACGACGCTGAGGGGGCGTACGCGGCATGAGTCTCGGAGACGACACCGGTCAGACCCGCACCCGGCTGCCGGAAGGGGGCGGTGACCCGTACGGCGGCGGGCGCAGAGGCGCTCGTTCGTCGTCGCGCAGCCTTGTCACGGTGGTCGGCGTGGTGGTGCTCCTGATCGCCGCGATCGCCTTCGCGAACCGTGGAGGAGACGATTCCGCAGCGGACGAGGGCGGCTCCGGCGACTCCCCCAAGTCGGCGGCGACGGCCCCTTCGGGGGAGAAGCCGGTGGACGCGAAGGCAGCGGGCATCCCCTCGGGCTTCGCCCACGACCGCCAGGGGGCGGAGAGCGCGGCGGCGAACTACGCGGTGGTCCTCGTATCAGCCGACATCCTCAAACCCGCGCGGCGGACGGAGATCGTCCGGCAGGTCTTCATCGCGGACAAGCAGGCTGCCCTCGAGGACCGGTTCGACAAGGCGTACACCAAGGAGTTCTTGGACAACATCGGCCTCGACGAGAACGGCAATGCCGCAGCGGACAACACCTACGTCTCCCGCACCATGCCGATCGGCACCAAGGCCACAAGCTACTCGGACTCCGCCGCCACCGTCGAAGTCTGGTGCTCAGGGGTGTTCGGCACCGCCGGCGAGAACACAACCAATCCAGTCAGCAGCGACTGGTTCACGATGACCCTTCAACTGCGCTGGGCAGACGACGACTGGAAGATCGACAGCTTCTCGCAGAAGGACGGCCCCGCGCCCGTCCCCGGAGATGACAAGGCATCCACCGCTGAGGAAATGGCCAAGGCCGTCAAGGAGTACGGAGGCTTCACGTATGCCCGGTAGCCCGCGTCGCGTACTCAAGATCGCCACCGCTCTGACAGTCCTGCAAACCACGACACTGCTGCTGGCAACCAGTGCCACTGCGGCGCCCACGCCGACACCCACTCCGTCGGACGACAACTGCGACCTCATCGTCGGCCCCGCCAAGGACTACTGCGAAAAGGGCGAAGCCGGCTCCGGAGGCGCCACCACCCTCGACGACCCCTCCGCCACCCTCGACCCCCTCGCCTCCCTCGCCCAGGGCTGCGCCGACGCCGCCTCCTGGACGGTCAAGCAGCTCAGCGGAGCCGTCGAAAGCACCGCGAACGTCGACTTCACCAACGACACGTTCCTCCAGCAGTACGCCGTGGTCTTCGCCGCGTCGACGATCCTCACCCTCCTCCTCTGGCTGCTCGCGGTAGCCAAGCGCGCGGTGCGAGGCGTCCCCCTCGCGACCGCGCTCTCCGAGGCGATCGGCTTCCTCTGGCTGACGGTCCTCGCCTCCGCCTTCACCCCGCTGATCCTGTACACCATCGTCTCCGCCACCGACAGCATCACCGACGTGCTGGCGAAGGCGACCGGCGACCAGACGGACACGTTCTTCGGCACGTTCGCCGGCGCGCTCGAGAAGGGCGACGACATCGGCGGCGGCCCGATCATGCTGATCGTCGTCTCGCTCGTCTCCATCCTCGCCGCCGGCATCCTCTGGCTGGAGCTCGTCATCCGCGCCGCCCTGCTCTACGTCGGTGCCCTCCTCGGCACCGTCGTCTACGCGGGCCTGGTCGACAAGAACCTGTGGGGCCATGTCCGCCGCTGGGCAGGCATCATGATCGCGGTGATCCTCGTGAAACCCGTCATCGTGATCGTGCTCGGCCTCGCCGGCGCGCTCTCCGCCGACGACGGCCCCGACGCCTTCTCCGCCGTGGTCTCCGGACTGGCGATCATCCTGCTCGCCATCTTCGCCTCCGCGATGATCTACCG
Source organism: Streptomyces sp. NPDC031365 (assembly GCF_055569765.1). Taxonomy (NCBI): domain Bacteria; kingdom Bacillati; phylum Actinomycetota; class Actinomycetes; order Kitasatosporales; family Streptomycetaceae; genus Streptomyces; species Streptomyces sp. NPDC031365. The sequence goes on along the minus strand of NZ_JBVIIM010000001.1, from coordinate 6,000 downwards.
CTTCGTCCCCGGCTTCGGCGACGAGATCGCCGGCTCCCGCAACAACCGCATGATGCAGGGGGCCGAGAGCAAGGCCGCCGCCGTCATCAGCTCCCCGGCGACCCTGGTCGCCCAGGGCATCAAGACCCACAGCACCCGCGCCGACAACAACGGCGGCGGCCAGTCCTCCGGTGCCCGCCCCTCCAACCCCGCCTCCGGCGGAGTCGCCGCGCACAGCTCACGCACGTCGAACGGCGGCGGAAGCGTCCCCTCCGCCGCCCCCGCACCCCGCTCGGGCAACCCGGTGAACACCCCTCACGCCAGCAGCACCCGCAACAGCAGTACCAACAGCACGGGAGGTGAAGGGCGTTGACGACCGAGTCCCACCTGTCCCATCCGGTCACGCCCCGCCGTACGTATCTGATCGGCCGCGCCCGGCCGAACGCGATCGTCGGCCGTAATCGCGAGACCGGTGAGATCGCGCTGATCGTCGTGGGCGCGTTCCTCGGCATGATGTGCGGGCTCCTCGTCCCCGTCCTGTCCGTGCGGATCGTGCTGCTCGCGGGCCTGCCGATGCTGGCGCTGGCCGCGGTCTACGTGCCCTACAGGGGCCGCACCTTCTACAAGTGGTTCGAGATCAACCGCAGCTACAAGCGCAGCGTGCGCCGAGGCACCACCTACCGCTCCGGCGTCGTCGAGGCGGGCACCCGACTGGACGGGCGCGAGGTGGAGGTCGGGCCGCCGCCCGGGATCGGTCGGATCACCTGGCTCGCCGCGCCCTTCGGCCCGGACGAGATCGCCGTACTCCTGCACGCCGACCGCAAGACCGTCACCGCCGCGATCGAGATCGAGGGCCCGGGCGTCGGCCTGCGCGACTCCGAGGACCAGGAAGCCCTCGTCGACCGCTTCGGCACCCTGCTGAAGCACGTCGCCAACGGTGACGGCTTCGTGACCCGCATTCAAATGCTGGCCCGCACCCTGCCCGCCGACCCCGACGCGCACGCCAAGGACGTCTCCGTCCGCGGCAACGAGAAGTCACCGCCGTGGCTCCAGCAGTCGTACGAGCAGCTGCAGTCGATGGTGTCGACCAGCAGCGAGCAGCACCGCGCGTATCTCGTCGCCTGCATGCACTACAACCGCGAACTGGCAGCCGAGGCGAGCACCATGGCCCGTGCGATGCGCAGCCAGGGCGGCGGCAAGGTGGACCGGGACGCGGGACTCGCCGTCGTCATGGCCCGTGAGCTGACCGACATCTGCTCCCGGCTCCAGGAGGCCGACATCCGCGTACGGCAGCCGCTCGGCCAGAGCAGACTGTCCTCGCTGATCCACTCCATGTACGACCCGGACCACGCGATCGACCACATCCAGGCGATGACGCAGCGCAACGCCTGGCCGGCCGAGCTGGACGCCATGGAGCCCACCTACCTCCAGGCCAAGACCCGCGAGTCCACCACCCGCGCCCCCTGGTGCCACGCCACGGCCTGGGTGAAGGAGTGGCCGATGACCCCGGTGGGCGTCAACTTCCTCGCGCCGCTGCTCGTCCACACCCCGGACGTGATCCGCACGGTCGCCGTCACGATGGACCTCGAACCCACCGAGGTCGCCATCGAGCGGATGCTGACCGAGAAGACCAACGACGTGGCGGAGGCGTCCCGCGCCGCCAAGATGAACCGCACGGTCGACCCGCGTGACATGGCCGCCCACAGCCGCCTGGACCAGCGCGGCGAGGACCTCGCCAGCGGCGCCGCGGGCGTCAACCTCGTCGGCTACATCACCGTCTCCTCCCGCACACCCGAGGCCCTGGCCCGCGACAAGCGGACCATACGGGCGTCGGCCGGAAAGTCGTACCTGAAGCTGGAGTGGTGCGACCGCGAGCACCACCGCGCGTTCGTGAACACACTCCCGTTCGCCACCGGCATTCGAAGGTAGGGGCTGAGCCGATATGCGGGATCCGCTGTCCGTCGTCACCGACGCCTTCACGTCCTTCCTGTTCGGGAAGGTCGAGACCACGCGGCTGCCGGTGCGCACGTCCACGGGCCAGGCGCAGGCGGTCTATCTGCCGACCGCCGCGCCCGGCCTCGGCGACTCCGGCGTCATCATCGGCCGCGAGGTCTACTCCGGCAAGGGCTACATCTACGACCCCTTCCAGCTCTACGGGCAGCAGCTCCCCGCCCCGCACTGGCTGGTCCTCGGCGAGTCCGGCAACGGCAAGTCGGCGCTCGAGAAGACGTACGTCCTGCGGCAGCTGCGCTTCCGCGACCGCCAGGTCGTCGTCCTGGACGCGCAGGGCGAGGACGGCGTCGGCGAATGGAACCTCGTCGCGCAGGAACTGGGGATCACCCCCATCCGGCTCGACCCGATGGCCGCCCTGGACCACGGCATCCGGCTCAACCCCCTCGACCCGTCGATCACCACGACCGGTCAGCTCGCGCTGCTGCGGACCATCATCGAGGTGGCGATGGGCCACGGCCTGGACGAACGCTCCGGCTTCGCCCTCAAGGTCGCGCACGCCTACGTCAACGAGACGATCGTCGAACGCCAGCCTGTCCTCTCCGACATCGTCGAGTGCCTGCGCCACCCCGAACCGGAGTCGGCGGAGGCGATGAACGTCGCCATAGACGACGTGAGGGCGTGGGGCCTGGACGTCGCCCTGGTCCTGGACCGCCTGGTCGACGGTGACCTGCGGGGCATGTTCGACGGCCCGACGACCGTCGGCATCGACCTCGACGCGCCGCTCATCGTCTTCGACCTGTCCCACATCGACCGCAACTCCATCGCCATGCCGATCCTCATGGCGATCGTCGGCGTGTGGCTGGAGCACACCTGGATCCGCCCCGACCGGAAGAAGCGCATCTTCCTGGTCGAGGAGGCCTGGCACATCATCAACAGCCCGTTCGTCGCGCAGCTGTTCCAGCGGCTGCTGAAGTTCGGGCGGCGGCTCGGCCTGTCGTTCGTCGCGGTCGTCCACCATCTGTCCGACGTGGTGGACGGGGCGGCGGCGAAGGAGGCGTCGGCCATCCTGAAGATGGCGTCCACCCGGACAATCTACGCCCAGAAGGCCGACGAGGCGAGGGCGACCGGCCGCGTCCTCGGCCTGCCCAGATGGGCGGTGGAGATCATCCCGACGCTCACCCCGGGCATCGCGGTATGGGACGTCAACGGCAACGTCCAGGTGGTCAAACACCTGATCACGGAGACCGAACGCCCCCTGGTCTTCACCGACCGCGCGATGACCCAGTCCTCCGCCGACCTGAACGACGACGCCCTCCACGCCGCCGAACTGGAGGCGGAGGAGCGAGCGGCCGCCTTCATGGAACAGCACGTCGGCGACTCCGAGTCGACGGTGGCGTAGGGGGACGGCGCGTGAGACCGCACGATCACCGTGAGCACGGCCGGGCGGGCGGCGGCCAGGGCGGTATCCCCGACGGGCTGCTGATCGGCGTACTCGCCTTCCTCCTCGGCCTGACCACGATGGTGTGGACGGCCACCGGCCTCGCGGGCCTCTTCGCCCACGGCCGGTGGCCCGCCGACGTCACCTTCACCCGCACCCCGGTGGCCGTGCGCCACCTCGTCGTCGAGCCGCGGAACCTCCCCGGCGCCTGGCCGGACACCCCGGAGGCCGCCCTCTCGGGCTACGGCCTCTTCTGGGGCCTGTTCATCGGCCAGGTGATGATCCTGATCGTCCTGGCCGTGTTCGTCCTGGGCACGGTGGCCCGCTGGAGAGCCGTGCGGGCCCGGCGGAGGGCGGAGCGGGCGGCGGGGGTACGAAAGCGGCAGCCGGAACCAGAACCGCGGGTCGCGGAAGAGCCGGAACCGGCGGCGCAAGCCGCACGAGCGCCGGATCCGGAACCGCACCCCGCACGAGCGCCGGAACCCGCGGCGAAGCAACCGCACGAGGTCCCGACCCCGAGAGTGCCCGAGCAGGCGGCGCCGGCGCCCGAAGAGCCCATGGCTGCCCTCGTATCCCACGGTGAACAGGCAGTCGGGTGGAGAACACACCGCGCCGGAGGCGTGGTGCACTACGGCCCCCCGGCCACCCGCCACACCGCGGCCACCCAAGCCGTACGCGACGCGGAGGGCCCCGTCCTCGTCCTCACGTCCCACCCCACCCTCTGGCACGACACCAAGGACGCCCGCGCGAAACTGGGCCCCGCCCACCTCTACGACCCCACCCACCTCTGCGACACCCCGGCCCGTCTCCACTGGTCCCCGACAGCCGGCTGCGAGGACAGACAGACAGCCACCGCCCGCGCGGCAGCACTCCTCACACCCGTCCGCCCCACCTCCCGCCTCGACCAGGCGGTCAGCGACACCGCCGAGACCCTGCTCCGCAGCTACGTACACGCCGCCGCCATCGACGGCCGTACCGTCCGTCACGTCCACCGCTGGTCCCAGGGCATCCAGGTGCACGACGCCGTACGCATCCTCCGCACCCACCCCAAGGCCGCGCCCGGCTCCGCCGGCGAACTCGAAGCAGCCCTCACCGCGCATCCGGACCGCCGGGACATGGCCCAGCAGTTGACCACCCGCGCCCTGTCCGCCCTCTCCACGCTCCATGTCCGCGAGGCCTGCACTCCCCACCGAAATGATGCCCTCGCCTTGGATTCCTTCATTGATGAAGGGGGCACGCTTTATGTTGTGGGCGAATCCATCGAGGATCCCCGCACCAGTCCGGGCGCGATGCCCCTGCTGACGGCGCTCGCCTCGCACGTGGTCGAGCACGGCCGGCGCATGGCCGAACGGTCATCCTCCGGTCGGCTCGACCCACCACTCACCCTCGTCCTGGACGATGTGGCGGCCGTGGCCCCGCTCCCCCAGCTTCCGGAACTCCTCAGCACCGGCACGGACCGGGGCATGCCCACCCTGGCCCTGCTCCGCTCCCGCGAACAGGCCCGCTCCCGCTGGCCCCACGCCGAACTACCGGCCTGACCCGGGCCGTTCGACGACCATCTCCCACTCCCGCTCATCCGGCTTGCCCGCCAACGGCACGGTCACCCCGCTCTCCACGAACCCCGTCCTGCGGTAGAAGCCCAGCGCCCGCGCGTTCTCCGGGTGCACGATGAGCCGCACGCGCTCCGCCCCACGCCCCCACGCCCACTCGAGCCCGGTGTCGAACAGCGCCTTGGTCAGCCCGCTCCCTCGATACCCGGGCGCCACATACACGCCCACCAGGTGCCCCTGCCGCCGCTCGACGGGAAACCCGGCCCAGTCCGTCGACCCGGCCTCCTCGATCAGCACGGCAACCGTGCCCACCCAGCTTCCGTCCCCCGCCTCGGCGACGAACTGCCGTGCTCCGCTGCCGCCCTCCGCACTCCTCGCCGTGCGTTCCCGCCAGAACGAGTCCGGCCGGGCCGCGGCCTCCTCGTAGGTCTCCAGGTAGGCGAGATGCGCGACCGGGTCCCGCAGCGCGGTGAGCCGCAACTCCTTCACCGCACTCCACTCCCCCGCCCGTACGGGCCGGATCACACAGTCTTCGAAGGGCACCGCACCGGCAGTCATGGCCGCCACCGTAGTACCGCGTTACCACCGCCTCATCCGGATTACGGACCCCGGTCCGACGTCCGCCGCCCCCGCACGGACGAGCATCGAAGCATGATCACGGCTCAGGAACTCACCAAACGCTACGGCGACCGGACCGTCGTCACCGACCTGTCCTTCACCGTCCGCCCCGGCACCGTCACCGGCTTCCCCGGCCCGAACGGCGCGGGCAAGTCCACCACCCTGCGAATGATCCTCGGCCTGGACGCCCCCACCCGCGGCCACGCCACCGTCGGTGGCCGCCCCTATGCCGCACACTCCGCGCCCCTCACCGAGGTCCCCGGCCAGCACGCCTCGTACACGGTTCATGTTCCTCGGTACCCAGGTCTCGCCTCGGGCTTCCTCCAGACCCCATCTCACGATGACGCCCTTGCCTCCGGCTCGGGGTTACTGACCTTCAAAGCGTGGTGTCGTAGGGCTGACGCCTCATGATCCCTGCGGTATGCCGACCACATGAGGTATGCGCAAGGGGGCGGACTGACC